>CAXMOD010000024.1:0-2762 GCA_964194905.1 uncultured Desulfobacterales bacterium | reverse complement strand
GCGCCGCTCCCCCGGAAGTTGCGCCAAAGCTGCGTACACGGAGGGCCCGATGCCGAGAAGGACCGCCCCGTCGTAGAGAAATGTGCGCCGCGCGCGAGCCGGTGTACCGGCTCAGGGCTCGGGCCGCGGTTCCGTTCCGAGCTCGATGCGGAGATCCTTGTGCTGGCGATAGATGTCGTTCAGGCGGCGCTGCGTCTCCATCTCGATGCGCAGCTCCTCGAGCATGGCCTGCTTGGAAAGCTCGCGATCGTAGACTTCGAGCGCGAGCTCGCGGCACGGGTCCCGCATGTAGGGGCCGCACGCCGGGCTGCGGCAGCAGTAGCCGGCGAACTCCTCGAAGTCGCGCGGCGGCGCGGGAAGCTCGGCCACGTTGATGGTCTGAAGCGCCTCGGGGTGGGTGGTCTGGAGCGTGTCGAAGTGACGGCGCGCGCGCTCCAGGTCGCGTTCCTTCCAGGTGAGCAGCATCTCGTTGAAGGTCGCAGCCCACTTCGGAGCGCCCTTGCGAACACCGACCTTGTTCCAGTAGCGCGCCTTGTGACGGTGGCCCATGTAGATGTAGATCTCGGCGATGTTGGTGTACGCGATTCCCGTCGGCTCGAGGCGACGGGTGTTCCCGAAGCCGCGCAGCGCCTTGGGAAGGTCTCCGCGGTAGGTGTCCATCATCGCCAGGTAGAAGTGGGGCCGGCTGTTCTTCGGCTCGAGCTCGAGCGCGATCAGGAACTCGTTCACCGAGCGCTCCAGGAAGAGCAGGTAGCCGGCCTCGTCCCGATTGCGGTCGAGGCGGTCACGTGCGATGCGGTAGTAGACCTCGCCGAGCGCGATACGCACGTCGGCGGAGCGCGGCTCCCGCTCCCGTTCGCGCTCCAACGCGACGCGGGCGCCCCGAAGATCGCCGCTCGCCATCTGCTCTTGCGCGCGGCGCACCGACGCGCTCGGGAGGCAGGCCGGCAGCGCGAACGCCAGGACGACGACGGCGATCGGGAGGAACGGCTTCACGGGGACCCCACGGGCTCCGAGCCTACTCGAAGCCGACCTGGGCGGCCCTTGCGGGCGAGGTTGGTCATCTGTACAGTCCGGCTGGTCGATCGACCAAGCGGGCTTGGCGACAGGCGGAGGGGCCATGGCGGGAGCCGAACGGGAATACACGACGGCAGGCGGCAGCGACGCTCCGGAGCGCATCCTGAGCGCGGCCCTGCAGGCGTTCTCGGAGCTCGGCTTCGAGGGCGCGACGACCCGCGAGATCGCCGGCCGCGCCGGCGTGCCGCTGGGCCTCCTCCAGTACCACTTCGGTGGCAAGCCCAAGCTGTGGCGCGCCGCGGTGGACCGCGCCTTCGCCGAGCTGCGCAGCGGCCTGGAGGCGATTCTCCGGGATCCGCGCCCACGTGACGATCGCGCGCGCCTGCGTCAACTGATTCGCGGCCACGTGGGGTTCGTCGCGCGCAATCCCGAGTTCGTGCGGCTCATGCACGACGAGGGCAAGCGGCGCGGACTGCGCATGCGCTGGATGGTGGACCGGCACGTGAAGCCGCTCTACCAGGCGCTGCTGCCTCTGGTCGAACGCGTCCAGGCGAGCGGGCCGCTCCCGGCCGACGTACCCGCGGTCCACCTCGTCTACAGCCTGATCGGCGCGATCGACGTGATCTTCCACCAGGCGGAAGAATGCAAGCGTGTCACGGGAGTCGACCCCGCGGACCCGGCAGCGGCAGCGGCCCACGCCCGTGCAGTCGAGTACCTCTTCCTCGGACCCGAAACCAAGGAGAAGACCCATGAGTGACGTGAACCGACAGTGGCTCCTGAAGTCTCGCCCGGTGGGCATGGTGAAGGAGAGCGACTTCGAGCTCCGCACCACCCCCATCCCCAAGCCCGAGGACGGGCAGGTGCTGGTCCGCACACGCTGGCTGGCCTTCGAACCCGCCATGCGCGGCTGGATGGAAGACCGTCCCAACTACATCCCCCCGGTGGCGATCGGCGAGGTGATGCGCGGCATGACCGTGGGCGAGGTGGTCGAGTCGAAGCTGGACGGCTACGCGCCGGGCGACCTGGTCACCGGCATGACCGGCTGGCAGGAATGGGCGATCGGCGACCGCGGCCTGCGCACGCTGCCGCCGGGCACCGATCCGCGAACCGCCCTCTCGGTCCTCGGGATCACGGGCCTCACCGCCTACTTCGGGCTCCTCGAGGTCGGGAAGCTCAAGGAAGGCGACGTGGTCGTGGTGTCGGGCGCCGCGGGAGCGACGGGTTCGGTGGTAGGGCAGATCGCCCGGATCAAGGGCTGCCGGGTCGTCGGCATCGCGGGAGGCGCCGACAAGTGCGCCTGGCTCACCGACAAGGCGCGCTTCGACGCCGCCATCGACTACAAGAACGAGGACGTGGGCGCGCGCCTCGCGGAGCTCTGCCCGGACGGCGTCGACGTGTTCTTCGACAACGTCGGAGGGCCGATCCTCGATGAGGTGCTCGCGCGCATCGCGCGGGGCGCGCGCATCGTGATCTGCGGCGCGATCTCCAGCTACAACCTGGAGGAGAAGCCGCCGGGTCCGCGCAACTACTACCGGATCGTGGCCCAGCGCGGCCGGATGGAGGGCTTCGTCGTCATGGACTTCCTGCCCCGTGCCGCAGAGGCCGCGGCGGACCTCCTGAAGTGGGCGGCCGAGGGCGAGCTGGCGTGGGAGGTGGACGTGCAACAGGGCTTCGGGAACGCACCGAAGACGCTGCTCCGTCTCTACAGCGGCGCCAACTTCGGCAAGCAGCTGCTCGAGCTCTGA
>CAXMOD010000023.1:0-8257 GCA_964194905.1 uncultured Desulfobacterales bacterium | reverse complement strand
CCCACTCGTACTCGGCGCGGCACAGCCAGCCCACCCGCAGGATGGCGATCTCGCGCTCGCGCTCGCCCAGGCTCGACTTGCCCAGCACGTGGTTTCCGAAGACGAGCCAGCGCTTCATCAGCTTGGGATGGTGCGCCAGCGTGCGGAAGATGTTGAGGATGGGCCCATCTCCGAATTTGACCCGCAGCTCCGGGTCCATCTCCTCCACGTCCAGGGGTTCGAGGCGCGGGGTGTCGAGTCTCATGTCGCTCCTCCTGCGGAATCGCGGGAATGCTGCGGGCTGGCCGGGAAGGACCGGAAAGGGGGGTCACCGGTCTTCTCGGCCGAGCTCCCGCGGACCGTACACCGCCGTCACCACGACCGCCGCCACGCTGAGGGCCACCAGCTCGAAGAGCGCGAGGCGCTCCGTCTTCGCCACCAGCAGGCCGGTGAGGTTGCCCGTGAAGTGGATCAGCACGGCGGAGAGCGTGCTGCGCCGGGTGTGATTGTAGACCCAGGTCATGAGCACCGAGAGCGGGATCATGCTGGCGCTGAAGATCCAGAAGCGCGCCGACCCGAAGCCGAGGCCGTGCTGGAAGGTGCCCTCGAGGAAGAAGAGCGGCACGTGCCAGAGCGCCCAGGCACTCCCGATGACGAGGCTCGCGCCGAGGGCGCCCAAGCGTTTCTGCAAGGGGTCGAGGGCGTAGCCGCGCCAACCGATCTCCTCTGGCAGCGGGCCGAACCAGAACACGAAGAAGAGCGTCGAGAGGACGGCGGCCGGACCGGCGAGGGCGCGCGCGGCGTCGCTCCACTGGGCCGGCGACCCCCCGGTGAGGAAGTCGGCCATCACCGCTGCACCGACGAGGGCCGGGTGCAGCAGGAGGGACGCCATGAGCCAGGGGCCGGACATGCGCCGCGGGTCGAAGGCGCGCGCCCAGAACGTGCGCGCCTCGGCAGCGGACTCGCGCAGGTGCGTGAGCAGCACGGCGCACGCAAAGGGCGTTCCGCCGGCCGCGTAGAAGAGCAAGGACCCCACCCGCGATTCGATGCCTCCGGCGACGCCCGCCAGCGTCCAGAAGCAGGCCGAGCCGCCGAGGGCGATCGCCAGGTAGAGCCAGGGTGCGGCGTTCACCTCGGTGCGGGCCTCACTCCGACGGCTCCTTTGCCGCGCGCCAGCTATCGAGCTCCGCCTCCACATCGATGCGGGGCACGCTGGTGGCCGGCCCCGAGGTTGCGGTCCGGTTCACCTTGGCGATCTCCGCATCGAGCGCCTCCAGCCGCTCGCGTGCGCGGCGCTCGTCGCGCAGGTTCGGGAGCTCCGCGCGCAGCCGCTCCAGCTTGCGCCGCACCTCGAGTGCCGGCGGCAGCACGTTCACGTTCTCGCGCTGCACCAGCTTCTTGGCCCACCAGGCCGGGTCGTAAACCTCGCCCAGGCCCTTCAGCGGCTCACCCTTGCCGGGCAGATCGTCGAATTCCCCCTCGCGCTGCGCCTGCTGGATGGCGCCCTCCACGCCGTCGCGGCGCAGGCGCGGCTTGATGGGACCGGAGGGGCGATCGTCGCGCTTGCGCCTCGTCATGGGAACTCCTGCGGGCGCGCCAATACACGGAGCGTAGCGCGTCAGGAGCCGTTGAAGACGAGGATCACGCGGGGCCCCGTGCGGTCAGGCAGAAGCCGGGAGCATGGAGCCAGCACTCCGCCGCGAGCATGTGGGTCTCGCGGCGCAGGCCGCGGACCTCCTCCGTGCCTCCGCGAGTGTACGCCGCGCGCAGCAGCGCTTCCCCCTCGGCGCTGCGCGCCCCCGAACAGTGGTAGATCCCCACTCCGGAGACGAAGCCCGCGGCCCAGCCGTTGCTGAAACGCTCGACCCGCAGCATGTGCCCGCCGCCCGCAGCGATCCCGGGGAGACCGACGGTGAGCGGCACCAGCAGGCGGCCGCCCGCGCAAAGCGCGTCGAGCCATGTGTCGCTCACCTCCGTCGCGCCCGCGTTGACGAAGACCGCGTCGAAGGCGCCGGGCGTCGCCGCCGGGCCCTGCGAACCGTCGCCCGCGATCACCTCCACCCACTCGAGGTCTGCGAGGTTGTGCTGCGCGCGCGCCGCCAGGCCCGGATCGATCTCCACGGCCACGACCCTTCCGCCGGGCGAAACCGCATGAGCCGCGATGGCGGTGTAGTAACCGACGCCACAGCCCACGTGGAGGAAGCGAACGCCCGGGCCGAACTCCAGCAGGTCGAACCAGCGCGCCAGGGAAGCAGGCTCGCCGTTGTTGAGACGGCGCTCGGCATCGAGTGCGACGAGCACGTTGTCGTAGAGCTCGGCGGGGTCGTCCGTCTCTTCGTAGCTGCCGAGCGCGTCGGCGCGCTGGATCTGCCACGGGCCGGGTCCCAGGAAACGCTCGCGCGGCACGCGCGCAAAGGCTTCCGCCAGCGACTCCGACCTCAGCCCGGCCAGCTCTCGGATCATCGCGGCGTAGGCGCTGCGCGCGCGAGCGAGGCGGTCCGAGTCGGTCAGCGAGCGCGCCACGGGGGCCGCCGGTCAGGGTGCGGGAGTTCGCCTCTCGGCGCGCGCGGCAGGTCGTCGCCCGGCTCGAACCAGCTCACCCGCGACTCCCACCAGGTATGGACGCTGGGCTGGATCGCCTCGGGGTCCTCGAGGAGCGTCGGGTTGAAGCACATGAGATCGCGCTCGCCTGCGGGCGGCTCCGGGTTGCGTCCGAAGACCGGCGTACCACACGTCGGACAGAAGTGGCGCTCGAACCGCTCCGACGAGCGGTAGGCCGCGGTATCGCCCTGAGTCACGCGGAAGGAGGACGATGGAGCGTTGGCCCAGAACAGCGCCGGCGCGCCGCTCAGGCGGCGACAGATGGTGCAGTGGCACAGGCCTGCATCGAACACGTCGCTCACCTCGAAACGCACCGCGCCGCACAGACATCCGCCGGGGAAGGTCTCGGCCACTACACCGCGCCATCCGTTTCGCGGAAGCGCCGCCGCCGCGCAGAGGCGCGACCCGCCCCCATCCACTTTCGCAGCTCCTCGGGGTCTAGCGGGTCGCGGCCGGCCAGCAGGTGCTCGAGGTAGGGTAGGTCGTCGTAGCCCCAAAAGAGCTCGTCGCCCACCTGCATGGTGGGGACGCCGAAGACGCCCTGGAGGATCGCCGCGTCGGTCTGCTCGCGGAGGCGAGTCTTGCTCTCGTCCTTCTGCGCGTCGGCCACCACCTGCGTGCCGTCGAGACCTGCGGCGTCGGCCAGGCGCGCCACTACGTCGGGCTCGCTCACGTGCAGGCCGTCCACCCACACCGCCCGCATGAGCCCGGTGATGAAGGCGTCGCGTAGCGCGTCGTCCATCGGCAGCGACGAGGCGCGCAGCGCGAGCAGGGGGTTGAAGGGATGGAAGGCGGGCGGGTTGAGCGGGACGCCGAGCAGCGCGGCCTTGCGCAGGTTGTTCTTGGCCATCCACCATGCCTTGGCGCGCACCTCGGCAGGGCCGAGCTGGCCGTGCGCCTCGAGCAGCCCGGCAAAGAGCGTCGGCACCGGCTCCAGCGTCGCGCCGTGGCGCGCCGCCAGCTCGGGCAGCACGATCCAGGCCAGGTAGGCGTTGGAGGAGATGTAGTCGAAGTAGAAGCGGATGCGGACCGGGGGAGGCATCGCGTGGGAAGGGTACCACCACCCGCGCGCCTGGGGCCGCCATTGGTCTACCCTACGAGGCGCGCTGCGCGCCCGGCTGGAGGATCCATGCTCACGCTCTACTACGCTCCTCGTACCCGAGCCGTACGAATCCTATGGCTGCTCGAGGAGCTCGGTGTCCCGTACCGCCTGGAAACAGGCGAGTTCGCGCCGCCCACGCGCACCTACTCCCAGAAGACACCGATGGGGAAATATCCCGTTCTGGAAGACGACGGGGTCGTCTTTTGCGAGTCGGGCGCCATCCTGGAGTACATCCTGGAGCGCTACGGGGAAGGGCGCTTGGCGCCCCCTGTGGGTTCCCCGGAGCGCGGCCCCTTCCTTCAGTGGATCCACTTCGCGGAGGGGACGGCCTACCCGCCCCTCGGCAACATCATCCGCCATACCTTCTACCGCAACGACTCCGCCGAACATCCCGAGATCATTGCCGAGGCGCGCGAGCGCGCCCACGATGCGCTCGGCTTCCTCGAGAAGGGTCTCGCCGGCAAGGACTACCTGATGGGCGACGCCTTCTCCGCCGCCGACATCATGGTCGGCTTCACGGTGGGCGTCGCGCGGGTCCTGGGTCTCCTGGATGAGCACCCGGACCTTCAGCGCTACATGACGCACCTGGACCAGCGGCCCGCCATGCAGAAGGCGGTGGGCGGTGTCACGGATCCGGCCTGGGGAGGATCGTGATGGACGAGGCGAAGCCGCTTCCCGACGGCATGTCGGCCCTCATCGAGAAGGCGATCGTAGTTTCGCCGTACGGGAGTCTTCTGGAGCTGGAGCTGGTGGAAGCGGTCGAGGACCGGGTCAAGGTGCGGCTTCCCTACCGCCCGGATCTGGTCACTTACGGCGACACGATCCACGGCGGTGTGCTCTCGGGCCTGGTGGACGTGGCCGCCACGGCGTCGTTCTGGGCGAGCCCTTCGGTGAAGCCGGGCGCGCAGGGTGCGACGATCGGTTTCTCCATCAACTTCACGTCGGCCGCTCGCGGCAAGGATGTGGTGGCCACCGCACACGTGCGGCGGCGCGGACGCGAGATCTCCACCGGCGAGGTGGCCGTGCACGACAGCGATGGCCGCGAGGTGGCCGTGGCGCTGGTGACCTACAAGCTCAGTCCTCCGCCCGGCGACGGCTGATACCCGCTCTTCCCGCACCGATCACGCGATGCCGGCGGAGAGCGCCGCGCCGACCACCACGAGCAGCACGCCCACCAGGAGACGGATCCCGTCGATGGTCACCTTGGTCATCAGGCGTCTTCCGAGCAGCGCGCCCGCGAAGGCGCACAGCGTTGCGACTCCCACCAGCGGCCAGGGAACCGCGACGGAGCTGTCGCGCAGCACGACGAAGGTCCAGCCGTAGACGGCGAGTCGAGCGCCGTCCACCAGCAGCGCGAGCACCGCCTGGGTCGAGACGAACTCCGTCGGCGCGAGGCCGAGCGGGGCCAGGAACGCCGCGCGGAGGGCGCCCTGGTGTCCCGACAGGCCCCCGAAGAAGCCGGAGAGAAGGCCGCCCACGGGAAGCCAGCGAACCGGAGCCCGCAGCGCGCGCAGCTTCGGCACCAATTCGAAGAGCGCGAACCCGAGGATGAGCGCACCCATGGTGAGCTTCACCGGAGTGACCTGCGCCTCGCGTCCGAGGAAGGTCCAGCGCGCGAGCGGCTCCTGGCCGGCCAAGGACGCCAGCAGGAGCGCCCCGACGAACGAGGCGGCGACGGCCGGCACGCCGAAACGCACCAGCACGCCGCGGTGGACGTGTCCCGCGAGGAGGCCCGCCTTGAACAAGTTGTTGGCGGCGTGCACTAGAGCGGTGGACGCGACGGCCACCTGCACCGGTACGAAGAGTGCGAACACCGGCAGCAGCAGCGTGCCGAGGCCGAAGCCCGAGAAGAGCGTGAGCAGCGAGACCCCGAACGCGCAGACGCCGATCGCGATCGCAGCGCTCAGCACGCCCTACTCGGATCGCGAGTCGCGCACGCCCCGCGCGGGTCCCACCCTAGTCGCCGCCCAGGAGAACCCAGGCGCCGACCGCAATGAAGCCGAGGCCTGCGACCCAGCGTACGGTTCGGGGGTCTACGTGCTCGGCGACGAACGAGCCGGCCAGCACCCCCAGCGCCGAGGTAGCCACCAACGCCGCCGCCGAAGCCGCAAAGACGGTGAGCTTCGGGTGGGCGGCGTCGGATGCGTACAGCAGCGTCGCCAGCTGGGTCTTGTCACCCAGCTCGGCGACGAAGATCGTCGCGAACACCGTGGCGAACAGCTTCAGGTCCATGCTGGCTCCCTGTGGATCAGGCCGCCTTCCCGCTGCGTGTCCCGTCGACGCTCCACATGCCGGCCCCGTGGGCCGCGATGAACAGGAACACGAAGCAGTAGAGCGCGGCCAACTCTCCCTTGTTGATCAGCGGGAAGAGGTGGTTCGTGCCGTGAACCATCCAGTAGGCGGACGCCATCATCCCCGAGCACAGGAACGCCGCCCAGCGCGTGAAGAGGCCGATCGCGACGAGGCTGCCTCCCACGAACTCGATGGCTCCGCCGAGGTAGATCACGAACGCCGGCGCGTCGGGCACGGGTGCGGGGAAGCCGAAGAGCTTCGAGGCTCCGTGCCACAGGAAGAGCAGGCCGGCCATGATCCGAAGCAGGGCGTAGGTCTCTCCGTCGAAGCGGCGCATGAAAAGTGCCATCGATCCTCCGGGGTCGGGAAGGCGATCGCCGTCCCGGGTGCGGGTATGCGCTCCAGCCTACCATGCGGCCGTGAGTGACGAGAGTATTCGACCCATGGCCGACCACGAGGTCGAACAGACCGTCGCGGTCTGGGCGCGTTCGCGCTGGGACGCCCAGCCGTGGCTCGAACGCCGCATGGGCCACACCCTCGCCGACAACCTGGCCTTCTTCCGCGGCACCGTGATGAAGACCACGGAGGTCTGGGTGGCCGCACGCGGGGACGCCATCGTCGGTCTGCTGGCCCTGGCGCCGGGCCGGGTGGAGCACCTCTACGTGGACCCCCCCGCCCAGGGCCAGGGGGTCGGCAGCACCCTCCTGGATCACGCCAAGCGTCTCACGCCGGACGGGCTCACCCTGTTCACGCACCAGCGCAACCGGCGGGCGCGAGCCTTCTACGAAGGTCGCGGCTTCCGCGCCGTCGCGTTCGGCGTGAGCCCCGCACCCGAGAGCGAGCCCGACGTCGAGTACCGCTGGGACGGCGCGGCGGCTCTTGTTTCGTGACCGTGCTTGCGGCGATGATGCAGGCGAGGAGGGCACCATGGCAGGGCATGCCTGGATCGGGTTGGGGTTGCTCGCCGCGCTGGGTGCGGCGGGTGTGGCCGTGCTGGGGAGGCTCGGCCTCCAGCAGATGGACGTGGTGCTGGGAACCGTGCTGCGTTCGCTGGTGATGAGCGCGGTGCTCATCGGATTCGCGGCCGCTAGCGGCGCGTGGCGAAATCTCACAGGCGGGGCCGCCGACCTGAGCGCACGCACCTGGCTGGCCATGCTGGGCGCGGGAATCTGCGGTGCGGGCTCCTGGCTGGCCTACTTCGCCGCGCTCGAGCGGGCGAACGCCGGGCCCGTGGCGGCGCTCGACCGCCTGAGCCTGCCCCTGGTCTTCGTCCTCGGGGTGGTGCTGCTCGGTGAGCAGGCGGGCTGGAAGGGCTGGCTCGGTGTCGGGTTCGCGATGGGCGGCGCCTGGCTCATCGTCTGGGACCAGCTCGCTCCATGAAAGGCGGTCTCGTGTCAGGCGGTGGCCGTTGCACTTCGAGCGGCTACCCCGCGCGGCGTCAGCACGCCGAGCACGATCGCGACGAGAAGGAGGGCGGCCACGTCCCCGGGCAGGTGACCGCGTTCCGCGGGATCGACGATCGCCTGCACGGCCATGATCCCGCCGTGGACGGCGCTCGACCAGACGGTGAACCAGATGAGGCTCAAGTGCGCCTGGGGCTTGCGCGACGCCCGGATGAGGAATACGCCGAGCGTGGCGTAGATTCCCACCATCATCTGTTCGTACTCGGGCTGGCTCGGTTGCCACGCCCAGCCCGACGGCCATACCACCATCAGCGGATAGACCATCAGGAAGGCCGCGCCGAAGGCAATGAGGGCGATCCGGAGTTTCTGTTCGCGGTTGGCGTCCAAGAGTGTGTTCCTCCTATAGGCTGTTGGAGGGTCGACCACGATCAGGGGGCGTCGCTGGACGAGGTCGCGGACGTGGCGCGTCATCGCGTTCCCGGGTGTCGCGCTGAACCGCGCCGACGCTCAGCAAGATAGCTCAGACGGGCGCTGCGAAACAGACTTCACGAACCCGCCGAAATCTGGCATGGGTGTTCTGGCAAGCGGAGGGCCCGGTGCTGGGGATCGGTGTCGATTTCGGAACGACCAACTCCACCGTCGCCGTCTACGACGGTGAGCGCGTTCGCTACCTGCGCCTCGAGCCGGTGGATACCGGCGAGGTCATGCCCACGGCTCTGTACCTCTCTCGCGATCGCCAGGCGTCAGTCGGTCACGCCGCCATCGACCGCTACACCCGCGACAACACGGGGCGCACGGTTCGCCTCACCGCCGAAGAGGTGGGCGCGATCACGGTCACGGTGGCCGGAACCGATCAGAGCGTCGGTCTCGATGACGGCGG
>CAXMOD010000022.1:0-6321 GCA_964194905.1 uncultured Desulfobacterales bacterium | reverse complement strand
ACTGGAGGCGCGCGCTCCCGCGCGCCCTCGCCTGTGGTGCTGTCCTCGCCCTCAGCGCACCTGCCGCGACCCACACACAGGGACTTGTCGGTCAGGACACCGCCGAGCTCCGGTGGGCGCCGTCGAGCGGCGGGGTGTCGGCCTACGTGGTGTTCGTTTCGCGCGACGGCGGGCCCTACCGGAGCGAGCAGTACACGCCGCTGCCACGCGCACGCGTGGCGGGAAGCCCCGGGGAGACGATCCGCGTGCGCGTTCGCGCCTATGGCGTGGAGGACGGACGCACCCTCACCAGCGAGGCTTCCGCCCCCTCGGACCCGATCCGTTTCGCAGCGGCGCGAACCGGCTCGGCGCCGCCCGCCAGCCTGCCGGCCAAGGCCGCACCCTCACTTCAGCCGCTGGCCCAGCCCACGAGCGCCGCCGAGGGCGTCACGAGTGCCGCCCAGGACGTGCAACAGATCCCGGGCTTCCAGTTCCTGCCTCCGCTGCGGGTCGAGACCTCCGGCGACCTCGACGGCGACGGCGACCTCGACCTGCTGGTGACCCTTGGCTCCTGGCGGCACCCGCTGGCGCTCTTCCTCGAGGACGGCAGCCTGGAACACGTGGCGGCCCTACCCGCACAGAACGGCACCACCAGCGCCCTCGCTGCGGACTTCGATGGGGACGGAACCGAAGAGCTGGCCTTCCAGAGCACGCACGAGGTCGCCCTGTTCCGGCTCGACCGAAACGGTCGGCTGTCTCCGCTACGACGCGTGCCGGTGGCCACCGGCGCCCGGCTGCTGGCCGCCGACCTGGATGGAGACGGCACCGCCACCTTGGTGACGTACGAGCCCAAGAGCGGGCGGCTCGTCGAGCTGCTGGCGGCGAAGGGCGCGGACTTCGGCTCCATCCGGCCGCTACACGCTCTTCTGGCCGGCGACTTCGATGGCGACGGACGCGACGACCTCTGGGTCCAGGCGCGACCGGGCCCCGAAGCCGAGATCTGGCTGATGGATGGCGCCGGCGGCTTCCGGGTCTCGACCGTGAAGCTGAGCCGCGCCCCGACGGCCGCGGCGACCGCCGACGTGGACGGCGACGGACGCGACGACCTGGCCGCCTATGACCCCACCAGCGACGAGCTGCGCGCCTGGATGCTGGACGGCGGCCGCGTGCTATCGGAGCGGACCCTCGCCCGGGGCCCCGTCGAGAGCGTGCAGCGCGGCGACATGGATGGAGACGGCCTCGACGACCTGCTCCTGCGTGCGCCAGATGGCACCGCGAGCGCGCTGATCCTCAACCGCTAGGCGCGGCGCTGCGGGCCCATCGGGGAGCGCTAGGCGCCGCGCTACGGGAAGCGCTAGGTGCGGCGCTGCGGCTCGAGCGCGCGCTCGATCGCACGGACGTCTGTCAGTAGCGCTTCGAACGCGGCAGGCGTGATCTGGCTCGGGCCGTCGCACGGCGCGCTGTCGGGATCCGGGTGGACCTCGATGAAGAGCGCATCGATCCCGACGGCCACCGCCGCGCGGGCGAGCGGCGCCACCATCGAGCGCTCGCCACCACTCGCCTCTTCGCCGGCGCCCGGCCGCTGCACCGCGTGCGTGGCGTCGAAGCAGACCGGAGCGAAGCTGCGCATGCGCGCCAGCCCGCGCATATCGACGACGAGATCGTTGTACCCGAAGGAGCTGCCCCGTTCGGTCAGCATCCCGCCGCCGCTGCCGGCGTTGTTCACCTTTTCGATGGAGAGGCGCGCGTCGTCCGGCGCAATGAACTGGCCCTTCTTGATGTTCACCGGCCGTCCCGTGGCCGCGCACGCGACGATCAGATCGGTCTGACGACACAGGAACGCCGGCACCTGCAGACAGTCCGCCACCTCCGACGTGGGCTTGGCCTGGGCGGGCTCGTGCACGTCCGTGGTCACCGGGAGCCCGGTCTCGGACCGCACGCGCCCGAGAATGCGCAGGCCCTCGTCGAAGCCAAGCCCGCGGTAGGAGCGCAGGCTCGACCGGTTTGCCTTGTCCACCGACGCCTTGAACACGAGCGGGAAGTCGTGGCGGGCGGCCATGAGCTGGAGCGAGTGCGCCATGCCCAGCGTCGCGGCCTCGGTCTCGACGACGTTGAGGCCTGCGATGAGGACCAACGGCGCCCCGCCCCCCACGGGAATTTCGCCAATCCGAATCGTCACGGCAGCGTTGATAGCGAACCTCCGTGCTGAGGCGACTGCCGACCTCTAGGGAAGCTTTGGAGCTTCCCTAGGGACGACTATCGGCCTCGACCGCCTCGCGCAGGTCCTGCAGGAAACTCGGCAGGGCCGCAGTGACCCGGTTCCAATTCGGGATCTGGGGCGCGCCCAGCGGATCGCGCACGAAGTCCAGCCCCGAGTTCCGGAGTGCCCGCGAGAAGACTTCCACCGCCTGCTCCTCCTCGTGGCGGTCGAAGTGGATCCCGTTCAGTGACGCGACGTCGTGGTAACGGGCCACGGCGTCCTGGGCCATGCGGACGTAGGCCGCGCTCAGCGTGTTCAGGAAGCCGGCATCGAACTCGACTCCGTAGCTCGCGAGATTCCGGATCAGGGAAGCGCCGATGTCCGCCACCATGCGGTGCAGGCCCGCCCCCGCGTCGGACTCGGAGAGCTCGCGGTGCTTGTGGTCGTAGTTCTCGATCAGCTCGACCTGGCACACGCGCTTGGCCGCGCTGTTCCGGAACACCTCCGAAATCATGCCCACCTCGAGCCCCCAGTCGCTCGGGATGCGGATGCTGCGCGCCAGCTCGGTGGTCATCGCGCACTCGCCGGCCAGGGGGAAGCGGAACGAGTCGAGGAACTCGAGCAACGGGTTCGGGCCGAGCACCGACTTCATGGCACGCAGCAGCGGCGTCATGAACAGGCGGGTGACACGCCCGTACAGACGGTCCGTGACGCGCGCGTAGTATCCCTTCGCGAACTCGTAGTTCATGTTCCGGTTCGCGACCGGGAAGCAGAGCCGAGCCAGCAGCTCGCGATCGTAGTCCCGGATGTCGCAGTCGTGGATGGCGATCACGCGGGCCAGATCCGATGCGAGCACGTAGCCGAACGCGAGCCAGACCCCGCGGCCCTTGCCGGGCCCCCCCGCCGCGAGCCCTTCGGCGCCCAGCGCCCCGTAGAGCTCCTGGAGGCGAGGCCCGCCCTCCCAGAGCAGCGTTGCCGAGCCCCCGCTTCGGGTGCGCACCGGTGCGAAGGCGTCGCGCATCTCGTCGAACTCGGACGGGCGGTCCGTGCCCGCCACGCTGACCACGACCTGGGCCAGATAGGTCACACGCGTGAGCTCGTCGATCAGGCCCTTGAGCGGCCCGTCGTGCAGCTCGGAGTAGAGGCACGGCAGCACCAGTGCGATCGGACGCACTTGGGCGTGTCCCTGGAGCTCCCGCTCCAGGCGATCGAGGTCAGGGCGCCCGAGGCGGTGGAGTGTGCTGATCACCCCAGTCTGATGAAAGTCGGCCATGCCCGGAGACGCTGGCCTGCCTGGCGTGCATGCGCAAGCGGGCTCCAGGTGGCCGCGGTCCAGGTGGCCTCACGAGCGGGCCCCGGGCGGCCCCTCAGGGCCTCAGATGGGTGCGGGCTCGCCGAACTCAGCGAGCAGCCGCAAGGCCTCCGGATCGACCTCGAGGAACACCAGCCCGATGTCGGTCGTGAAGGAGTCCACCTCGATCGCCCAGGAAACTTCGCCCACGGCGACCACCGTGTGCTCGCCCAGGTTGAAGGTCACCCGGATCGTGTCGCCCAGGTTGAGCTCGCAGCCGACGGCCTCGAAGCGGATTCCGCCCTCGGAGAGATTCTTTCCGACGCCGAGCTGGTCGCGCGCGTCGAGCATCGCGAACGAAATCACCTGATCGGTGGCGATACGCGGATATTTCCGGCGGTCCTCCACAGGACGCCCCCTCGCGGCACCAGGGCCGCGTGGAGTTCATCGGAGGCTCGGGGCCGGGCCTTGAGAAGCCGCCCGCGAGCCCTCACCGATGGGGGGCCGGACGAGCTCAGCCGGGCTTTCCGAACAGGTCGAGCTGTCGGTCGTCGCGGCGCCGGGTGACCAGCGTGCTGACCGCGAGAGCGAGGCCCCGAATGGGCCGGGAGCCAGCCTGGGTGCGGGCGAGCAAACCGGCGGCGACCGGCAGGAGCTCGGCGGCGCCGATGAGCGCATGACGTTCCGTGCGGCTTCGGGTGGTGGTGCCGAGATCGCCGTAGCGGACCTTCAGGACCACCCGCTTCGCCGCGAGTCGCTCCTGAGCCAGCGAGCGCTCGACTTCGCTCGCCAGCTCGCCGAGGCGCGCCTCGAGAACACCGCGATCGATTTCGGGCGTCGTGAGCGTGACTTCGTGACTCAGCGTGCGCGGGTGCGGCGCCGCGCGCACGGTCGCGCTGTCGATCCCCTGGGCCAAGGCGTGGATGGCTCGCCCGTGGTTGCCGAGCAGCTCCTCGAGCCGGTCGCGCCCGACCTTCAGCAGGTGCGCGACGTTCGTTGCGCCGAGCGTGAGCAGCGTCTCCTGGGTTCGCGGGCCGACCCCCGGGAGCTTCGTCACGGGAAGCGGGTCGAGAAAGCGCCGAAGCTCCCCCGGCCGCACGCAGAATAGGCCGCGTGCGCCCGACTCCTCGGCGGCGAGCTTCGCCACGAAACGGACCGGCCCGATCCCGACGCGGAGCGGAAGCGAGAGGGTCGCCGTCACGCGCTCGCGCAGGCGCTCGGCGACGTCCTCGGGCCGCTCGTCGCCACCGCTCACATCCAGGAAGGCCGCGCCTTTGCCCTGCGGCTCCATGCGCTCGGTCTCCTGGCGGAAGCAAGCCCGGAGACGCCCGTCCACGGCGCGATAGGCCTTCATGTTGGTTTTCAGCACGCGCGCGTGCGGGCACCGCGCGAGGGCGTCGCGCATCGGCATCGCCACCGTCACGCCGGCCGCGGCTGCATCCTCGCTGGCCGATTGCACCAGGCCGTGTTTGCGGGGATCCCCCCCAACAATCACCGGACGCTCGGCCAGGCCCGGGTCCGCGGCCCGCTCCACCTCGGCGTAGAAGCCCGGCACCGTCGCGTAGATCACCACGCTGTGCGCTCCTATTCCCGCGGCACCAGCTGGAGGCGGTGGGTCGGCCCGTCCTCGATCACCGGGTCGCTGGTCGAGAGCAGCACGAGGCGATCCGCCATCCAAGGCGCGATGCCATCCGTGGCATTCACATGGCCCGCGTGCTCAGACTGGCCGGGCGCCAACGCCGCCAGCGCCTGGTCGAGATTTCCAGCGTCGACCACGAAGCGCCAGGTCGACACGAGCCGGGATCCCCACGGCCCGAGCGGTGCATGTTCGGCGACCGCCACACTGGTCGGATCGCCGGCATACGGGAACGGCCCGAGCGCGTCGCCATCGCCACGCCATGCATCGTGCCAGAGCGGTTCGAAGCGGAGCGTCTTGAGACGGGCCAGCGCCCAACGTTCCTGATTCGTACCGAGCTCGACCGAGAGCGCCACCCACGCCTCTCGTAGGCTCTTGCGGACGGCATCGCGCACGAAGCCTGGATCACTCCACGGCGCCTCGGGGCTGCCGCCCGCTGCTGCCTGCCGGAGGGCTTCGCGAGCGAGCGCCGCGCCGCCCACGCGCGGGAGGGCCAGATAACGCTCGAGCAGCGCTTCCCCTAGCGTGGGCTCGAAGAGCGCGCGCAACAGCCGCCCGACGAAGACCTGGTAGATTGCCGCACCCGCGCTGGTGCGACTGCTGTCTCGATCCCAGGCGCGCAGCGCCGCCACCACCTCGCGCTCCTCGCGACTGGATCGGGCGGTGTCCGGCGCGTGGGCCAGCGCAAGGGCGAGGAGGCTCTCGGCCGCGCTCGCCTGCCGATCCGCAAGCATTGCGGCGAGGCCGGAGAGCTCGATCGGGCCCGCCCCGGCAGCCTTCCGGATCAGGGCCTCGATGCGACCGGCCCGATCGCCTTGGCGCCAGAAGTACTCGATCCCCCCGCCCCGCGGCGCAAGGCTCCGATCCGAGGCCACCAGCCAGCGTCGGCCGGGCCCGAGCGTCCGCCGAGGAAGTGAGGCGGCAGGGAGCCGCTCGGTCCACGCAAATGCAGGATTCCGGGCAGGTACCGGCTGGAGCCCGGAGGCCATGCGTCGCCGCGGCACCGCCCCAGCCAACTGGATCCCACCCGTCCCGTCTGCCCCCGCCCATGCCATCACCAACACCGGCTCGTGATGTCGGGCCAACGCTTCGGCCACGTCCTCGCCGTTGCGTGCGTGCGCGAGCCGCAGCAGCCCTTCGATGCCGTTGCCAGGGAGCGCGCCGACCCAGCGCAGGGACAGCGGCCGGTCCGCTCCCGCCACGAGGCCATCGACC
>CAXMOD010000021.1:0-13238 GCA_964194905.1 uncultured Desulfobacterales bacterium | reverse complement strand
ATGGGGATACGGAGGACCCCCCATGGCCCGCTACGCGTACGATCGGCTCACCGCGCTCGACTTCTCGTTCCTCGCCCTCGAGAAGCCGAACGCGTACATGCACGTCGCTTCCACCCAGATCCACGACGCGGGCCCGCTGCGCCTCGAGGACGGGGGGATCGACTTCGATGCCTTCCGCAAACTGGCAGCCGGCGCGATCCACCAGATCCCCCGCTACCGCCAGAAGCTCGCCTGGATCCCCGTGGAGAACCATCCCGTCTGGGTCGACGACGAGGACTTCAACATCGACTATCACCTGCGCCACACGGCGCTGCCCCGGCCCGGCAGCGAGCGCCAGCTCAAGCGCCTGTCCGCGCGCATCATGCAGCAGCCTCTCGACCGCACGCGACCGCTCTGGGAGATGTGGATGGTGGAGGGCCTCGACGGCGATCGCTTCGCGATGATCTCCAAGGTGCACCACTGCATGATCGACGGCGTCTCGGGCGTGGACCTCATGAAGATCCTGATGAGTCCGTCGCCCGAGCAGGAGGTCCAGCCGGCCCAGGAGTTCATCCCACGGCCGACGCCCTCGGGCCTCAGCCTGCTGCGCGACGAGGTGTCGCGTCGGGTGCAGCTGCCCGTGAATCTGTTGCGCAACCTGGGCAACACCCTGAACGAGGCGCGCGACACGCGTCGCCAGCTCCTGGTGAGGGGCCGCGGTCTGCTCGAGACCCTGGGCTCGACCCTGCGTCGCGTTTCGGAGACGCCGCTCAACCAGCCCATCGGACGCAACCGCCGCTTCGACTGGATGACCATGGACCTGGCCGAGGTGAAGCGCGTCCGCCACGCGCTGGGCGGCTCGCTCAACGACGTGGTGCTCACGGTGGTGACGGGCGCCGTGCAGCGCATCATGGAGCGGCGCGGCGTGGACGTGTCGGAGATGGACTTCCGCGTGCTCGCCCCCGTGAGCTTGCGCTCCAAGGACGAGACCGGGAGCCTGGGCAATCGCGTGGGGGCCTGGATCGTGCCGCTGCCCCTGGCCGAGTCCGACCGCCGGAAGCAGCTCGCCGCCATCCACGCCACCACTTCCGAGCTGAAGGAGTCGGATCAGGCGGTGGGGGCCGACCTGCTGGCCCAGGCTGCCGACTGGGGTTCGTCCACCCTGCTCGCCCTGGGCGCGCGCAACGCCACGCGCCTGCTTCCCTTCAACATGGTGGTCACCAACGTCCCCGGCCCGCAGGTGCCGCTCTACAGCCTGGGAGCCGAGATGCTGGAGGTCTTCCCGCACGTCCCGCTGCTCGACAACCTGGGCCTCGGCATCGCGCTGATGAGCTACAACGGAAAGCTCTGCTGGGGCTTCAACGCCGACTGGGACCTGATCCCGGACCTCCACGAGATCGTGGAGGACGTGACGGTCTCCTTCGCGGAGCTCTGCTCCCTGGCGGACGCCGAGAGCCCCGAATCCAGCGAATCCGCCTGAGCCGGCCGCGGGCCTGCAATTTCCACCGGGCTCGTTCGTAGTACGGGGCAGGGGCCGTTCGGCAGGCCCCGGGAGCCCGGCTGGTGCAGCAGGTCAGCGCATGGTTCGGACCGCGGATGCAGGTGCTCCAGGCGATGCGCCCCGGCGACGCCTGGAGGGCCCCGGCCTCCGCGCCACGCACCCGACCGGGGCCCAAAGCGCGCATGAGTCGGGATCCGGACGCACTCGCAGAAGCCTTCCGCGCCCACGAGCGGGACGTGGGGAGGCTCTGCCGGCGCCTGCTCGGCGACGACGCCGCGGCCGCGGATGCGCTCGGCGAGACGTTCCTGCGCGCGCAGGCGGGCTCCGCCGGCTACGACCCCGAGCGCCCGCTGCGCTCGTGGCTGTTCGGCATCGCCGCCAACCACTGCGTCGACGTGTTGCGCCGGCGCTCCACCGAGCAGCGCCTCTTCGACGACGCCGGCCCCGACCCCGAAGACCTGGCCGACCGCGGGCCGTCGCCACTGCAGCGCCTGGTGCAGGCGGAGCAGCGCGCGGCGCTGCTCGCCGGCATCGACGCTCTGCCTGCGAAGTACCGCCTGCCTCTCGTACTGCGCCACTTCGCCGATCTGGACTACGAGGCCATCGGGGCGCTCCTCGACGTCTCGCGCAACCAGGTCGGAACCCTGCTGTTCCGCGCGAAGCGCAGGCTGCGCGCGGCCCTCCTGGATACCGACGGAAGGGAGGATATGGACGGGTCGGAGGACGACCGATGAGCTGCTTTCCCGAATCCACCTACGTCTTCTTCGTGGACGACGAGCTCAGCGGCGACGAGCGGCGCGCGGTGCAGACGCACCTGGTGCAGTGCCGGCGTTGCCGCGGGTTGGTGGTCGCGCTCGAGGAAGAGGGGCATCTGCTCGCCGACACCCTTCACGAGCGCGAGCGCCGTTCGTTCCGCAGCGCGCCGCGCGCGGCGCCTCCGCCCCGCGAGCTCGCTCTCGGCCTGCTGCCCACCGTGGGCCTCGGCGTGGTCGCCCTCGCCGTGCTGGGTTGGGTATTCGAGGCACAGCTTCCCACCGGCGCCGCCTGGCTGAATCCCTTCCGACTGCAAGGAGCCTTCGAAATGGTCTTCGACCTCCTATTCGTGATTCGCGACGAGATGCCGGGACTGCTGGAGTTCCTGGTCTCGCTGGCGGCTCTGGCCAGCGTGGCCATGCTTCTCCTGCTGCTGGTCTCCATGCTCTCGCGGCGACTGGGCGGCACGACGGTGGCCTTCGGCGTGGTGCTCCTCGCGCTGGTGTCGGCCGCCGCGCCGAGCCGCGCCCTCGACCTTCGCTTCCACGAGGACGAGGTTGCGGTGGCGGCGGGCGAGACCGTGTCGGAGACGATGATCGTCAACGCCGACACGGTGCGCATCGACGGCGTGGTCGACGGCGATCTGATCGTCGTGCTGGCCGAGCGGCTCATCCTGCGCGGGGAGGTTCGCGGAAACGTCTTCTGCTCGGCGCGCACCATCGAGGTGTCGGGCAAGATCGAAGGCAACCTCCACGGCATCGGTGAGAAGGTACGCATCGACGGCGAGGTGGGAGGCAACCTGTACTCGGTCTCGGAGCTCGTGACCCTGGCCGACGACGGACAGGTGAAGCGCGACTCCACCCACGTGGCGGCCGGCGCCACACTGGACGGCCGTATCGGCCGCGACCTTTTCTTCCTAGGCGACTGGATCGAGCTGCGCGGCACGGTGGACCGCAACATGGAGACCCGCGGCGAGCGCGTGTCGCTGCTCGACGAGGCGCGCGTGGACGGCGACCTCGACGCCATGTTCTGGCAGGACGGGAAGGAAGTGGAGATGGCGCCGGGCGCGGCGGTGTCGGGCGAGGTGCGCACGAGCGTGTCGAAGCACGGCCCCGAGACCTGGTCCGATCGCTTCGGGCGCGGGTCCTTCTACGCGTTGCTCGTCATCCGTCTGGGCGCGGCGTTCCTGTTCGGCATGTTGCTCCATTGGCTGGTGCCGCGGCTGTTCGATGTTCACCTGGCCACGGCCGGCGACCTGGCGCGCAGCCTGGGAGTGGGCTTCCTGGTGGCAGTCACCACGCCCTTCGCGCTGGTGCTCGTCGGCATCACGCTGGTCGGGATCCCGCTGGCGGTGGCTGCACTGCTCACCCTCCTGGTGGCGCTCTACGTGTCGGCCATCCTGATCGCGGCGATCCTCGGAAGCCAGCTGACCGGCGCCCGGGGCGAAGGCTGGCAGTCGTTCGCCCTGGCGCTGCTGGCGGGCCTGGCCGTCGTGATCGTCGCCACCGAGGTGCCCTTCGTCGGGACGCCCCTGAAGATCATCGTGCTGCTGACGGGCCTGGGCCTCCTGGTGGAGCGGCTGCGCTCGGCATGGCTCGCGAGCCGGAGCGTTCCGGTCGTCTGATCCGCGTCGATGCGCGCTCAGCTTGCCCGTGAACCGCGCAGCACCAGGCCCTCGATGAGCAGGTCGAGCCCGTACTCGAACTCGCGCTGGAATCCGAGGCCCGGGACCTCCGCCGCCATCGCGAACACGTTCGGGAGCTGATCGGGCTGGACGCTCGCGTAGCCGGCCCGCAGTTCCTCGCGCCACGTCGCCTCGTCGTCTCCGTCGGCGCGCAAGCGCTCTTCCGCACTCGTAACCCCGCTGATGAACCGGATGATCATCAGGAACGCCTGGGTCGCCGCCGCTGCATCCAACCCCAGCTCGCGAATCAGTCCGACGCAGGCGTCGGTGAGCGCGAGGGTATGGGGGCCGAGCGTCGGCCGGGTGGTCGAGACGCGCAGCGCCACACCGGGATGCGACGCCAGGACGTCGCGAAACCCGGTGCACATTCGACGCAGGCGCTCGGCCGGCGTTCCGCCGCCCGGCGCCGGGGGCTCGAGGTCTGCGAGGGCCGCATCGACCATGGCGTCCAGCACGCCTTCCTTGTCCTTGAAGTGCCGGTAGATGGCCATCGGATCGACCCGCAGCCTCCGGCCGAGGGCGCGCATCGAGAAATCGCCCCGCGTGTCGGCCAGCGCGAGCGCGGCCTCCACGATCCGCTCGCGGGAGAGCGGCTGCCTGCGGGTACGCTTTTTTCTCGAGTCAGATCGAATAGTTGCGGGCATGGACCGAGTCTACCAGAAAGTCCTTGACAAGTCTACGATGTAGACTACACTGGAGGCCATCAAAGTCTACATCGTAGACATTCAAAGGAGCCGACCCATGGACCGACTGAAGGCTGCGAACCCCGTCGAGACCTACCGAGTGCCCCAGGATGTCGCCTACAACTGGGAATACGACAACACTCGGGCCCAGCTCGTGCGCCTGTATGAGCACGCGAAGCGCGACCAGTGGGAAGCGGGCCAGCGACTCGACTGGACGACCGATGTCGACCCGCAGAGCGAACTCGTGCCGGATGCCTCGATAGGCATCTGGGGCACACCGATCTGGGACAAGCTCACCCCCCGCGAGATCGACCAGCTTCGTCACGAGGCGATCACCTGGCAGCTCTGCCAATTCCTGCACGGGGAGCAGGGCGCGCTCCTCGCCACCGCCCAGATCGTCGACAGCGTGCCGTGGTACGAAGCCAAGATGTACGGCGCGACCCAGGTCATGGACGAGGCGCGGCACGTCGAAGTGTATCGACGCTTCGTCCAGGAGAAGCTCGAGCACGATTACCCGGTCAACGCGAACCTGAAGAAGCTCCTCGACCAGATCCTCTCGGATTCGCGCTGGGACATGAAATTCCTCGGCATGCAGATCATCGTGGAGGGCCTGGCGCTCGCGGCTTTCGGCACGATTCGCGACTCGGCCAACAACTCGCTGCTCCACGATCTGACCGCAGCCGTCATGGAAGACGAGAGCCGCCACGTAGCGTTCGGCGTCATCTCCCTGCGCGAGCACATGCAGAGCCTGACCGAGACAGAACGAGTCGAGCGCGAGGATTTCGTCTACGAAGCCTGCGTGCTGATGCGCGATCGCATCTTGAACCACGAGGTCTGGGAGACCATGGGCCTGCCGGTCGACGCTTGCATCGAAGCCTCCCTCGAATCGCCCTTCGCCAAGGAGTACCGCCGCCGGCTCTTCAAGAAGATCGTTCCGAACGTGAAGAGCCTCGGGTTGCTCAGCGACCGTCAGCGCGCCCGCTTCGCCGATCTCGGGATTCTGGAGTTCGAGTCGGGCACGAGCAGCGACATCGACCAAGCCATGGAGGACGAACGGCGACGCCAGGCCGGCCTGGTCCGCGCGGCGGCCTGAGCCGCCGCGGCCGTCGGGCTGGTAGGGAGGCCCCGCCACCGGGAGGCGCGCCCCCTGGCTCCTCGAGCGGATGGGCGATTCCAGCGGCCTTCGAGGTCCGAGAACCCCCCGTCATGGCAAGTTGCGTGCGGCCCGCAATGGCGGGAGGGGATTCGTTAGACTGCCGCCTCTCATGGCGACGCAAGCGGATCCCAGGCAGCGCGGGGCCGGACGGGGAGCCGCGAACCTGCTCGCGCTGGGACTCGCCGCGGGCCTGCTCGGCGGTGCGGCACTCGCCGCGTGGCGGCTCCACCCCTACCTGGGCGAGGGCTTCCCGCGCGTCTTTCTGCATGGGACGGTTCAGAGCCTGAACCAGGCCTTGCCCTGGGGTCTGGCCCTGGCCGCGTGCTGGGGCGCGATCTCGTGGAGCCTCGGGGACCGCTTCGCAATCCTGCGCTTGGGCCGCGGGGTCCCTCGGCGCACGACCCATGCGGCCATCGCCGCGCTGGCGGCACTCTGGATCGTCGCCAACGCGGCGGCGCTGATCGCCCAGCGTCAGAACACGCGGCCCAACGTGATCGTGCTGCTCATCGACGTGCTGCGCGCCGATCACCTGGGCGTCTACGGCTACGACCGGCCCACCTCGCCGAACATCGACCGCTTCGCAGCGGACGCGATCCTCTTCAGCCAGGCGGTGTCCCAGTCCACCTTCACGAAGACGAGCGTGGCCTCGCTCTTCACGGGTCTCTACCCTCATCATCACGGCGTCTATCGGGGCGACAAGAAGGACACGGCCGACCGGGTCACCTCGGACGTGCTGTCGCCCGAGCTGACGACGCTGGCCGAGTCGCTGCGGGCGCAAGGGCTCTTCACGACGGCCTGGGTGATGAACGGCCACCTGCGCGCCTACATGGGCTTCGACCAGGGCTACGTCGACTACCACGACCAACCGGGCTACATGCGCCGGATCCAGGCGAGCTGGCGCGACTGGCGCTCGCGCCTGGGCCGCATCGATCCTTTCTTCGCCTACTTCCACTTCCAGGACCTTCACGCGCCCAACATCCCCAAGCCGGAGTACGACGGCATCTACGGCCGCTACAGCGAAGACTGGGCGAGCATGTCCGGCGAGGTCTACAAGCCCCGGCGCGACGCCATTCGCCGGCGAGAGCTCGTGCCGGACGCCGCGGCCGTCGAGCAGCTCCGCGCGGACTACGACGCCGTGCTCACCCACGTGGACGCCAAGATAGGAACGCTCCTCGAAGACCTCGAGGCGGACGGTCTCTACGACGAGTCCATGATCCTGCTCATGGCCGATCACGGCGATGCCTTCATGGAGCACGGCGTGATCGCCCACTCCTGGATTCCCCACGAGGAGCTCATCCGCGTTCCGCTGATCGTGAAGCTGCCGCACTCGCGTCACGCAGGTCGGCGCGTCGACGCCCAGGTGCGACTGGTGGACGTGGCGCCGACACTGATCGAGTTCGCCGGGGGCAGCGCACCGCCGGAGCTCGACGGCGTGAGTCTGATGCCCTTCCTGTACGATACGCAGGGGGAGGCGCCGCCCGCCTACGCCGTGAGCGAGCACGGCAAGACGCTTGCGGTGCGAACCGAGGACCGCAAGTACATCCGACTGCAAGGCGGCCTCGCCGAGTTCTACGACCTGCGTACCGACCCCACGGAGCAGCGCAACCTGATCGAGTCGCATGCGGCAGAGACCCTGCCCTTCGCCGAAATCGCCCGGCGCGCCGTGGCCGCGCGCAAGGGCCGCAAGGTGGACGAGGTGGTCGTCGACCCCGAGACGGTGAAGGCGCTGCGCGCGCTGGGCTACATGGACTGAGCCGATCCCCTCCAGCGGAGCCGGTCCGCTGGACCCGCGCCGTCGGTGGATCGCAGGTATCGTTGCCCCCAGGAACACAGAGGAGATCCCGCATGCTCGGCTACGCCACCATCGGAACCAAGGACATGGATCGCGCGGAGGCCTTCTACGACGCGTTGCTCGCGGAGGTCGGCGCGAAGCAGCTCTTCGGCATGGACCGCATCAAGTTCTACGGCACGTCGACGGACCAGGCGATGATCGCCATCTGCATCCCGTACGACGAGGAGCCTCAGGAGGTCGGCAACGGGAACATGCTGGCGATTCCGGGAGGCTCTCGCGAGGGCGTAGACAAGCTTTACGCGAAGGCGATCGAGCTGGGTGCCACGGACGAGGGCCCGCCCGGCGAGCGACTCCCGATCTTCTACGGCGCCTACGTCCGGGATCTGGACGGCAACAAGCTCTGCTTCTTCGAGATGAAGTTCGGCTAGCGGGCGAAGTCTAGCTGGACCACTTGCGGTCGAGGTGCGTCCTCAGCTGGCGGTCGTGGCGGCTCGCTGCGCTGACCGACTTGAGGTAGGGCTCCCAGCGCGGCGGCGCGGCGGGCTCCGGGTGGTCCCCCATGACCGTCACGCGTTGGATCACCCGCTCGCCTTCGAAGTCGTTCAGCACGTAGTGCTGCGTGCAGCGGTTGTCCCACATCGCGAAGGTGCCTTCGGTCCACGCGTAGCGGACCGTGAAGCGCGTGCTCGTGGCCCAGCGCGTGAGGAAGCCCAGGAGCGCGTCGCTCTCTTCGTGGCTCAGCTCGACGACGCGCCTCGTGAAGTGCTCGTTCACGAAGAGGGACTTTCGTCCCGTCACGGGGTGGACGCGCACCACGGGATGCACGGCCATGGTGTCGGGCTTGTTGTGGGGGTGGGCGTCGTGCAGCGCACTCAGGCCCTCGCAGAACTCCTGCATCGCGGGCGAGAGCTCGTCGTAGGCCTTGTACATGTTCGCCCACATCGTGTCGCCGCCGAACGGTGGGCACTTCACCATGTGGAGGATCGCCATGACCGACGGCTGCTCCTGGCAGGTCAGGTCACTGTGCCACTCGTCCGCGATGGCTCCCGCTCCCCCGGACGCGCGCAGCTCGAAGAACTCGGGACGCTCCGCCGCGAAGGCCAGGTTGGGATGCGACTCGAGCTCGCCGAAGAGCCGCCCGAACGCGATGTGCTGGTCCGGGGTGAGGTGCTGCTCCGGATAGAACAGCACGAGGTGTTCCGTCAGCAGCGCGCGGAGCGCATCCGCTTCCGCCGGACCCGCGCGGTCCAGGGAGATCCCGCGGACCTCGGCGCCCAGCGAGCCGGACAGTCGCCGTACGTCGAGAGCCCCGGAGTCGATCGAAGTCGCCATGGCTTCCTCCTGTCGCCCCTCGCACCGCAGTCTATCCCGCCCGCTCGTTGCGCGCCTCGAACTGGAAGCCGAGCTCGCGCAGGAACTGTGCGAGCTCGTGGAAGAGCATCTCCTTGCCGTCCGGGTGCACCAGCGGCGCCAGCATCACCCGCCCCGGAAAGCCCTTCACGAAGAGGTTCAGGGTCAGCACCGACTCGTCGTCGTGACGCTCGAGGGACAGCGCCTTCAGGTCGCCGCGCTGGATCTCCTGCCTTCGCCATGGCAGGAGCGTGGTCCCGGAGATCAGGAGGCGTCCCGCGGAAGCCGTGAGCCGCTGCTTGCGGTTGCGCGTCAGGAGCGAGTAGGGGATCAGGACTACGCCCAGCCAGCCGAAGCAGAGCCAGAGGTAGAGGAACGCCTGCGGTCCCCCGCCGGTCGCCGCAAGGCCCGTCACGAACAGCGTGATCGGCGTCCAGATGATCCAGAAGACGATCAGGAAGGCAGTGTAGAAGCGGTCCTTCTCGAAGCGACGGGGATCGATCTCGTAGACGGTGGCGGACCTCCGCACCGCATCAGTGCTCTGCGCGCAGGTCCCGTATGGTCTCTTCGAGGTCCGTCGTGTTCTTGTAGAACGCGCGCAGGACGCTGTGCCGCCACCAGATCCGGCCGTCTTCTCCCACCAGGACGAGGGTCCTGCGCATCTTCCACAGGTCGAGCAGGGCGCCGTACGCGTGGCAGGTCGTCCGCTCCACGTCCGCGCACAGCGGGAACGGGAACTTGTAGCGGGTGGCGAAGGCCTCGTGTGCTTCCAGCGGGTCGTTGTTGATCGCGACGACCTGGACGCTCAGATCCTCGAATACCGACAGGTTGTCGCGGTAGTTGCAGAGCTGGCGGGTGCAGACCAGCGTGTTGTCCTTGGGGAAGAAGACGAGCAGCGCGGCGCCGTCTTCCAGGATCTCGCTTAGGGAGATGTCGCCCTCGGTAGAGGGCAGCGTGAAGAGCGGGGCCCGATCGCCGACGTCCGGGAACTGTGTCACAGGGTGTCTCCTGACCGCCCTTCGGGCGGACACCGGACCGGCTTTAGCTCCCGGAACGCCCCCTTCTCACTGGCAGCGCGTTCTCCGACTTGCTCGCGGTCCGCGATCCGCTCCAGCGCTGCGAGCTCGGCGTTGGTCACGTAGGTCACGATTCGGTTCGCGCGCACTCTCTCGGGCGGCTCCTACGGTCGCCTATCTTCGGCCCGCGACGTCGCTTCTGCACGATCCCCGCTCCTGATCGAGCATGCTGCGTCCGGAACGGGCTCGACCGGCGCTAGTCTGTACGGCATGCGCGCGTGGATTCGCCGCGGCGTGCTTGCGGCCCTCGCGGTCGTGGGCGTCGCTCTACTGGCCCTCGTGCTGTGGGTCGCGTCCGGGCTGCCCGTGAGCCTCAACGCGCTGCGTCCGTCGCTGGCCGCGGCCGCGTCCGAGGCGCTCGGACGCACGGTCGAGATAGGCGGGGGCGTCCATCTCGTGCCTGCGTTGTGGCCGACGCTCGGCGTGGAGACGATCCAAGTGGCGAACCCGCCCGGCTTCGAGGCCGAGAGCCTGGCGCAGGTGGCCGGTGCGCGCGGCCAGATCAGCCTGCCGGCGCTGCTGCGCGGAGAGCTTCAGATCGGCGAGCTGCACATCGAGGGCGCGCGCATCGCGTTCGAGACCACACCCGACGGGCGCAACAACTGGACCTTCGAAGCTGCCCCGACTCCCGAGCCGCCGGGGTCCACTCCGACGGAGGAGCTACTGGCGATTCGCTCCATCGCGCTGCAGGACGTGGCGGTCGCGTACCGGGAGGGGTCGTCGGGCCGCGACTACCACCTCACGATCGACGCACTCACCGGATCGCTCGCCCCCGACGAGCTGAAGGCGGTCTTCGCGGGCCGCGTGAACGGACAACCGTACGAGCTGACATTGCGCAAGGATCGGCTCGTCGAGCTGTCCCGCCTCTACGAGTCCTGGGACCTCGACGTGGAGGGGCGCGTCGCCGGCGTGGTCCTGGCCGGAGCGGTGCGGATCGATGCGAGGAGCCACGAGACCGGAATGGACTTGAGCGTCGAGGCGCAGGCCGGCGAGATCGGACCCCTGGTGGAGATGCTGACCGGGCGTGAGGACGTCCGGGGACGCTTCGGCCGCCTCGCGCTCCACGCCACCACCTCGGGCGCCGACCTGCACCAATGGGCCGACGCGACAGAGCTCGACCTGGAGCTCGGCGAAGCCGCCCTGTCCTACGGCAACGAGCCGGGAGCGAGACCGGTCGGCTTCACGCTGGCGCAGGCGACCCTGCGCGTGGCGCGCGGCGGTCCTGTCGTCGTGACGGCGGAGGGCTCGCTCCGGGACCAGCCGGCCCGAGGGACCTTCGAGGGCGCCAAGGTCATCAATCTGCTCGACGGCCCTCCGTGGCCGGTTGCGCTGGCGGCACGAGGCGCCGGTGCGACGGTCCGCATGGTGGGGCGGCTCGGCGACCCCGCGCGCCGAGACGTGCCGCACCGGGTCCGGCTCGAAATCGACGGAAGCCGACTCGGCGACCTGGCGCCGTGGCTCGGCGTGCCGGAGCAGGCTCCCGCCGCCTATCGGCTGCACGGCGACCTCGAGGTGGGAAGCGAGGGCTTTGCGCTCTCCTCGGCGTCGTTCGCCCTCGGCCGCACGCGTGCTACCGGGAGCCTCGCCTGGCTCGGGGCGGGGCCGGGCGGACGACCCGTTGCCCGCGTCGAGGCGACGGTCCTCGACGTCGAGGAGTTGGAGCAGAACCTGGTGGAGGCCGAGGAGGAGGACGACGACGAACCCGGTCTCACCATCGACTGTCCGATCCTGCCCGAACGCATCGCGGTGCCGGACGCCGACCTGGAGGTCCGGATCGAACGCATGGTCCTCGACCCGAGCGACGCTCGGGGCGTCGCGTTCTCGTGGCAGATGCGCGAAGGACGCGTCGAGGCAGCGCCGTTTCGGGCCCGCTACGGCGGCGTCGACTTAGGCGGCGAGCTGGACGTGGACCTCACGGGGAGCGCGCCGGCCCTGGCGCTGCGCGCCGGCACGGGTGCTGTGGACCTCGGCGAGCTGGGACGCGCACTCGGCCTCGTGGCCAACCTCGATGCGCGTGCCTCCCGGGTCTCCGTCGACCTGCTCGTGCGTGGCCACACGGGTCGCGAGTTGCTCAGCAGCGCGACGTTCGACGCCGTCGCCGAGGACGGCGCCTGGGAGATCGTGACCGATACGGTCCGGGAGACGCTTCCCTTCCGGCGCGTCTCCTTCGAGGGCCGACCCGGCGCACCCATCGTGGCGGAGTTCGCGGGCGAGCTGCGCTCGGCGCCGCTGGCGATCTCCGCCGAGGTGCCCGCGCTCGTCGAGCTGGCACTTCCCGGCAGCGTCTTCCCGGCGCGGATTCGCGCCGAGTCCGGCCGAACCCGTCTGGTGCTGGATATGCAGCTCGACCTGCCGATCCGCTACGCCCAGGGCGACGTGGCGTTCCATCTCCAGGGCGAGCGTCTCTCGGACCTCGGCCCGCTCCTCGGGGCCTCGCTGCCGCCGTTTGGTCCCTACGAGGCGCGGGGAAACGCCTCCCGCAGGGACGGGCGCTACCAGACCGCCCTGGACCTTCGGGTGCGCGAGAGTGAGCTCTCCGGAACGGTGGACCTGGACTCCGCTGGTCCGCGGCCGCGGGTGGTAGCCCGGCTCGAAGCCCGGACGGTGCAGCTCGCGGATTTCAGGCGCGAGACGTCTCCCTCCGCCGCTCCCCCGTCGAATACCGAGTCGCTTCGCCGCGTGGAGCCCTTCCTCAGCCGACGCGTGCTGCGCGCCTTCGACGCCGAGGCGTCGATCCGCGTGGGCGAGCTCCTTTCGGGCGCCGACTCCCTCGGAGGCGGCGACCTGCACGCCACGCTTCGCGACGGTCGCCTGGTGATCGATCCGCTCGAGGTGGACTTCCCCGGCGGGGAGGTCCACCTCGAGATCTCGATCGAGCCCGGAGAGGACGATGTTGCGGCGTCGCTTCGTGCGCACGTCGATCACTTCGACTACGGCATCCTGGCGCGGCGCTTCGACCCACGCAGCAAGGATCGGGGCACCCTCAGTCTCGAAGCGGACATCGAGTCGCGTGGCCCCGACCTCGCGACCCTGGTGCCGGGGGCCAACGGCTGGCTCGCCGTGGACGTGCGTCCCGAGAGCCTGGAAGCCGGCGTACTCGAGCTCTGGGGGGTGAACGTGATGCGCGCGACGCTGCGCCTCCTCAATCCGTTTGTGCGCCCGTCCGTCAACTGCGCCGTGGCGCTCGCCGAAATCGACGACGGCCTGCTGGAGAGCCGGCTGATCCTCCTCGACACGACGTCCATGCAGGTCCGCGGGAGCGGC
>CAXMOD010000020.1:0-9907 GCA_964194905.1 uncultured Desulfobacterales bacterium | reverse complement strand
CGGAGCCATTCACGCGCTGACGGGCGACTGGCTCGCCGAGCTCACCATGCTGATCCTCGCGCGCACGCGCATGAAGCGGCCCGGCGGCGGCTACGCGCGCACCTTCGTCATGCAGATGGAGCAGGTGATGGGCACCTGCCTTGACCGCGGCATCAAGGTGGTCTCGAACGCCGGAGGCCTCGATCCCGACGGCTGCGCCGCGGCGGTGGCCGAGGTGGCCGAGAAGCTAGGCCTGCACCCGAAGATCGCCTACGTGCGTGGAGACGACCTGGTACCGCGCATGAACGAGCTCATCGCCGCCGACCAGCTCACTCACTTCGAGTCGGGCGAGCCGATCAAGGACGCCTCCGCGTTCCTCACCGCCAACGCCTACTTCGGCTGCTGGGGCATCGTCGAGGCCCTGAACCAGGGCGCGGACATCGTGATCACCGGGCGCTGCACCGACGCGGCCGTCGTGTGCGGACCGGCGGCCTGGCACCACGGCTGGAGCCGCACCGATTGGAATGCGCTTGCCGGCGCGGTGGCGGCCGGCCACGTGATCGAGTGCGGCACCCAGGCCACGGGCGGCAACTACTCGTTCTTCACAGAGGTCCCCGGCATGACGCGGGTCGGCTTCCCGTGGGCCGATGTAGCCGAGGACGGCTCGTCCGTGATCGGCAAACACGACGGAACCGGCGGCGAGGTCTCGATCGGCACGGTCACGTCGCAGCTCCTGTACGAGATCGGCGGCCCGCAGTACCTCGGCCCCGACGTCACCACTCGCTTCGACACGATCCAGCTCGAGTCGGTGGCGCCGGACCGCGTGCGCATGCACGGCATCCAGGGCGAACCTCCCCCCGCCACGCTCAAGGTGTGCATCAACCGCCCGGGCGGCTTCCGCAACGACATGAGCGTATGCCTGACCGGCCTCGACATCGAAGCCAAGGCGAAGCTGGTCGAGGAGGCGTTCTGGGCGGCCTGCCCCTACGCACCCGAGGACTTCGCCCAGATCACGACGCGCCTCGTGCGCACCGACAGGCTCGATCCCGAGCAGAACGAGCAGGCGGTGGCGATCCTGAAGATCAGTGCCAAGGACCCGGACGAGAAGAAGGTCGGCCGCACCTTCTCGAACGCCGTGATCGAGCTGGCGCTGGCCAGCATTCCCGGATTCTTCGGCGTGGGAGGCGGGCCGGGCGCAGGACGCCCCTTCGGCGTCTACGAGCCCGCCTGCGTGCCCGCGGAGGCGGTTCCCCAGGAGGTGGTGATCCTCAGCGGAGAGACGCGGGAGATTTCGTCCGTGATTCCTTCGGCTCGGGTCTCGGTCACCCCTGCGCCCGGCCCCACCGCAGCTGTGCCCTCGGGTCCGACCACCCGCGCACCGCTGGGCGCGGTCTACGGCGCGCGGTCCGGCGACAAGGGCGGCAACGCCAACCTCGGCATCTTCGCGCGCAGCGATGAGGCCTGGGCCTGGCTCGACCACTTCCTGAGCGTGGAGCGGCTGCGCGAGTTGCTGCCGGAGGTCGCGGAGCTACCCGTCGACCGCCACGCCCTGCCCGCCATTCGTTCGCTCAATTTCGTGGTCCACGGCCTTCTCGAAGAAGGGGTCGCGGCCTCGACGCGTCAGGACCCGCAGGCCAAGAGCCTGGGCGAGTGGCTGCGCGCGCGGGTGGTCGACCTGCCGGAGACGCTGCTCTCGTGAGTGCGCCGAAGAACCGGCCGGACGAGCGGTTGCGCTTCCCGGGCGTGCGGGCTCCCAAGCCGCTGCTCGACTCCGAGACCGAACGGCGCCTCAGCGAGCGCCAGCGCGAGATCCTCGACGACCTGGAGAAGATCTTCTCCGTCGAGGGCTTTGCCGACCTCACCATGGCCGAGATCGCCGCCGAGGTGAACTGTTCGCTGCGCACCCTCTACGGGATCTCGCCCAGCAAGGAGGAGCTGGTCCTCGCGGTGGTGGACCGGCGCCTGAGGCGGATCGGGCGCGCGGCGATGGAACCCTTGCGCGCCAGCATGTCGCCGCTCGAGGCGTTGCGCGCCTACCTGCAGACCGCCAACGAGGCGGTCCAGCCCAGCACGGTGGCCTACGCCCGAGAGCTGGGCGACATCCCCGGAGCGAGCCGGCTGCTCGACTCCCACGAGAGCTACGTGATCGCCGTGACCCGCAACCTGCTCGACCGTGCGGTGACGGAAAGACTGATCCCCTCCGTCGATACGGCAGCGGTCGCCCACGTCCTGGGCGGCCTGGGCCGCGAGTTCGCGCGCCCGAACGTCGCCGACGTGGCCGGCGCGTCCCCCAAGGCGACCGCCGACACCATCGCCGAGATCATGCTGCGCGGCCTAGCGCGGGGCTGAGCGAGCCGCCGCGCGGGCTCAGGGAAGCCCCGCGCCCGGAACCTCCACCTCGACGCGCTCGATGCGCCCGGTGCGGTCGCCGGTTTCCTTGGGATCGGAGTTGGCGGCGGTGCAGAGGAAGAGCGTGCGCCGCTCGGCTCCGCCCAGCATGCACGCGAAGGCCTGGTGTTCGACCTCGATGCGCTGGGTGACCTCGCCACCCTCGCGCAGGCGAAGGACGGCGCCGCTCACCGGGGAGGCCACCCAGATGGCGCCCTCCGCGTCGAGACAGATTCCGTCGGGGACCGCCTTCTCCATCCGCGCCCACTCGCGCCGCCCGGAGAGCGAGCCATCATCGGCGACGTCGAAGGCGGTCAGGCAGGCGCCGAACGTCTCGCCGATGATGAGCGTGCGCCCGTCTGGCGTGATCACGGTGCCATTGGGAAAGCGCAGATCCTCGGCGACGACCCGCGTGCGGCCGTCGGGTTCCACGAGCACAAGGTTCGTGGCCGTGGGCTGTCCGCTCCCGTGAAGGTCGAAGCCGAAGTTCCCCACATAGGCGCGCCCCCGGGCGTCCACGACCATGTCGTTGCAGTGGAAGGGGACGACGGCCGAGAGATCGGCGACCTCGACGAGGCCCTCCGGATCGAGGCGCAGCAGCTTGCGGTCCCGCATCGAGACCACGAGGAGCCGTCCGTCCGGGAGCCAGCCGAGCCCCGACGGGTCGTGCGCAACGCTGGCGATGATCTCCGTCCGTCCGTCGAGATCCGCCGCCAGCACCTGCTGGTCGTGCATGTCCGAGAACCACAACCGCCCATCCCTCCAGCGCGGGCCTTCGGGAAAGCGCAGTCCGTCGATCAAGGTCTCGGGGCGGGGCATCGCAGGCCTCCTCGGGTCAGGGCGTCACGATCGGGAAGGCCGCGTCGGGCGCCTCGACCAGCGAGAAGAAACGCAACAGCTCGAGGCGGCTCCCCTCTACCTTCAGGTCGTCGGAGAAGATCGCCTCGCGCAGACCCACCTGACGCATGGCGAGGCGCAGGAAGAAGTTCCGCGTGAGCCGGACCGTGGCATCCGCCTGCGGATCAGCGGCGCGCTTGTCGTGGTGGAGAACGGAATTCTCCAGGTAGAGGACGTGGGTCTCACCCAGATCGGTGAAGACGAAGTTCACGACCGTGTCCTTCCCCTCGGCGTCGGCGCCCACGATGCGCGTGGCCATCGACTCGAAGAAGCGTTCCAGCGGCACCTGGCGCATCAGGTCCATCGCGGTCGCGAGGTCGATGCCGCCCCCGGAGATGCCGTGCCGCAGCTCGTGGGCCCCGGTCAGGTAGACGTCGCGCCACGGACCCGCTTCGGCGCGGTAGCCGAGCTGGTCGTACACCCGCGCGAGCAGGCCCTTGGCCTCCGCGCTGCCGGGCTCGTCGAAGACCAGGTGATTCAGCAGCGTCGCCGCCCAGCGGAGCTCACCGCGCTCGAAGGCTTCGTTCGCCTTGCGCAGCACCTCGTCGGCCCCACCCATCGCGGCCACGTAGCGACGGCCGGCATCGACGGGCGGAAGCGGATCCAGATTCGCGGGGTTGCCGTCGTACCAGCCGAAGTACCACTGGTACACCGCCTTGGAGTTGTGCCGAACGGTGCCGTAGTAGCCGCGGCTCGCGAACGTCGAGCGCAACGACTCGGGGAGCTCGATCTGCTCGGCGATCTCGCGCGGCGTCGCCCCGCTGTTGGCCAGACGCAGGGTCTGGTCGTGGATGTACTTGTAGGTGTCGCGCTGCTTCTTCAGGTAGCCGATCACCTCGGCGTTGCCCCAGGTGGGCCAATGGTGGCTCGCGAAGACGACCTCGGCGTCGCCAAAGAGTTCGATCGCCTCGTCGATGTAGCCGCTCCAAAGGAGCGCATCGCGCACCTTCGCCCCGCGCAGGGTGTAGAGGTTGTGCATCGTGTGCGACACGATCTCTGCGCCGCAGAAGGCTCGCTTGTCGGGCAGGTAGAAGGTGAGCTCGGCGGGCGCCTCGGAGTGGGGCGCGTGCTGGAAGACGAAGCGCACCCCGTCGATCTCCATCGGCTGCGGCGTGCGATCCACTAGGTCGCTGGGCGCGGCCAGGCTGATGCGCCCGCGCGCGGGCTCCTTGCCGAGGCCCGTGTCCACGTGCCCCCGCTCGCTGACCGCGAGCGGCATCCCGTACATGAGCGTGGCGCGCCGGGCCATCCCTACGCCCGCGATTACGTTCTCGCTCGTGGCTTCGTGCATGAAGGCGGCGGGAGCGATGATCGGGACGGCCGCACGGGCGGCTTCGTCTTCGGGGAGGACCGCATCGATCCCACCGAAGTGGTCCGCGTGGCTGTGGGTCAGGATCACCGCCGAGACCGGGCGCTCGCCCAGGTGGCGCCGCGCCAGTGCGAGCGCTGCGCGGGCCGTCTCCACTGCTGTGAGGGGATCGACCACGATCCAGCCCGACTCGCCCTCGATCAGGGTCATGTTCGAGAGGTCGTAGCCGCGCACCTGGTGGACACCCTCGGTCACCTCGAAGAGACCGTGGATGCCGTTCAGACGAGCCTGGCGCCACAGGCTGGGATGCACGCTCGGGGGCGCCTCTCCTTCGACGAAGTCGTAGTCGGCCGTACTCCATACGCGGCCGCCTGCGTCGTTCTCGACCACCACCTCCGGGTCGCTCGCCACGAGGCCGCGCCGGGCGTTCTCGAAGTCCGTCTGGTCACCCAGCGGCAGGGCCTCGCCCCCACGCGCGTTGGCGGCGGCGGTCTCGGCGGTGGCGGCGGTGTGACCCTGCTCGTCTGCACCGGGAGCGGGCGGGGGCGGGGCCTCACCCCTCTCGCAGGCCGCGAGGCCGAAGCAGAACAGGAACACCAGCAGACGAAGTGCCATGGGACTCCCCAGGTTCGTGAGCGGACGCCACTATACGCCGTCCAAGCGCCTGCGGGGCCTTCGGCGCTTGCAAGTCCCATGTCCTTGCCCCCGCTGGGGAACAACGCTAGGCCGACCGGATGACGGGACACATTCTCGGGTGGCTCACGGTGCTCTCCGTCTCGGGGCTGCTGGGTCTGATGGCCCTCGCGCTCGATCACGGCCCCGGCCTCGGCATCGGCGACGGCGCACTCCGCACGATCGGGCGCGTCTACTTCGCCTTGCTACTCGGCGCGCCGCTGTTCGTCTACCCGTTCGCCTGGCGCGCCGGCCTGCCGGCGGCCGCGCGCATCTTCCTCTCGCTTCTGCCGGGATTCCTGTGGTGGCTTACCGAGATCCCCGTCCGGCTGCACTGGCACAGCGTGCCCGAAGCGCTCTGGCTGGTCGGATCGCCGCTGAATCTGGCGCACCTTTACCTCTCTCTCGTCGCCGTGGTGCTCGCCGACCTCGGTTGCCGCACCGGCGCGGCGATCGGCGGGCGAGGCTTGGGATTCCGCGGCAAGCCCACCCTGGCCGTGGCGGCCGGCATTGCGCTGGGGCCCGTCCTGGTGCTGGGCTCGATCCAACCCTTCTTGAACGGTTACCAGGCGCTCTTCCAACGCGATCTGCTGCCCATGCCCGCGTCCTTTCCCGGGCCACTTCCCGCCGGCAGCGCCGTGCGCGCCAACCCGGCGGAGCGCCCGCCCAACCTGGTCTTCATCCTGTCGGACGATCACCGCTGGGACTTCGCCGGCTACGAGGGACATCCCTTCATCGAGACGCCGTCGCTCGACCGTCTGGCCGCCGAAGGCGTGCGTTTCTCGCGCGGGTACGTGACCTCTTCGCTCTGCTCACCGTCGCGCGCCAGCTTTCTCACCGGGACGTACCCGCACCGCCACGGGGTCTGGAACAACTTCACGCCCTGGTCCGACGAGAACCGCACCTTTCTCGAGTACCTCTCCCAGGCAGGCTACGCGACGGCCTTCGTCGGCAAGTGGCACATGCCGGGGAAGCTCCCGGACCTGCGCGGCGTCGATCACTTCGTGACCTTCACCCACGTGGGCGGACAGGGGGTCTACGAGTGGTGTCCGCTCGTCGTGAACGGTCGCGAGGAAGCATCGCGTACCCGCTACATCGCCACCGAGCTCACGGACCGGGCGTTGGCGTGGCTCGACACCAACCAGGATCGGCCCTTCGCCCTCTATCTTTCTCACAAGAGCGTGCACTCGGACTTCACGCCCGATGAGCCCGAGCGCGACCGCTACGCAGAGGCGTCCGTGGAACTCCCTCCCGGTACTCACCCCTGGAGCGTCATGACCGACGCCCAGTACGCCCACCTCAATCTCCGCCCCCTCGGCGACTCGGTCCGGCGCTACGCCGCAGCCGTTACCTCCCTCGACCGGGAGATCGGACGGGTGCTGGACTACCTCGCCGCGCACGGCCTCGAGGAGAACACCGTCGTCCTCTACACCAGCGACAACGGCTACCTATGGGGCGAGCACGGCCTGGTGGACAAACGCTGGGCGTACGAGGAATCGATCCGCGTCCCCTTCCTGCTGCGCTACCCCGCCTCGGGCCATGTCCCTGGAACGTCGCGGGACGCGCTCATCGCGAACGTGGACGTGGCGCCGACCCTGCTCGATCTGGCGGGCCTCGCCGTCCCGGAGCGGATGCAGGGTCGCAGCCTGACGCCGCTCCTGCGCGATCCCGGCGCGTCGGTGCGCGACGCGCTGTTCTACGCCTACTACGACGAGCCGCCCTACCCGGCTCCGTCCGTGCAAGCCGTGGTCACGCCCCGCTACAAGTACGTGAAGTACGACGGTCGGCCTGCGCAGCTCTTCGACCTGGAGGCCGATCCCGGCGAGCAGACGAATCGGGCGGCAGGGAACGCCCCGCTCGCCGCCGCGCTCGCCGAGCGGCTCCACGCCCTCGGCGACGAAGCCGCGCGCTGACCCGTCCGGGCGTCTGCGGTCCCTGGCTCCTGGCCGCGCTCACCGGTCCGGCTACGCCGCTCGGGTCAGCTCGTTGCGGTCGGTGTGCGCGAAGCTGCGGCCGTAGATCTCGAGGTGCGTGGTCTCGGCGTAGGAAAGCACGTCGCCCTCGATGCTCAGCTTGTGCTCGAAGGCCGTGGTGCGCGCCTGGTCGCGCATGAAAGGCGACTGGATGATCCCCCAGTCGGGATCGCCGAGGCGCGCTGCGACGGAGACCTCGACGGCGGACCCGTCGCCCGGCGCCCAGCGGCTGCCCGCCAGCACGCAGACCGCCCGCGGGATGGTGATGGACTGCATGACCACGCCCTGCCCCGCGTCCCACATCCAATATCCCGTCTGGTCGTGGAAGACCTGACCGTCCGACTTGCGGCTCACGATCTGCTGATAGCGCACCACGGCCAGCACCTGGGTCTCGGCGTTGGTGACGTCGCCGATGGCCTCGAAGCGGATCGTTTCGAAGTAGGGGCTCTCCTCCGTGCCGTCGGGCTCGGGCGCCACGTCCAATCCCTTGTCGCCCTGCCAGTTCCCAGCCAGTCCGGAAAGAGGCCTGTAATCCACTGCGTCGCTCATCGGAACACCTCGCAACCGCCACGTCCGCGCGGGGGGCTGGAGGATACCAACCGCCGCCGGCGCCGCCGCGGCAGCAAGCTGGTCTACCCGGTCGGGTCCGTCCAGCGCCGCGCGCCCGCTCCGGGCTGGGGCTGCGGCTGCATGTCGCGAGCCGCGACGGGTTCGCCGCACTGGGCGCAGTGCAGCGTCGGCATGGCGACCGCGCCGCAGCCCTTGTGGCGGTAGAGCACCGGCGGGCCGGCGGAGTCAGCCTCCCAGCGATCGCCCCAACGCACCAGCGCCAGGAGCACCGGGTAGAGATCGATCCCCTTCTCGGTGAGCCGGTACTCGTAGCGCGTGGGCTTCTCCTGGTACGGGACCCGCTCCACCACGCTCTGCTCGACCAGCTTTTCGAGGCGCTCGGCCAGCAGGTGGCGAGTGACCCCGAGACTCCGCTGGAGACGCTCGAAGCGCCGCAGCCCCAGGAAGAGGTCGCGGATCACGAGCAGCGTCCAGCGGTCCCCGACGATCCCCAGCGCGCGCGCCACCGAACACCGGACCTCTCCGATCTCGTCCCATCGCATGGCCAAAATATCTATCAAATCCCATTGAGTTCCGAAAGGGAATTGACTATATCCAGGTCAGCGAAGGCGACTGCGCGCCGAGGAGGATCCCCCATGCCCCGCCTCGAGTACTTCTTCGACTCCGTGAGCCCGTTCACCTACCTGGCCAACAGCCAGCTGCCCGGCCTGCTCGAGCGCAGCGGGGCGGAGCTCGTCTACCGCCCCTTCCTGCTCGGCGGCGTCATGAAGGCGTCCGGGAATTCACCGCCCTTCACCGTCCCCAACAAGGGCCGCTACGTGGGCAACGACGTGAGCCGGTGGGCGGCCCGCTACGGCCTGGAGATGGCGCCCAATTCGCATTTTCCGGTGAACACGGTGCTGCCCATGCGCGCCGCGGTGGCGCTGCTCGACGGCGGCGACATCCGCGCTTTCCACGCCTACCACCAGGCCGCCTTCCGGGCCATGTGGAGCGAGGGCGCCAACCTGGCCGACGAGGCCGTGGTGCGCGACCTGGTCACCAAGGCGGGCTGCGACGGCGACGCGGTGATCGCCCGCTGCGCGGAGCCGGAGATCAAGAACGCGCTGCGCGCCAATACGGACGAGGCCGTGGAGCGCGGCGCCTTCGGCGCGCCGAGCTTCTTCGTCGGAGAGGAGCTCTTCTTCGGAAACGATCGGCTCGACTTCGTCGAAGAGGCGCTGCGCTCGTGAGCGACGCGCGCGCGTGCGTCGTGATCGGCGCGGGAGAGAGCACCGGCGGCGCCATCGCCAAGCGCTTCGCCCGCGAGGGCTTCACGGCCTGCGTCATGCGCCGCCATGCCGACGCGCTCGCGCCCCTCGTCAACGAGATCGAGGGCGCCGGCGGCCGCGCGCGTGCCTACGGCTGCGACGCTCGCGACGAGGACCAGGTGATCGCGCTCTTCGATGCGGTCGAGAAGGACGTCGGCCCGGTCGAGGTGTTCGTCTTCAACCCGGGCGCCAACGTCAACTTCCCGATCCGCGACATGACGAGCCGGGTCTACCGCAAGGTGTGGGAGATGGCGTGCTTCGCCGGCTTCCTAACCGGCCGCGAGGCAGCACGGCGCATGGTGCCGCACGGGCGGGGCACGATCCTGTTCACCGGCGCCACGGCGAGCGTGCGCGGGGGCGCAGGATTCGCCGCCTTCGCCGGCGCCAAGCACGCGTTGCGCGCCCTCGCACAGAGCATGGCGCGGGAGCTCTCGCCCCAGGGCCTGCACGTGGCCCACGTGGTGATCGACGGCGCGATCGATACGCCCTGGATCCGCGAGAACTTCGCCGAGATGGTGGCCAAGCGGCCGCCCGACGGGCTGCTCTCGCCCGACGCCATCGCGGAGAACTACTGGATGCTCCACAGCCAGCCGCGCAGCGCCTGGACCTTCGAGCTCGACCTGCGCCCCTTCGACGAGCGCTGGTAGCGGCTAGCCCGCGGGCGGGTCCTCCTCCGCGTCGCGCTCGCGCAGGTCGTGCACCACCTTCTCGGTGCGCGGGCCGAACGGATCGGCACCTTCGTTGTGGAGCTGCACGGTGACGCGCCCCTCCTGCACGGCCTGCTCGAGGCGACGCCGCACCTCGCGCTTCAG
>CAXMOD010000019.1:0-25516 GCA_964194905.1 uncultured Desulfobacterales bacterium | reverse complement strand
CTCGGAACGGAACCGCGGCCCGAGCCCTGAGCCGGTACACCGGCTCGCGCGCGGCGCACATTTCTCTACGACGGGGCGGTCCTTCTCGGCATCGGGCCCTCCGTGTACGCAGCTTTGGCGCAACTTCCGGGGGAGCGGCGCCAGCCCTGGCCCGACACCGTGAGCCGCCAGCCGTGGTACCTTCCACGGCTCGCGTTTTTTCCGGGAGAAGCATGCCGACGGGGTTGGAACTCGCCTTGGCTGGCGTCCTGGTTTCCTTCGTGGTGGTAGGCCTGTGGGGCTTGCGCCGCCCGGGGCTGGGGCCGATGCCTTTCTGGATCGCCGGCTGGATGGCTGCCGGCGCCAGCGGAGTTCTCGTGATCGCCGCGCCGGAGCTCCCCGGCGTGCACTTGCTGACCTACCCGCTCGGAACCCTCTTCCCGTTCCTCCTCCTGGCCGGCGCCCTGGAGCTGGCCGGCCGGCGCCGGCCGCGTGGGTTGCTGCCCGCCGCCGTGGTCATCGGTCTGGGGCGCGCAGGGCTGGCGGCGGCGGGGTACGCCCCTGCAGCATACGGCCTCGCCCTGACCGTGGAGCCCGCAGTCGCGCTGACGGCGACCTGGGTGACATACCGTGCCGTGTCGAGCCCGAGTGCGGGTCTCGCCCAGCGTCTGCTCCCACTTGCCTTCGTCGTGCTGACGATCGCCGGCGCCCTCCACGTTCTCTGGCTCATGCTCGGTCGAGGCCCGGATCCCGTGCTCATCGCGGCATGGTTGGTGGTGACGCCGCCCACCCTGGGGCTTCAGATCTACGCCGTGTCGGACCGCAACCGGCGGGCGCTGCGCCGTTCGCGCGAGGACCTGGAGCGACGTGTCGCCGACCGCACCCGAGAGCTGGCGGAGGCCAACACGGCACTGCGCGCCAGCGAGGAGCGCTACCGCACGGTGTCGGAGCTCTCCTCGGACTTCAGCTTCACATTCCGTATGGACCGCGAGCTGAAGCTCACCATCGAGTGGATCACCGGGGCCTTTCAGCGCATCACCGGAGTCGATCCTCAGGCGCTGTCCGGCCATGGCTGGCTCGAGCTGCTGCCGCCGGATACACGTAGTCTGATCGTTCCGGCGTTCGAGGACGCACGTCCCGGCGAGTACGCGGTGCGCGAAGTCCCGCTCCACACCGCGGAGCACGGAGAGCGACGGCTGGAGCTGCGAGCCTACACGCGTGCCACCGACAAGCCCGGGGAGCTGCGCGTGATCGGTGCCGCGCGCGACGTGACGGACGCCCGCCGCGCCGAGGCCGAGCGCCTCGAGATGGAGCGTCGCATGCACGAGAGCGGGCGGCTCGAGAGCCTGGGTCGGCTCTCCGGGGGCATCGCTCACGATTTCAACAACCTCCTGAGCGTCATCCTCGGAAACGCGCGCCTGGCCGAGTCGGACCTGCCCGACGGGGATGCGGTCCGAGGCCGGCTGAAGCGGATCCGCACGGCGGGAGAACACGCCGCGCTCCTCACGGACCAGATGCTCACCTACGCGGGCAAGGCGCCGACCGACCGCAAGGTGATCGACGTCTCGCGGTCGGTGAGGGAGATGACCGAGCTGATGCGTGCGGCCCTTCCCGAAGGCGGCGAGCTCGAGACGGACCTCGAGTCCGGCCTGCACATCGAGGCTGACGAGACCCAGATTCGCCAGGTCGTGCTGAACCTGATCACCAACGCGGGCGAAGCGCTTGAGGGCGGTACGGGTCGCGTGGAGTTGCGCACGGAGCGACTGCACGCCCGTGCCTCCGACCTGGCGGGCGCCCAGGGCGCCGCCGATCCGGCCCCCGGCGAGTACGTCGCGGTCGAGGTGAGGGACTCCGGGTGCGGGATGGATGCGGAGACCCGGGAGCGCATCTTCGACCCGTTCTTCTCCACCAAGTTCACGGGGCGCGGGATGGGCCTGGCCAGCGTCCTGGGAATCGTGCGAGCCCACGGCGGCGTCGCCACGCTGAAGAGCATGCCCGGTCGCGGCACCACCGCCCGTGTCCTGTTGCCGCTCGTCCACGAGAAGCCCAGCGCACAGCCCGCCGCTGCGCCCCCGGGTTCCGGCGGTGCGCCCCGCGTGGGCCGCATTCTGGTGGTGGACGACGACCCGGACGTGCTCGAAGTCGCGAGCGAGTTCCTGCGGCGCGATGGCTTCGAGGTGGTGGCGACCAGTGGCGGTCGCGAGGGAGTCGAGCGATTGCGCGCAGAAGCGGATCGGATCGACGCGGTGGTGCTCGATCTGTCGATGCCGGACGTGGGCGGCGAGCCCGCCTTCCTGGAGATGCGCGCGATCCGGCCGGGGCTTCCGGTCATCCTGGCCACCGGGTTCAGCGAGGAGTTCGCATCCGAGCGCTTCAAGGCCCCCGGGGCCGCGGGCTTCCTGCGCAAGCCGTACGCACCCGAGGACCTGGTGGCCTGCGTGCGCGCAGCGCTTCGTCCTCGCTGACGACCGGGCGCCTGATCTCCGGGCGCTGCCGGAGCGTCGTCCGGCTCCGAGTGGACGTACCCCGCGTCAGGCGGCCCGGGTGGCTCGCAGCGCTTCGCGGATGATTCCGATCAGCGTGTCGGGGTCGTAGGGCTTGTGCACGAAGCCAAAGACCTCGTCGTCCTCAAGCTGTTCGGCGGCGAGGTCGCGCTTGTAGCCGCTCGCGATCACCACCGGGAGATCCGGGCGTTCGACGCGGATCATGCGCAGCACCTCGGCCCCCGAGAGCTCCGGCATCGCCAGGTCCAGCAGTACGGCGTCCACACTGGAGCCTCCGCGGATGCGCGCCAGCGCATCGTGGCCCCCGGAGCAGCACTCGACGCGCAGTCCGCCCCGCTCGAGCAGGGCTTGGGCCACCTCGCGCACGGCCTCGTCGTCGTCCACCACCAGGACCACACCGGCTTCCGGCTGCGCCGGGTGGGGATGCAACTTCGGATCCGCTTGCTTCGCCGTCTCGGTCGTGGGGCGGAGCAGCAGCTGGAACACGGTTCCGTGTCCCAGCTCCGTCTCCAGCTTCATCACGCCGCCGTGGGCACTGGCGATGCCGAGGACCGCCGCGAGTCCGAGGCCACGGCCCGACTCCCGGGTGGTGAAGAACGGTTCGAATACGTGCCCACTCAGCTCGGCGTCCATGCCCGGTCCGTCGTCGGATACCTCGAGCATCATCCAGGAGCCCTCGGGGCGCTCCGCGGCGCCGAAGGCCTTCGAAAGGGCTGCGCGGTCGGCATCGAACAGCGCCGTGCGCACCCGCACGTGCCCGGACTCCTCCCGCAACGCCTCACCTGCGTTGGCTACCAGGTTGACGAGCACCTGGCGGAGCTGGGTCACGTCGCCCTTCACCGCGGGCAGCTCCCGCCCGAGCTCGAGCTCCAGCTTGCACTTCTTGGGGACCGCCGCGTGCAGCAGGTCCTTCGTGTCGCGCACCAGCTGCGAGAGGTCCAGCGGCGTCAGATCCGAGACGGATCTGCCGGCGTAGGCGAGCATCTGGTCGGTGAGCGCTTCGGCGTGGCGCGCCGCGGCGCGGATCCGGCGCAGGCGATCGTTCGACTCCGGATCGGACTCGGCATGGGACTCGAGGAGCGCGGTGTTGCCGAGGATCACGGCCAGCAGGTTGTTGAAGTCATGGGCGATGCCACCGGCAAGGACGCCGAGGCTCTCCAAGCGCTGCACCTCCTGCATGTGCTGCTGGAGCTGCCGACGCTCCTCCTCCGCCTCGACCGCCTCGGTCACGTCGCGTCCGATGGAAACGAAGCGCAGCTCGCCGGTCGGCGTGCGGTAGGCGCGCCCGGTGTTGTCGAACCAGCGCCACGAGCCGTCGGTGTGGCGCAGGCGGTGCAGGCGGTAGGCGGCGGTCTGCTTGCGCAGGGCGTAGGTCAGCCCCGCTCTGGAGCCGGCCTGGTCGTCGGGGTGGATGAGCTCGTCGGGTGTCGTGCCCAGCAGGGCTTCGGGCTCGAGTCCGAGCAGGTCCTTGAAGGATGCGTTCGCGAAGGTGTAGCGCCCCTCGTCGTCGAACTCGGAGATCAGCTCCGGAGCGTGGTCCGCCAGCGCGCGGAAGCGGGCCTCGCTCTCGCGCAGCGCGGCGGTGCGCTCGCTCACGGTCATCTCGAGGCGTTCCCGGCCGCGCTCCAAGCTCTCCTCGTGCGCCCTGCGCTCGGTCACGTCGCGCGAATTCATCACCCAGCGGCGCTCGCCGCTGCGCGTGACGAACGAGCCGGCGACGTTCTCGAGCCAACGCCAGCTTCCGTCCTGGTGGCGTGCGCGGACCACGAGTCCGGACGCGCGACCCTCCGCGTCCGCCTGCGCGGCGAATCGCGCCGCCGCGACCAGGTCGTCCGGATGGACGAAGTCGGCGGGCTTCCATCCCAGGAACGCGCTGACCGGGTAGCCGAGCACCTCCTCGTAGCGCGGATTGACGTAGGTGAGGTTCTCATCTCCGTCCAGCTCGGCGATCAGGTCGAAGGCGTTCTCGGTAAGGGCGCGGAAGCGCTCGCGCGTCTCCTGGAGTTCGTCCTCGGTGTGCCGGCGCAGTTTCGCCTGGTGGCGCAGGTAGCGGTCGGCCGCGTGGTAGATCTGCGGCGGCCCCGCGAGCGCTGCTACGACGACCCACCCGCCAAGAACGAACGTCGGGACCCCCTGGGGAGAGATGATCCACGCGGAGGCGCAGTCGACCAGCGCCGCCGCGACCAGCGCCGGCGGAATCACGTAGGCGCTCCAAGAAGCGTCCCCGCGGCGTAGCACTCGGGACACGATCCATGCGGCCATCAGGGTGCCGAGTGGTTCGACGACCACACCCACGAACGGCTCGATCCACGCCGAGCCGTGGGCGCCGACGCGAAGTACACCCAGAGCCAGCGCGGTGGGGATGATCCAGGCGGGCGCACGTCGGCGCTCCAGCGCGTATGCCCCGGCGAGCTGGCCTGCCGGGAACAGCGGTCCGAGCATCCCGATGACCAGGGGCGCCGCGCTGGGCGGGAACAGCAGCAGCGCAATGCCGGAGCCCAGCAAGCAGAGCCATGCTGCTCCCCAGAGCAGCGCGGGGTGCCCGCGCGCAGCAGCACCGAGGGGCCACAGCAGCGCCGCGGCGGCTACCGCGATCGCGATCGACTGTGCCTCCAGCGCGCACCTCCCGGGCATCGTCGCCCTATGGGCCGACCCCCCCCGGACCGCGCTCGCGGCTCCGATCCGCGTTTATACCACCCCCTGGTGACAATGGGGTGTGGCGCGGAAATCGCTCGTGGCCGCGCGACGCCAAAACGTGGCGTTTCGCTACACGGGCCTGCCGCCTTCCTGCCGGTTCCTTGCACCCGGGCGAGACAGCGTGCCTCGCCCTCCAGCGGCCCGTCTAGTCCCGGTACAGCTCGATCAGCTCCAGCAGGTTGCCGTCGGGGTCCGTGAACAGCACGAAGCGCTGACGTCCTCCCATGCTGCGCACCTCGTGGGGGTCGTCACGAATCTCGATGCCGTGTGCCCGAAAGTCGGCCAGCGTGGCGTCCAGATCTTTCACGCGCATGGCGATGCGGTGGGTCCCGGCCTCGTGGCGCGGCTGCGGCGGCTTGGGCGTGGCCGGTGGGCTCACGTACTGCATCAGTTCGATCTTCGTGGTGCAGCGCGGATCGTCGCCCAGCGAGAGAACGACGGCGCTGGCCTCTTCGCCGCTGCCTAGGTCCACCGGCTCGCGGCGGCCCAGGTCGAACATGACCTTCCAGCCGAGTCGTTCGTAGAAGTCGATCGAACGTTCCAGGTCCGTCACGTGCAGGTTCACGTGGACGAGGTTCAGGATGGGCATGGCCAATCCTACCCGGCCGCGCCGGGCTCAGGCCAGGACGGCGCCGGTGAGGCTGCCGAGGCCGGCGATCAGCGCGAAGAAGATCGCCCAGGAGAGGGCGGGGCTTCCCGCCTGCTCGATGCGAGCGCGCAGCACGATGACGCCGGTGAAGACCGCCAGGATCCAGGCGTTGAGTGCGAAGCGGCCACCCAGACCGGGGCCGCTGCCCGCCTCGAGCCAGCCGCCCAACGTGACGACGCTCGCCACGCCGAGGAGCGCCAACGCCACGCGCCCGGGGATCGGAAGCGCACGCCAGGCGCGCGCGACGGGACCGGCGGGGCGCGCCTCCGGCGCTGCGGCCTTGTCCGCCTGCAGCGGAGTCATCCCGGACTGAAGACCGGCCTCGAACGTCCCGGCTCTGCCCAGCGCGGCCTCGGCCTCGGCGCGCTGGGCCGGATCCACGTCCGCCTCCGGGTCGAAGGGTCCGAGCTTGCGGCGCGCCAGCTCGAGGGTGGCGTGGTGGAGGAACCGGTCGCCGCGCCCCATCACCATGTCCGTGGTGCCGACGTAGCCGGCGGGCAGGATCGGCGCCTCGTCCCAGACCCGGAGCTGCTGGAACGGGCGCGACGGCCAGGCGTGGTGGTCCGCGTGCCGCGAGAGGCCGGTCAGGCCGTAGTACGTGAACCACGAGTGCGTATCCCAGGAGTCGACGGGCCGTATGCGCGCGTTGCGCCGGCGCAGCCCCCAGTGCTCGAAGTAGTTGACGGCCTCGAGCAACCGGATGGCGGTGAAGGCCTGGAGCACGAAGGCGAAGAAGCCCGCGAAACTGAACGCCGCCCACGCTCCGAACGCCATGGCCCAGCCGAGCGCGCTCCCGTGAAGGATGCGGTTGTGCAGCATGCGACGATCGAACAGCGACATGTCCGGGTCGCCGAGTCGCTGCGCCTCGAGGCGCCATGCGCTTCTGAACTGGGCGGGCACGGTGCGTCGGAAGAACGCCTCGTACTTCTCGCCGAACTTGGCGGTGGCCGGATCGTCGGGCGTGCCCACGCGCACGTGGTGGCCGCGCAGGTGCTCGGTGTAGAAGTGCTCGTAGAGGACGGTGCACAGCAGAAGCCTCCCCAGCGCCTGCTCCCACTTCGTCTTGCGGTGGATCAGTTCGTGGGCGGTGATGATCGAGAAGCCGGAGCTGGAGCCGACCACCAGGAAGATCATCACCGTGTCCACCGAGAAGATGGCCTGGTGCTGGTACATCCGGCACAGCTCGAACACCACCACGAGCTGAAGCCCTGCGAGCACGTAGACGAGCAGGTCGAAGGGCCACGCCGGAAGGGTCGCAGCGGGTTGACGCTGCTCGTGGTGCGGGCGGGTGTCCAGGGCGAAGACCACCACCATGGGCGCCATGAAGAGCGAGGCGACCCACCAGGCATGGGGCCCGGTCCAGACGAAGGCGAGCGACAGCCCGGGGAATACGAAGGAGGTGAGGTGGCGCAGGAAGATCCAACCGGTCTCGCGGGTGGAGAGGGCCGGGACTTCGCTGGGGCTCGATGCGGCAGAGGCGGTCATCAGGCGGTTCTCCGGGGCGCGCCGGATCGGCTGCCAACTTAACGGGCGTTCAAGGCCCTCGCCAGCGGGGCGCTGCGTCCTTCGTTCGAGCGGAGGCCCTCTTCTTCTTCGGCCGAACCCTGCTTCTGCCCAACCCCGCCTCCAGCGGGGACCCACTACCCTCACGCGCGTGCAGGAGATCCTCCTCTTTGCCCTCCTCCTCGGCGGCTTGCTGGCTCTCGGGCTGGTGAGCGCAGTCCCGGGAATCGTCCTGATTCAGGACGGCCAGCACGTGATGCTGGCGGCGGCGGCGGTGGGGCTCCCGCTTCAGGCGCTCTACTACGCGCTGCTCGGCGGGGCCTTGACCTGGTCGGGCGTGCGCCCGCGCGGCTGGTACTGGCGGCCGTTCGCGCACCACCACCTGCTCTCTTCCCGCCAGCGTTGGCTGGTGCTGCCGGTCTTCTGGGTCGGGGCGCTGGCCTTCCTGGTGATCCTGTTGGCCATCGCCACGGTCGTGCTCGGGCTGGTGGACATGGCGCTCGAGGGCTGAGCGCAGCGGCCGACCGCCTACTCGTGGGCGAGCGAGTCCACGATGTTCATGGCGGCCGCACGTCGCGCGGGATGGACCCCGAACACGAGGCCCACTCCCAGGCACACGACGAAGGCCACCAGCACGCTGACCGCGGAGATGGGCACTGGGATTCCCAGCACCAGGCCGGTCAGGAGAGGGAGGCCCGCGCCGAGCAGGACGCCGACCACTCCTCCGAGGATGCTCAGCAGCGCGGCCTCCATCAGGAACTGGGTCAGGATGTCCGATCGGCGCGCGCCGATCGCGAGCCGGATGCCGATATCTCGCGTGCGCTCTCGCACCGTCACCAGCATGATGTTCATGATGCCGATGCCACCGACGAGCAGGGACACGGCTGCGACGGCGAGCATCACGAGCCCGATCGCATCCGAGACTCTGCGCGCCAGGTTGATGAACGGCACCAGGGATTCGATCTCGATGCTCTCCATGCTGCGATGGCGGCTCGCCAGCAGGCGCTCGGTCTCGATCTCGACCTCCGCTATCGCTGTGGGCGAGTGAGCGCGGATGTACAGCACGTCCACCTCGGGCGTCTCGTGGAGCTGGTGCAGTGTGGAGTATGGAATCATGACAGTGAGACCGGAGGCCTCGCTGCGGTTCACCGCCGCCGCAGTATTCACGCCTTCGCCGAAGATCCCCACGACGCGAAAGCGCAGGTCGAAGAGCCGCACGCTGGCGTCGTCGGGCAACCCCGAGGTGTAGAGCCGCCGCGACAGCTCGCCGGAAACGAGCGCCACCTTGGCGGCATTTTCTTCCTCGATGCCCCGGAAGAAACGTCCCTCGCGGATGGCCAGGTTCCGCACGTGGGCGTACTCCGGCGTCACGCCCAGCACCTTGATGGGCCAGGCCTGGCCGCGAATCGAGATCGTCCGCGACGTTTCGACCACCGGCGCCAGGGTGGCGAGGCCGGCCAATGCGCCCCCCAGCGCGTCTGCGTCGTCGAAGGTGACGTACTCCGGGTTGACGCCCTCACCCGTTCCTTCCGCGATCACGAGGTTCGAGCCCACACCCTCGATCAGGCGCACGACGTAGCCGCGTCCAGCCAGTCCGATCGAGACCACCGCCACCACGCTGGCCGTGCCCACGGCCATGCCGAGGATCGTGAGGGCCGAACGGCCGCGCTGGAAGCGCAGCCCATCCCAGGCGAGCCTGGCCAGCACCTGGAGCCAGCCTGCGTCCACGACAGGGCTCAGCGTGCGATCGGGCGCCACGCCTACTCGACCCCGAACAGGATTCCGGCGCCCGCCGCGATCGCCACGCAGGTCGCCACCAACACCCGGAAGCCGAGGTGGTGGACGAGTGGGTTCCAGCCCAGAGCCGCGCCGGAGGATCCCCGGCCCGGGATGCAGAAGGCGGCGAACGCGAGGGCCAGCCCCGCGAGTAGTTCCAGCAGCTCTTCGACGAAGATCAGGCGCTCGGCCGCGTCGAGGTCGAGGATCAGCGCCGTGCTTCCCAGGCCGACCGCGAGCAGCACGAGGCGGAAGGGGGCGTGGTCCGACAGGAAGTTCCGGGCGTTGCGCACCAGCCCCGGGATCCGGCGGCGGACCCCAGGCAGGAGGGTCACACCGGCCAGCACCGCCAGCGCCAACGCTGCCGCAACGGGGTGGGCGAACACCAGCTCCACGGCGGGATGGGCCAGCTCGTGCACCGATTCGATCTCCGTACCACCTAGGGTCGGTGGCGCGTAGCCGAGGAAGATGTGGCCGTAGCTGATCTCGTCGAGGAGGAGGGCCACCGCGAGGGCCGGGATGGAAGCGTACGGCCAGATCCGCTCCGGGTTGTGCAGGCAGATCCAGGTTCCGGCAGCCGCCGCCAGGAAGGCGACGGCGGCCGAAATGTTCTCGACCACGGCGCCTTCGTCCACCAGCCAGGGCCGGATCTCCGGCCAGGTCAGGTGGAGAGTGGTCGCGATCCCGACCACGCTCGAAGCGACGACGAGATAGACCACCTGAGGCGCGTCGACGGGTCGGACCCCTCGCGCCGCGGAAGCTTCAGTCAATGATGTACCCAGCCCCGGGGACGCCCCCGATCAAACTCCATGATGCGGCTGGAGGGCCGCCGGTTTCGGGTCGTTCAGAAAGTGTACACGGGCCAGCGTCGCCCTCGGGGGGTGCCCTAGACGCCGAGGATGAAGCTGACGCTGGTGGTTCCGCTGCCGCCGATGTTGAGGGTCTGGAAGTTCTTCGCACCCTCCACCTGGTAGTCGCCGGCGGCGCCCGTCACCTGCTTGTGGCCGTCCAGCAGCTGGCGCACGCCGGTGGCGCCCACCGGGTGGCCGGCTCCGATCAGTCCGCCGCTCGGGTTGATCGGGTGCTTCCCGTCGATCTCGAGCCAGCCTTCTTCGACGGCCTTCCAGCTCTCGCCGGGAGCCGTGATGCCGAAGTGGTCGATGGCCATGTACTCGGACGTGGTGAAGCAGTCGTGGGTCTCGATGCCGTCGATGCCGTTCACGTCCTCGATTCCGGCGCGCCTCATGGCCGAGCTGATCGTGCTGCGCACGTGGGGCAGGATGTACTGGGCGCCGGCGCTCTCGGCGACCTTGTCGGCGAAGCGCAGGCGCGCCGTATTGTGGCCCCAGCCCTTGATGCGCGGGATGTCCTCGAGCTTCTTGCCGTGTCCGCGCGCCCACTTCTCGGCATAGTCGCCAGAGGCGAGGAAGACGCACACCGAGCCGTCGGTCACCTGGGAGCAGTCGGCGATGCGGATGCGGCCGCCCACCGCCGGGTTGTCATCGGTGCGGCAGAGCGCGTGCTCCTTGTTCATGTACCAGGTGCGCGTTTGCGCGTTCGGGTTCAGCTTGCCGTTCTGGTAGTTGAGCCTGCTGATCTCGGCCAGGTGCTCGTCCTTCAGGCCGTAGCGCTTGTCGTACTCGTCGCCGAGCTTGCCGAAGAGCTTGGGGAAGGGGAACTCGATGCCTTCCGCCTCCTGCTCGTACCAGGCAGCCGTGCCGAGGTAGGAGCCGCCCTGGGTGGCCGAGACGGTCTTCATCTGCTCGATGCCGACGACGGCCTGGAGGTCGTAGCGCCCGGCCTCGATTTCCGCCGAGGCGGCCAGAAGCGCGATGCTGCCCGAGGCGCATGCCGCTTCGTGGCGGGCAGTGGGGAGCCCGCTGAAGGCCGGGTGTACTTCCGTGAAGAAGGCGCCCAGGTGGCCCTGCATGCAGTAGAGCTCGGCGGCGAAGTTGCCGACGTGCGCGCTCTCCACCTCTTCGGGAGCGATGTCGCACTCGGCCAGCGCGCCCAGCACGCCTTCGCGCATCAGCGCGGAGAAGTGCTTGTTCTCCTTCGTCCAGTTGCGGGCAAAGTCCGTCTGGTATCCACCGAGAACGTAGACTTCCGATCCAGCAGCCATTTCTTCCTCCTGAGGCTCGGTCGCGGGCTAGCCCGCGACGAAGAACTTCCCGATGTTGATGCGAGGATTGTCGAAGAAGCGCTTGGGCTCGCCCGTCTTGGCGGCTTCTTCCAGCGTCGGCGGCACGGGCACGCCCGCCTTCTCGATCATCGCGATGGCTGCCGATGCACCACCCATCATGTCCACCAGGACGCTCGGTGGCGCCCAGTTGAAGCCCATGCCCATGATGCGGTCGATGCCGTCGATGGTTTCGGTGACCTCGCCCACCCGGTGGAACGCGTAGCTGATGTAGCCGGCGATCATGCGGCGGGCGATCGCAGCCTCGTGACTGTCCGCGTCGAGGAAGACCTGCATGCCTTCCCGGTAGCGGCCCTCGGAGTAGAGGCGCGAGACGTCGTCGATGTAGGCGAGGTCGGGCAGGGCGATCTCGGAGACGGGGCGGTAGTCGCCCGACGCCGGGTCGAGCACGTGCTGCGTCTTCTCGTCGTCGTGGTAGAAGAAGCCGCGGCCGGTCTTGTTGCCGAGCACACCCTTCTCCATCAGCCGGTCCATGTACCCGGGCAGGCGGTTGGCCAGGTGGGCTTCGTCGTCGGTCTTCTCGAACACGTTGTCGACGATCGCGCGGTGGATGTCCCAGCCGACCAGGTCGATGGTGGCCAGCGGCGTCATCGCGCGGCCCGTGTAGGGCCCCACCAGCCGGTCGACCAGCACGGGGCCGAGCTGCTCGGCCAGCTGGGCGGCCTGGTTCAGCAACTTGAAGCCCACGCGGTTGCCCGCGAAGGCCGGGGTATCGGCGGTACGGATCATCTCACGGCCCAGGCGCACCCGCGAAAACGCTTCGACGAAATCCACCAGGTCCGGGTCCGTCTCGCTTCCGGCGATGAGCTCGGTTCCGACGATGACGTTCGGCGGGTTGAAGAAGTGCAGGCCCAGGAAGTGCTGGCGGAACGACTCGCTGCGCCCCTCGCAGAGCGCGTTGATCGAGAGACCGGAGGTCACCGTGGCGACGATCGAGTCGTCGCGGCGGAACTTCTCCACCGTGTCGAACATGTCCTTCTTGACGGCGAAGTCCTCGGTGAGGGCTTCGAAGATGAGATCGGCGCCGGCTACCGCGGCCTCGAGGTCGTGCTCGTAATCGCCGACCTTGGCACGCGACGCGACGGTAGGCGAGCGCACCTGCTTGATGGCGGCGCCCAGCCCCTCTTCGGCCTTGGCCTTGGTGCGCGCCAGGAAGGTCACCTGCGGAACGGCCTGGGTGAACAGCGCCGCGCTGCCGTAACCCATGGTGCCGTTTGCGCCGAGAACCACGACGTTCTCGATCTTGCGGCTCGCGAGGAGGCGCCGCACCTCGGACGGGCTGGGGGGAGTGCTGCTCATGAGGCCTCTCTCTGTGGTCGGACCAAAGTGGGTAGACCTTCACCGTGGGCTCCACCAGTCCGTCGCGCCCGTCGCCGCGTCAGGGTGCGCGGGACGCTGATCTCCCCAGGGGGGGGAGGGTTCCGGCGCGCTGGGCGGAAGCGGACCGAGGCATTGTGCCAGCACGGCCGCGCCGCGACAAGTACCTACAAAACAAGAAGATTCCTTCGACGCCGCTAGCGCACCAACTCGTAGTCCGAGGGCCGGAAGTGCCGGGCTCGCAGCGCGTATTCCACCGCGAAGCCCGGGAAGAGGGAGTGGTTGCTTCCGTCGTCCGAGAGGTACCAGCTGTTGCAGCCCGAGGACCACGCCATGTGGGGCATGCGCGCCTGGATGCCGGCGTTGTAGCCGTCCTGGACCTCCTGGCGGATGTCCACGTACTTGAGGCCCTCGCTGCGGATCTTCCGGATTGCCTGGAGCGCGTGGTGGATCTGGGCCTCGGTGAAGACGAGCACCGAGGTGTGACCCGGTCCGGTGTTGGGCCCCATCAGGGTGAACCAGTTGGGGAAACCCGAGATGGTCATGCCCTTGTAGGCGACGGCGCCGTCCTGCCAGACCTCGTCGAGGACGCGCCCATCACGGCCGGCCACCGGGAAGGGCGCCTGGGCCAGGCCCACCGCGAAACCGGTGGCCAGCACGATGGCATCCGCCTCGTGGAGCACGCCGTCCTTGGTGAGGATTCCCTCGCGCACGACCTCTTCGATGGGCTCGGTCACCAGGTCCACGTTCTCGCGCTCGAAGCTCCTCCAGTAATCGTCGGAGATCAGGATGCGCTTGCAGCCGAACTGGAAGTCGGGCCTCAGCTTGCGGCGCAGCTCCGGGTCCTTCACCTGGGCGCGCAGGTGCGCCAGGGAGCCGGTTTCGCCGATCTTCGAGAGGCGCGGGCTGTCGAGGAAGACGATGGGTCCGAAGAGCTCGCTCATCCAGTACTTGAACAGCCGACTCACACGCAGGGCGAGGGGGAAGCGCCGATAGAAGCGCTTGCGCGCGTCGGAGTAGACGCCGTCCGGCTTCGGCACCACCCAGGCGGCCGTGCGCTGGAAGACACTGAGCTTCTCCACCTGGGGTGCGATCGACGGGACTACCTGCACGGCGCTGGCCCCGGTTCCGATGACGGCCACCCTCTTGCCGGTGAGGTCGTAGTCGTGATCCCAGCGGGCGGTGTGGAAGATCTCGCCGCCGAAGCTGTGGATGCCCTTGATGTCCGGGTAGGCCGGGTCCACCAGGCCGCCCACGCCCGCTACCACGACCCGAGCTGTGACGGTCTCGTCGGCGTCGGTGATGAGCGTCCAGGTGCCGGCTTCCTCATCGAAGCGTGCGTCCACGATCTCGGTGCCCAAGCGAATGTGGGGGCGCAGGTCCCACTTCTCCACCACGTCGAGGAGGTACTGCTGGATCTCCCCGCTCTCGGCGAAGGCTCGGCTCCAGTCCGGATTCAGCTCGAATGAGAAGGAGTAGACGTGGGAGGGGACGTCGCAAGCCGCCCCCGGGTAGGTGTTGTCCCGCCAGGTGCCGCCGATCTCTTCGGCGCGCTCGAACAGCGTGAACGACTGGATGCCGGCCTTCTTGAGCTGGATGGCGGTGCCGATTCCGGCGAACCCGGCGCCGATGATCGCGATCGGGAAGTCTGCCGCGCTCCGCTCGGAAGCCGCGCTCTGGTTCTGCATGTCCGATCGCTCCGTCGGTTCGTGGGGCGCGCCGACCCCTCCAGAGTAGGGGTCGGTGACCGGGAGCGCAGCGCTGCGGGTCAGGGCACGGTGGTGACGGGCGGCGGCGGCGGGTTCGTGCGCGCCGGCCTCGGCCGCGGCGGGTCCCGGACGATCCGCGGCGGCGGATCCGGGATGTCGATCTGGGGAGTCAGGTCGTTGCGCTCGATCGGCGTGCGATCGGTCTGGTCCGGGCTCGCCGGGAAGATCCCTGTCTTGGGCACGCGCTGCAGGCGCATCGCGGTGGGCTGCAGGTGCTCCGGGTGCGGTGCCCGGACGGGCGTTTCGTTGCGGCTGATGCGTGCGCACTGGCCGGGCTTCACGTCGATACTGCCGCCGATGGCCGGGTTGCGGTTGGAGGCGTCCACGATGCCTTCGACGACGCACACCCAGGTGTCGTCGATCTCGACCCAGGTCAGCCACTCGGTTCCCTTGACACCGACCACGGCGGTCGGCGTCTGGAGCTTGAGGCGCGTGGAGTTGCCGAAGGTTTCGCCGATCTTCGTGCGGACGTGGCCCTTCAGGACCTCGATGCGGGAGGGCGCGCTCGAGGAGGCGAGACTTCCGATGGCGTAGCGGTCGAACACCAGCTCGGTTTCCTCGTCGACCGCGAAGGTCGTGTCGTCGCGCAGGACGATCTTGGCCCAGCCCCCACGGCCTGTGCGCAAGGTGTCGCCCTCGTTGACGTCCTGGTCGAGCTCGGCGGACTGGAACTTCTGGGTTCCGCTCGCGCGCAGGTTCGCCTGACCCTTCAGCGCGGCCACGAAGCCCACCGGCTCGGCCGCGACGGGTGCGGCGAGCGCCCGGGCCACCATTCCCGCAAGAATCGTCTTCACCGTCATCTCGGTCCCCCCTCCAGGGCCGGGGATACCCCGGTCCCCGTCCTGTCGGCCCCTCGGGGCCCTCACTTGACCCGCTCCGAGGACCGGGGGCTGGGAGCACCGCCAACACGGAGTCGGGGCGCGGCCGGGCCCGCCGCCCGAGCCTAGTCGCCGGTCTTCGACAGGAAGTCGGCGATGACTGCCGCCAGCGCCTCGGGCTGGTCCTCCGAGACGAAGGTGTAGCTGTCGTCGATGAGCTCGAGGCGCGCGTTGGGCAGCAGGTCCGCCAGGCGCCGCCCGTGGTCGGGCGGGAAGAGGCGATCGTCAGCAGCCCACACGACGAGCACCGGTCGATCGAAGTCGGGGAGCTTCTCCGCGGCGCGCAGCGTGTACGACGATGAGATGTCCCGCACCACCCGATAGGCGTCGCGCCGCACCCCCGCGTCGGACAGCACCGCAGCCACCCAGCTCGCCTCGATCTCGGGGTCGATGCCCTTTCGCGAGAGCCATCCGAAGCCGAGCGGCAGGCGTCGCACCGCCTGGAAGCGGAAGAGCTGGAGCACCGCGGTCAGAGCGGGCGGCACGTGGGCCAGCCACTGGAGCGGGCGGAAGATGGGAGGCAGAAAGTTGTCGAAGCTGTCGCAGGGGGTGAGCACGACGCGACCGACGCGCGAGCCGTGCTCGGTCATCACGACCTGCGTCAGCGCGCCGCCCGTATCGTTGGCCACGAGGGTGGCGCCTTCCAGATCCAAGGCTTCGAGGAAGTCGGCGATCAGCTGCGCCACGCCCGCGACGCCGAGGTCCGCGTCCGGGCGCATGGCGAGCGAGTGTGCGCCGAGAGGCAGGTCCGGCGTAATGCAGCGGAAGCGGTCGGCCAGGCGCGGAACCACCTTGCGCCACAGGTCACCGTTCACCAACAGACCGTGGATGAAGACGAGCGGCGGACCCTGGCCGCGCTCGCGGTAGCGCAGGGTGCCGGCGGGAAGCTCCACTTCGTGAGAGGAGCCGAGGTCGGGAGATCGGGACATCTGGCCTCCATTTACATACAGACTGTATGTACTTATTGTTCCCGCGCGTGCCTCACTACAGTCTGCCGGCCCTGTTCCGCGAGATGCGTCCGATCCTCGAGGCCCAGGGCGCGCGCATCGAGGGCCCGCTCGCGGGGCCCGACGCGCCGCCGATCCTGCTGCGTTGGGATCCGTCCTACGCGTCGCGGTCCGACTCCGACGTGCGATAGTCGCCGAACTTCTCGTCCCGCTCCTGGAGCGCGCCGGTCAGGCCCTTTTGATCGATCTGCTTCAGGAACGCGTGCATGCTCTTCTGGTGCGTGCCCAGCGCGCACAGCTCCGACCCCGCCCGGATGCCGGTGTGCAGGCCCATGATCTCCATCTGGCGGTGGACGACACGCTTGTTGAGCTGCACCAGGTCGGCCGGAACGTCGGCGATGCGCCGGGCGACCTCGATCACGCGCTCCTCCAGATCCTCCGCGGGAAACGATCCGTTGGCCCAGCCCAGGCGCACGGCCTCGACTCCGTCGATGGAGTCGCCGGTGAGCATCATCTCCATGGCCTTGCGCATGCCGACGCACCCGGCGTGGAAGTGGTTGTCGGGAACGCCGAAGCGCACCGCCGGGTATCCCATCTCCGCGTCGTCGGCCATGTAGATCAGGTCGCAACACGTGGCCAGCTCGCTGCCACCCGCCAGGCAGTAGCCGTGCACCTGGGCGATCACCGGCTTGCCCAGCTCCCAGATGCTCATCCAGCCCTGGGTCACGTGGCGCGGCCAGTGGCCGTCGCCGCCGGCCGTGTACCAGGGATGGTCCGTTCCGGCGCTGCCGCCGCCCAGGTCGTAGCCCGAAGAGAAGCACTTCCCGGCACCACGCACGATCATCACGCGCACGCCGGGATCAGCGTCCGCCTCGCGCAGCGCCTGGATGATCTCGCCACGCAGGGCGTGATTCAGCGCGTTGCGCTTTTCGGGTCGATTGAGGGTGATGCGCCGGACCTGCGGCGCGGGATCGTCGACGAGGACGACGGTGTAGTCCATCGGGGGGCTCCTTCTCCGGCACGAACGCGGGAGCCGGGACGATACCGCTTGGGGAGCTCTCCCGCGTGCGCACTAGGTCAGCTCACGCACCGGGCGCAGCAGGGTCACGCAGCCCAGGCCGATCAGGGCGGCGATGCTTCCGCTCACCAGCAGCGTGGTCTGGGGCCCGAAGGCGCTGGTGACGAGGCCGGCCTGCCCGTAGCCGAGCGGCATGGCGGTGAAGAAAACCAGCGACATCACGCTCATCACGCGGCCCATCATGCGCGGGTCGGTGTGCTCCTGTACCAGCGCGGTGACGTAGTTCATGAAGATCGACGCGCCGAGTCCCCACACGAAGAGCATCGTCCCGGCGGCGAAGAGCGAGTCGGTCGAGCCGTAGAGAACCTCGACCACCCCGCCCGTCAGCGTGCTGAAGCACACAGCCAGGCCGCGCCGGGTGAAGGGACGAAGGCTCAGGGCGAGCGAGCCGCTGAAGACGCCTGCGCCGAAGCAGCCCCACAGCAGGCCGACCCACTTGTCGGGTGCGCCGAAGACGTCGGGCACCAGCAGCGGGATCGTCACCGCGAACGGCCCGATGAAGAAGAACCCGGGAATCGCGCCCAGCAGGAGCAGGCTCCGGATGGCGCGCTGCTCGCGCAGATAGCGCAGTCCGTCGCCGAGGTCGTCGAGCATGCTGCGACCGCTCTGCTCGATGGGGGGCGTGTGCACCCCCGCGAAAGCGACGGCCGCTGCGGCGAGCAGTGCCACTTCCAGCGAGAACGCGCTGGCGAGCCCGCTCGCATCCACCATGAGCCCGGCGACCGTAGGGCCGAGGAACTGAAGCGCGGCCATGAAGCCCATCGTTCCGAAGATGACCCCGTTCTGGAGCTGGGGTCGCGTGACCAGTTGGGGCAGCAGACTCTGGCGCGCGGGATTCGTGAAGGCGCCGGCCGAGCCCACGATGGCGGCGAGCAGGAAGACCGGCCAGATCACGCTCACGTCCCACAGGCACAGCGCTACGTAGATGGTCGAGACGGTGGCTGCCACGCTGTAGGTGCGCGCCAGAATGCGTCGGCGCTCCACCCGGTCTGCCAGCGCGCCGCCGAACAGGGTGAGCAGCGCGGCCGGCAGCGTCGTTGCGATGAGCGCGCCCGAGATCGCCAGGGCGCGCTCGTCCAACGCGACGCGATCGCGGATGAAGAGCGGCACCGTCACCGACTGGATGCCGACGCCCGTGCCCGCCACCATGGATGCGGCCCACCAGCGCGTGAAGCCGGCCGCGTGGAACGGGTTGCGCGAAGGAGGCTCGCCCTCCGGCTCGGCCGTCGCAGACGTTCCCAGGTGTGCGCTCATTCGGCCACGAACGCGGCGATGCGATCGGCCAGCAGGTCGGCGTGGGTGATCGGCAGCATGTGGCTGCCGCCCTCCACCACCATGAGCTCGCTCCGGCGCGCGCCGTCGTGCAGCGCTCGCCCCACCGCAATCGGCACCAGCCGGTCGTCATCGCCGTGGATCACCAGGATCGGGCGCTCCAGGGCCTGCGTGTTCCAGCTCTTGCCCCCGAAGTCGGCGCCTTCCAGTCGATAGGTGTCGCGCGTGTGGGGGCGGGCGAAGTTGGCCGCGACCTGGGAGTCCCACCAGTCCGGCGCTGCCTGGTCGCTGAAGGCCTGCGCGCTGATCGTCCTCTGGAGGCCGCGCCCGACCGGCGGCACGGCGCCCATCCACGCCATGACAGGCTTCGAGAAGAGAACCGCGAAGACGGCTGCCGGCGGTTCGGACAGCTCCGGCAGCAGCGGTCCAGCGCTTCCGACCAGCACCACACGTGCGATGCGCGACGGGTCCCGCTCCGTCGCGACGATGGACGTGACACCGCCGTAGGACCAGCCCACGAGCGTTGCGTCGCGCAGGTCCTCGTGCCGGAGCAGCGCGAGCAGGTCGCCGGCGTTCCCCTCGACGTTGTACGCGCCGTCGCGGCGGCCGTCGGAGCGCCCGTAGCCCACGCGGTCGTAGGCCAGCACCCGGTACCCGCGCGCGACCAGCCGGTCCGCCAGCGGCTGCCAGTCGTAGGCACTCCCCGGCAGCCCGTGCACCAACACCAGGGCCGGGCCTGCGCCGCGATCCAGCGCGTTGACGGCGACCCCTTCCGCCACCGGGATGCGGCGGCCCGCCGGCGGTAGCTCCAGCGCCTCGACCGGGAAGATCGCGAACCAGAGCGGCGGCAGGCCGCCGGCGAGGGCCAAGAGGAGCACGAGTGCGAGGAGCAGACGGCGCATGGGGCGACCTCCGTGGCCGCCATCCTACGCCCCCAGCTTCGCCTCAACCAGCGGGTCCTGCTCCGGGTACACTACCTGCCGTGAAGTTCTTGCCGGCGGAAGTGGCGATGCTCGTGCGGCATCGACCGGCCCAGCACAGCGCACGGGTGCTGGGGCTCTTCCTGCTGGTGCTGGCCGGCATGGTTACGGCGTACGCCCTGCTCTTCCACCAGATGATGGCGCTGGAGGGGAAGGAATACTCCTGGCTCACCGGCTTCTATTGGACCCTCACGGTGATGTCCACGCTGGGCTTCGGCGACATCACCTTCCACAGCGACCTGGGCCGGGCCTTCTCGATGGTGGTGCTCGTATCGGGCACGATCTTCCTGCTGGTGCTCTTTCCGTTCATCGTGATCCAGTTCTTCTGGGCACCTTGGATGGAGGCGCAGGCGGCTGCGCGCGCGCCGCGCGAGCTGGACGAAGAGGTTGGGGGCCACGTGATCCTCACGAACTTCGATGAGATCACGGCCGCGCTCGTGGAGCGTCTCGAGCGCCAGGGTGATCCCTATGTCTTGCTGGTGCCCGATCGCGAAGAGGCCATCCGCTACCACGACCTGGGATTGCGCGTGATGGTGGGCCGCCTGGACGATCCCGAAACCTACCGTTGCGCCGGCGTGGAGAGGGCCGAGCTAGTCGCCACCACCTGCAGCGACTTCACCAACAGCAACGTGGCCTTCACCGTGCGGGGCGTAGCCCCGGACGTGCCTATCATCAGCACCGCTGACGATCCCGCGTCGGTGGACGTGCTGGAGCTGGCGGGGAGCTCTCACGTCCTCCAGCTCCCCGAGGAGCTGGGGCGCGCACTGGCGCGGCGCACGATCGGCGCCGATGCGGTGACGCACACCATCGGCGAGATGGGACCGCTGGTGATCGCCGAGGCCACCGCCGCGCGCACGCCCATCTGCGGCAAGACCCTCGCCGAGACCCGCCTGCGGGCCACGACCGGCGTCAACGTGGTGGGCATGTGGGACCGAGGCACGTTCCACGCCCCCGGCCCCAACTCCGTCATCACGCCCCACACGGCGCTGGTGCTCGCCGGTACCCGAGAACAGCTCTTCCGCTACGACGAGCTCTTCGTGATCTACAACGTGAGCGCCGCGCCCGTGGTCATCCTTGGCGGAGGCGGGGTGGGGCAGGCTGCCGGTCGCGCGCTCGGGGAGCGCGAGATCGACTACCGGATCGTCGACAAGAACGCCGAAGTGATCCGGGACCCGCTGCACCACGTGCTGGGCAGCGCGGCAGAGCTGGACGTGCTGCAGAAGGCGGGCATCATGGAGACGTCGACGGTGCTGATCACCACCAACGACGACGACCTCAACGTCTACCTCACGATCTACTCGCGCAAGCTGCGGCCGGACGCACAGATCATCACGCGCGTCACAGCGGACCGGAACGTCTCCAACCTCCACCGGGCAGGCGCGGACTTCGTGATGTCCTACGCCTCCATGGGCGCCAACGCCATGGTCAACCTGATGAAGCGCAGCGAGGTGCTCATGCTGGCCGAGGGCCTGGACCTGTTCAAGGTCAAGGTTCCTCCCAGCCTGGCGGGCAAGACGGTCGCCGAGGCCGGCGTACGCGAACGCAGCCAGGTGTCGATCGCGGCACTGGTCCGCGGCGAGCAGATGCACGTGAACCCCGAGCCGGACACCATTCTGGACGCCGACGCGGAGATGGTCCTGATCGGCAGCGAGGAGGCGGAGGGCGACTTCCTTCGCATCTTCCAGCCGGCCTGACGGTGAGCGCCAGCGGGGCTGGCTGCCGCGTATCTCGGCTTGGGACCCGGACTCCGCCGACGCCCGCTAGATCGCGGCTTCGCCGCGCTCGCCGGTGCGGATGCGGATCACATCCTCGAGGGAGACGATGAAGATCTTGCCGTCGCCGATGCGCCCGGTATTGGCGGCCTGGGTGATCGCGTCGACCGCGCGGTCGGCCAGCTCGTTGCTCACGACCACCTCGACGCGGACCTTCGGCAGGAAGTCCACCTGGTATTCGGCCCCGCGGTAGAGCTCCGTGTGGCCCTTCTGGCGGCCGTGCCCCTTCACCTCGGTCACCGTGAGACCCTGCACGCCGATCGCGGAGAGGGCGTCCTTCACCTCGTCGAGCTTGAACGGCTTGATGATCGCTTCGATCTTCTTCATGCCATCTCCTGGAGCCGGTAGCCGGCCTCGTTGAGGATGCCCCAGGTAGCCGGCGCCGTGTAGATCACCATGCTCCAGTCCTACCCGTTTCGTGTCACTTTCGGCACCGTTGCAATCCCTTGGGCGTCCGGGAACCCGAGCTACCCTGGCGGGCCCAACGAGGAGGACCGTCGATGAAGCTCTACAGCAGCATCGGACCCAACCCGCGCGTCGTGCGCATGTTCCTGGCCGAGAAAGGGGTCGACCTGCCCCTCGAGTCCGTGGACATCATGGCCGGCGAGAACCGCCAGGCCGCCCACGTGGCCCGCAACCCCGCCGGCCAGATGCCCTGCCTCGAGCTGGACGACGGAAGCTTCCTCTCGGAGATCACGGCGATCTGCGAGTACCTGGAGGAGAAGCATCCGGAGCCGGCGCTGATCGGCTCGACGCCCGAAGAGCGCGCCGAGACTCGCATGTGGATGCGGCGCATCGACCTCAACATCCTGGAGCCCCTGGCCGGCGGCTTCCGCTCCGCCGAGGGCCTGCCGCTGTTCAAGGACCGCATCCACGTCATCCCCCACGCCGCCGATGACCTGAAGGCCATCGCCCGCGAGAAGCTCGCCTGGCTCGATGGCCTGATGGAAGGGCGCAACTGGATCTGCGGCGACCGCTTCACGCTGGCCGACATCCTCCTGTTCGCGTTCCTCGACTTCGGTGCGCAGGTGGGCCAACCGCTCTCCGGCGAGCTCGCCTGGCTACCGGGTTGGTTCGAGCGCGTGGGCAAGCGCCCCAGCGCCGAGGCCACCAAGTAGCCGCCGCGACCCGCCCGATGGACCTCGAAGGCAAGGTCGCGCTCGTCACCGGCGCCAGCCGCGGCGTGGGCGCCGCCATCGCCGTGGCGTTGGCGGAGGCGGGCTGCCACGTGGCCTGTGCGGCGCGCGCCACCCGCGACGCGCCGATGAAGATCCCGGGCACCCTCGACGAGACTGTCGAGCGCGTGGAGAAGGCCGGGCGCCGCGGCCTGGCCGTACCCACCAACCTGGCCCGTGAGGACGAGGTGGTGCGCATGGTGGAGCAGACCGCCGCCCACTTCGGCCGCCTCGACGCGCTGGTCAACAACGCGGCCATCACCTTCGTGGGCGACCTCGACATCCCGCTGAAGCGCCACGACCTCATCATGGAGGTGAACGTGCGCGCGCCCTTCATCGCCATGCGGGAGGCCGTTCCGCACCTGCGCGCGGCCGGCGGCGGGGCAATCGTCAATCTCTCGTCGGTGGCGGCGCTGCTGCCGGTGCCGGGACTGATGTCCTACGGAGTCTCCAAGGTCGCCCTCGAACGAATGAGCGTGGACGTGGCCAACCAGGTGCACGGCGACGGCATCGCGGTGAGCGTGTTCCGCATCGACCTCTCCGTGGCGTCGGAGGGATTCGTGGCCAACACCCCGGGTGTCGACCGCTCCACGTGGGAGCCATGCGAGGTGGCTGCCGAGGGCGTCCTCTGGACGCTGGGCCAGGGGCTCGCGGTCTCGGGGCAGCTCCTCTCGATGCTCGAGCTGCGCGAAGAGCACGGCATCATGGCATCGCGCGCGGAGAAGCCGGCACGGGCTCGCGCGCCGCGCCGGATGGTCACCGGCATCATCGAGCGCGGAGACCTGGTGTTCGAGGACGCGTAGGCACGTCCCCGCTTCCGTCCTAGGTGCCTCGGATCGGCAGGCCGGCCCGTTCGTAGATGGCGTCGATCACGCGCATGTTTGCGATTCCGTCGTGGGCGTCGGTCGCCATCGGCGGCCCCCCGTCCACCTGGCTCATGAACGCGCGCAGCTGGTGTGTGTAGCTGGCATCGCCGGGGACACGTTCGCTGCGCCGCCCGGCGCCCGTGCGGACCGAGAGCCGATGGTAGACGTGCGGAGCCAACGGGTTGAGGACGCGAAGCTCCCCCTTGTCGCCCACCACGCGCGCCGAAACCTTGAGGAGAACCGCCGAGAAGAGGGATGCCGTGATGCGGGCGGTGATTCCGCCGCCGAAGCGCAGATCGGCCTGCATGTAGCGGTCTACCTTCGGCGACGCGAGCCGAGCCCGCGCTTCCGTCACCTTCTCGGGCTCGCCTCCCGCGAAGAAGCGCGCCATGCTCACCGCGTAGCAGCCGGCGTCCATCAGGGCTCCTCCAGCCAGCTCCCAGCGGTAACGGATGTCTCGCGGAAGGGGCAGCGGGAAGCAGACGGCGGTCTCGATGTGCCGCACCGCGCCGATTTCACCCGAGTCGAGAATTTCACGCATCCGTGTGGCGAGCGGGTGGTAGCGGTAGTGGAACGCCTCGCCGAGCACGCGCCCGGCGCCATCTGCAGCCGCTGCCATGCGCTCCGCCTCCTCCGCGTTCGAGGCGAGCGGCTTCTCGCAGAGTACGTGCTTGCCGGCTTGCAGCGCTCGGATCGTCCACTCGCAATGGAGCGAGTTGGGAAGTGGGTTGTACACCGCGTCGATCTCGGGATCGGCGAGGAGCGTCTCGTAGCTCGGATGCACCCGCGGGATGGCATGCTTCTCGGCGAATGCGCGCGCACGTTCGCCGTTGCGAGCCGCAACCGCGACGACCTCGGCGCCTTCTACTTCCCTGGCGGGCCGTAGCAGCGCGGTCGGCGTGATCCGAGCCGCACCCAGTGTACCGATGCGCATGTCGCGAGTGTATCACGGCTACGGCAGACGACTGCCGTGCACCTCCTCGACCGAGACTTCGGAGCGCTTGTTGAGAGACGGCTAGCTGATGTAGACAGCCTCAATCCGGTTCCCGTGCGGGTCGAGGAGAAAAGCGGCGCAAAGCTGGTTGAGCTGCTGCACTTCAAGTCTGATATCAGACGGCGTCATCTGGTTTGGTGAGGATGTACCAGCTTCTCTGCTGACGTGATTCCGAAGTGTCGCCATGCCAAGAGAAGTTCTTCGAGCGGTCGTTTCGGGGAGTACGAAAGTCGGAAGGTACGATCGGTCCGGATGTGAGTGCAGTGTTGGCAGCGGAAGTGTCCGATCTCCCGAGTATGTCCGAACGATTCTGCGAGGGCGTCGGGGTGAACGTCAAACGAGAACACGATATCTCGGCCTGCAGCCTCCGTCCGCCAGAAGTAGTAGGCGTTGTGGGGTGAGACAACGGGCGGGAGTTGGCCACCCCGCCCGTAGTACTCGATCACGGACGCGAATACCCAGTGCGATGTGAGGATCGCCGTGCGATCACGCTCATCGGGCGGAAGCGTCTCCCACGCGCCGATGACTTCCCGCGCAAAGCGTTCCCACTCCAGGCGCCCGCTGAGATAGAGCGGCAGGCTCGCGCCGCGGTCGCCCGTTTCGATCTCGGGCTTTTCGCCGATGACTTCGAAGTAGTGCGCGACGGCAGCGGGCGGCAGTACGGGAAGGGACGGCGGCAGCACGAGCACACCGAAGCAGAGGAGTAGTGCGACCAGTCCGCCGCGGACGACTGCCCTAAGGCGGAGCTGCCAGCGATCCCATACCAGGGCTCCGGCCGCGAGTGCGATGGGATAGATCCCGATGATCCGGTCGCCGCGCCGCTGTCCGGAGAGAATGATTCCGACGAACATCACGAGAAACGCGATGGCGAGCGGTCGGTAGGGGCGCGCCTCCTTCGAAAACAGCAGGAAGATGAGCCCTGGAACCCAGATCAGCAGATTCACGGGATTCATCCCGAGGATCTGGATCTTCAGCGCCTGGCCGACTGTGGCGTCCAGGATGCCCTCTCCCCGGGTCGAGTAGAACTCGAGTGACGGCCAGCCATTCGCGATGTTCCAGTAGATGTTGGGAGCCGCGATCAGCAGCGCGACGGCAACCCCGAGCCACAGGTAGCGGCTTCGGAATTGGCGGCGCATGGGGGTTGCGAGCATTCCGACGGC
>CAXMOD010000018.1:0-14126 GCA_964194905.1 uncultured Desulfobacterales bacterium | reverse complement strand
CGGAAAACCGAACAGTGGTGACCCACACTGACCCCACCCACCCGAAGCACCCAAACAAGAACCGCCCGGAACCTGAACGATTCCGGGCGGCTAGGTGGTAGCGGGGGAGGGATTCGAACCCCCGACCTCCGGGTTATGAGCCCGACGAGCTACCAGACTGCTCTACCCCGCAACAAAGCATCGGTGACGGGGGAATCTATTCGGTTTCCGGCTGCTGTCAACCAGTCGCCTGCGTATTCCTTGCCGGTCAGGTGCCTGGATCTGTGACGTTTTTCGTCACCTCGCCGGCCCGCTGCGGCACTCCCACACAGGGAACTGGACTGGGACCTGGGACGGGGACCGGAGGTCGAAAACCGATGAAGCTCTTCACCCGCACGCTGACCGGCGCTGCTGTCGCCTTCGCGCTGGCCGCGCCTGCAAGCGCCGGCACACTCTACTCGTGGCGCACGGACGAGGGCGGATACGCCTTCGCAGACGACCTGCGCCGCGTTCCCGAGAAGTACCGAGATCGCGCCGAGAAGAGCGAGAGCCGCAGTCTGGCGGACCACGATCGCTACACGCCCCAGGACGATGCGGCGGTCGACGCCTACGCACGCGCACTCGAAGCGCGCCTCACGGTGTTGCGCGAGCGGAGCGCGATGCTGGATCGGATCATCGCAGGCCAGGCGCCGGCAGGTGCTCAGGCGGCTCCGCCGCCCAACGCCGCCGGCGGAGTGACGGTGCGCATGGACAGCCGCGGCCGGCCGATCGTCGATATCGCGCCCGGTGCCGTCGAGCAGGGCGGCCCCCCGGTCGTGATCGAGGACGTCCTGGCCAAGCCCGACGGCAGCATTACCACGCGCACGAATACCGTGATCCGCCGCGGCGACGAGGTGATCTCGGTCGTGCGACCGCTGCACAACGAGACGCGGCCGTACGCGCGCGACGAGTCCAGCCTGGAAGACGGTCGCTACTAGCCGACCCCGATCCTCCGGCTCGGCTCCGCGGGGCTACTCGCGGAGCCAGCCGGGCAGGGCGCCTGCCCGGCGCGCTTCCTCGGGAAGGTCCGATTCCAGATAGCGGAGGGCCGCTTCCAGCTCGGCGTGGGCGCCGGTGCGCTCCTGCGTGATTTCGGCCCGTGGCTCCCCGCGCTCGTTCCTGCGGTGGCGCATGCGGGCGTAGTCCTCGTTGGTCTCGGCCACGCGCTCGCGCGCCGCGGCCACGCGATCGCGCGCCTCCTCGGCACGCGTACGCCAGTAGGCCTCGCGCGACGCCTCCGACTCATCGGGGCCCGGGGGCGCCATGCCCTGGGCCGCACTGGCGGGGCCCGGATTCTGGGCGCTCGCGAGGACGGCGGGCAGCAGCAGTGCGGCCAGCGCCAGGACGGGCAGAACCTTCGCGAGGTACGTCATCGGATGCCTCCCATGGCCGTCGGCGCCATGCGCTCGTGGACCCAGTGATCGATGCGGCGGGCGCTCTGGCCGTCGAGGGCGAGGAAGCGCAGTCCTACGCCGGACGGCGCGCCGTCGGGCTCGTGTTCCAGCCAGATGACCTGCGCCGTGGGGCGCACATGTATGCCGACCTCCGGGAGGTCGAACTCCAATGTGACCTCGCTCTCGGGCCTCAGCTCCTTCGGCACCTCGATGAAGATGCCCGTGCGCGACAGGTTGCGGGCGCGCCCGACCCAGTCGGTGGCGCCGTCGTGCAGGCGCACCTCGGCGCGGAAGGGCGCCCGCGGCAGGCCGCGCACCTGTGCGAAGCGCACGAAGCGCTGAACGGACTCCACCAGGGCCATGCGATCGATCGGCTTCGGCAATACATCGTCGGCGCCGGCGCGCAGGATGGCGGCACGCTCCTCCGCGTCGTCGCTCGAGCAGAGCGCGATGATCGGCGTGTCGGCGAGCTCGGGATCCGCGCGCACCGCGCGGCACACGTCGGCCCCGTCCAGGCCGGGCATGTAGGCGTCCACGAGGATGAGGTGCGGCGCCTCGCGGCGTGCTCGCACGAGAGCCTCTTCGCCGCTCTGCGCGGTCACCACGCGTCCGGAGCGCGCGAGGAACAGGCTCTCGAGCTCCAGGAACATGGGAGCGTCGTCCACGATCAAGATCGTGCGCTCATCGTCCATCCGCGTCCCCCCTCCGACGACCGGCGGCTCTAGTTGTGCTGGGGCTCCATCGCCGCGAGCGCGACCCGGATCTTCTCCATGTCGGGCTTCACGTACCACTTGGGTTCCTTGGGATCGCGCACCCACACGTGCGTCTCCATCCAGCGGTGCTCGATGAGACGGTGCATGTGGTAGGCGCTGAACGACACGCGGATGGTCGCCTCCGTGTCGTCCTCGTTGAACTCGGTCTCGAGCACTTCGTAGTCGCTGAGACGCACGGTGGAGAACGGACGAATCTCGTCCAGGAACTGTTCGCGGAGATCCGGCGCCACCAGCATGCTGGCCGCCTCGTACTCTCCCCAGCGAAGGAAATGCACGTACTTGAGCTGAGTCTCGGTGAGCCGGCGGCGGTGCCCCCCCCAGTCCATGTTGGCCAGGCCTTGCAGGTACACGCAGCCCGACAGGCTGAAGGCCAGCCCCAGGGTGAACGCGCCTGCGAGCCCGCGCGCGACGAGCCTCTTCATCGTATCCCCCTCCGACCCTGGTCCATCCGAACGGTTCCAAGGCCATTCAGCGACCGGCAGCCGATCCGCAGAGACCGGCGTGGCGACGCGTTTTTCCCCGACGCCCCCCCCTATCGGCGTGGCCGGGCCCGGGCCTGAGCCCGGCGTGTGATAAACTCGCGCCTCTCGCCGGAAGTCATTGAATCGGCGGGTTTTTTCTCGATTTAGCTCGGCTTCGGGAGAATCGCACGATGGCCGCTTCGCAGGAGAGGACCCTCCTCGGCATCGACGTGGGGGGCACCAAGGTCGCCGTCTGCGTCGCGCGCGCCGATGGCACGATCCTGGCGCGGCTCCGCCGGCCCACGGAACCGAGCGGCGAGCCCGCCGCCGACGTGGCACGGCTGGCCGCCGACGCGCGCGGTCTCGCCGCGCAGGCGGGCGTGGCGTTGGAAACGGTTTCCGCCGTCGGTGTCTCGGTGCCCGGCCCGCTGGATCCCGACGGCATGCGCGTGGTGAACCCGCCGAACCTGCCGGGCTGGCAGGACGTCGCCGTGCCGCAGATGCTGGCCGAGGCGCTCGATGGCCTGCCGGTTCACATGGAGAACGACGCCAACGCGGGCGCGCTGGCGGAGTGGCACTTCGGGGCGGGGCGTGACTTCCGGCACCTCGTCTATCTGACCATGAGCACGGGCGTCGGGGGCGGCATCATCCTCGACGGACGCCCGTGGCGCGGGCGCACCTGGAGCGCGGGCGAGATCGGCCACGCTCCGCTGGTCTGGGAGGGCGAGCCGTGCGCCTGCGGTCTGCGCGGCTGCGCCGAGGCCTATGTCGGCGGAGCGTCGTGGGCGCACCGCCTGGCGAAGATCGCGCCTCCCGACGGGCGCGTCGCCGAGCTGGCGGGCGGCCGGGAGAAGGCCACACCCAAGGAGCTGGTTCAGGCCGCTCACGAGGGCGACGCCTTCGCGCTCGGTGAGATCGAGCGCTTCAATCGCTACCTCGCCCAGCTGCTCGCGCAGCTGGCCTTCGTGCTCGACCCGGAGATCATCGTGCTCGGCACCATCGTGGCGGCGGCGGGCGAAGAACTGGTGCTCGAGCCGGTGCGGGAGCTGGTGCGGACGCACACCTGGCGGCGAATCGGCGAGGGTCTGGTGATCCGCGCAGCGGCGCTGGGCGAGGATCAGCCCTACTACACGGGTGTCTGCGCGGCGCTCTCGGGGCTCTCGGCCGGGGAGGATCCGGACTCTTCCTGATCCTGGCCCTGGAACTGCCCGATTTCCGCCTGCAGGGCCTCGGCCTCGCGGCGCAGTTCCAGCACGGTGGCAGCGATCTCGGGCACGCGCCCTCCGGTCTTGCGCGCCACATCGAGCACGCTCTGCACCACCTCGGAGACGGCGTCGCCGGCTTTCTCGTGATCGGCCATGTTGTCGCGGATCGAACGCATCATCTCGCCGATGGCGGTGATGCTCTCGGTGATGAAGGCGGTCGATTCGCGCTGCTCCTCCGTGCTGCGCTGCACCTGGCGACAGACGGTGAGCGCCGTTTCGGACGTGGTGAGCATCTGCTCGCTGGCCGCGCTCTGCTCCGCCATGGCGCCGGAGATCTTCTGCACCATCGCAGAGGTGCGGTTGGCGGCGTTGGCCACGTGCTGGCTGTTGCGCCCCTGCTCCTGTGCGGCGCGGGCGATCTCCGAGACGCGCTCGTTGGCCTCGACCGCGAGCGAACGGATCGTGGAGAGCGCCTCGCCGGCGCGCCGCGAGCGGTCCACGCCGGCCTGCACCGCGGAGGTGCCGGCTTCCATCGCGGTCATGGCGTTTCCCGACTCGTCCTGCACGGACCGGATCAGGCGCTCGATCTCCTGGGTGCTCATCGCCGTGCGCTGCGCGAGGGTCTTCACGTGGTTGGCGACCACGGCGAAGGCCTTGCCCTGCTCGCCGGCCTGGGCAGCGATGATGGCTGCGTTCAGCGAGAGCAGGTTGGTCTCGTCGTTGATCTCGCCGATCACCGTCAGGATCTCCCCGATCTCGCCGATGCGCTCCACCAGCCGGCCCAGCACCGTGCGCGCGTCGCCCGTCTGGGACTTGATCTCCTCGATACCCTCGATCGTGGAGGTCACGGCCAAGGTTCCTTCCTCGGCGCCCTCGGCGACCTTCTCGGTGAGCTCCGAGGCCTGCCCGACGTGATCGCTCACCTCCTGGATGGCGCGGTCCATCTGGGTCATGGAAGCGGCGGTCTCCTCGGCCATCCGTTGCACTTCGTCGGCGCTCTCGGCCACCTGGCGGATGCTGGCGCCCATTTCCTGGCTGGAGGAGCTGGCGGTCTCCACGGCGTCGTTCAGCGACGACACACTGCGGGCGACCTCGTCCACGGAAGCGGCCAACTCGAGGGTCGACGAGGACGACTCCTCCGTCGAACGCGAAAGGTTTTCGAGCTGTTTGTTGACCGACTTGATGGAGGCGTTGACGCGGGCCAGCATGGCGGCGGTTTCCTCGGCGGCTTCCTCCTGGCTGCGACTGCCTTCCTCGATGTCGCCCATCGCGCCGCCCAGACGGTCGGAAACCGCCTGGATGCGCCCGGTGATTCCCGTGACGCGCCCCGCGAGGGAGCCGAAGCCCTCCCACATGCCGTTCAGTGCCTGGCCCACGCTGCCGAGCACACCGAGGTCGCGTTGGCGCACCCGGGCGGACAGATCGCCTTCGCCCATGCGCTCGACACCGGTGAGGAGCAGCTCGATCGGGCGAAGCGCGTTGCGCATCAACACCGTGTAGAGCGCGAGGCCGATCAGGCCCGCGCCGAGCAGCACGAAGCCGGCAGAGATCGTCACGCTGCGCACCAAGGCGTCGCGCATGCGGACCGTCGTGAACTCCACGGCGAGGGTGCCGAGGAAGGGCGACTCGCCTGTTTCGAGATCGGGCTCGCCCACGATGGGGACCACGAGAAGGAGTCCATCGCCCCCGGCCACGTCGTCGAGACGCAGCGCCGAGCGGCTGGCGGCCGCCTCGCGGTGGTAGTCGGCGGCGGGCGTGCCGACTGCCTCGGAGCGGATCGAGACGACCACCCTGCCGGCGGCGTCGGCCACGTCGGCCATCACCACGTCGGGGTCCGCGGCCGCCTCCAGGAGGGCCTGGGCCGCCGTGCGTAGATGTCCGCGGGCCAGCGGCCCGGTGAGGGCGAGTCTCAGTGCACGCACATCGGAGGTGGCGCGGTCGGCCAACTCCTCGTGGAGCAGGGTCCCGGACCCGTTGGCCAGCGTGAAGATCGCGATCCCGGCGACCAGCAGGATGCCGAGCACGATCGACACGACCAGGTTGCGGCGCAACGCCCTGGCGGCGCTGCTCTTCTCCGAGCCCATGCGGAGCCCCTCCCCGCGCCACCCCGGAGGCGACGCCTGTCACGAATCCGCTCCTGGGATCGGCTGGACCGGGCGCCGTCTTGAGGCGCAAACCCGCTGCCGGGCCGGGGATTTCGGCCGGGGGGCTACGCATGCCTTGCAAGGCCCCGGGGCGCCTCCGGCCCCGGTCACAGGGACCCACCCTGGTCCGGCATTGGAAACCTACGAGACATGGCAGGCGCCACGGGATTCGAGCGCACGCGTCGGATGGGTCGGGTAGGGATGGATGAGTGGACGTCGGGGCGCGGCGTCGCTTGCTGACGGCCGCGGGCGTCGTGCTGGTCCGCCGGCGCTTCGCGCCGGGCGGGCCGGTACGGATGCGCCGGCGGACGCCAGGGGGGAGCGAAGAGAGGCTGCGATCCGCTTCTATCCCCACCCGGATGAGCGTCCCGCGCGGGCTGAAGGCCCGTTCTTGGTCGCGGTGCGGGCGCGAGTCACACGAGAGACGATCTCGAACCCCGGCGCGAGAGTTTCGTCGGATCGGGCCTAGAGGCGGGTGGAGAGGCGGGGGACCGACTCGCGCACCAGCGCGTCGAGACGGCCCTCGCAGATGGCGCTACGGGCGCGGGCCAAAAGCCGCATGTAGAAGCGCAGGTTGTGCAGCGAGGCGAGGCGGGCGCCCAGGGCCTCGCCGCTCCGGACCAGGTGAGCGAGGTAGGCCCGGGGGACGCTACGGCAGGCCGGGCAGTCGCAGTCGTCCTCGACCGGCTCCGGATCCTCGCGGTAGCGTGCGTTCTTGAGGGAGATCACGCCCGCGGCCGTGTAGAGCAGCCCGTGGCGGCCGTGGCGCGTGGGGATCACGCAGTCGAAGAGATCGACCCCGGCGGCGACGCCGGCGAGCAGGTCCTCGGGGCGGCCGATGCCCATGAGGTAGCGCGGCACATCGCCCGGCAGCTGCGCCTGCGCCGCGGCGATGATCTCGCCGCGCACCTCGGCAGGCTCGCCGAGCCCGAGTCCGCCGTGGGCGTAGCCGTCGAAGCCGAGCGCGGCGAGCCCGGCCGCGCTCTCGGCGCGCAGCTCCGCGTCGGCACCACCCTGCACGATCCCGAAGAGGGCCTGGTCCGGGCGCGAGCGGGCTGCCAACGAGCGCTGCGCCCAGCGCCCGGTGCGTTCCATGGCCGCTCGCGCGCGGCCGGGGTCGTCGATCGCGTCCGCTCCGGCGATGCGCGTCTCTGTGGGCAGGCATTCGTCGAGCACCATGGCCACGTCGGCGCCGAGGGCTTCCTGCACGGCCACGGCGTCTTCGGGCCTCAGCTGTCGGGTCCGACCGTCGAGAGGCGACACGAAGGCGACGCCGTCCTCCTGCACGTCGACGCGATCGGCCAGTGACGTGATCTGGAATCCGCCGCTGTCGGTGAGCCAGGGACCACGCCAGCCCGTGAAACCGTGCAGGCCGCCGAGGGCGCGTACGGTCTGTTCGCCGGGCCGTTCGTGCAGGTGGTACGTGTTGGCGAGGAGAATCTGCGCGCCGAGCGCACGCAGCTCTTCGGGCAGCACGCCGCGCACCGCCCCGTAGGTGGCGACGGGCATGAAAGCCGGCGTGTCGATGCGGCCGGGGGGCGTCTCCAGCCGCGCCGCGCGGGCCTCCCCGGCGCGTTCGCTCACCTCGAAGCGAAAGCCCTGGGCCTTCATGTGAGGAGCATCGCGTCGCCGTAGGAGTAGAAGCGATAGCCCTCGCGCGCCGCCTCGGCATAGGCGTCGAGGACCTGTGCGCGCCCCGCGAAGGCGGCGACCAGGAGCAGCAGCGACGAACGCGGCAGGTGGAAGTTGGTGAGCAACGCGTCGATCACGCCGAAAGGGGAGGGCGCGTCGTCGCGCGGTCGGAGGAAGATGCGGGTCCGGCCGTGGCCGGCCTCCACGCAGCGGTCCGGGCGCGCACAGGTCTCGAGGACCCGGGTCGCCGTGGTACCCACCGCCACGACTCGCCCGCCCCGGCGGCGCGCGCGGGCAACGGCGTCGGCGGTCGCGGCAGGCAGCTCGAAGGGCTCGGCGTGCAGCTCTCCCCGCGCGAGATCGCGGGGAGTGAGGGGCCGGAACGTGCCGGGGCCCACGTGGAGGATCACCTCGGCTCGTTCGATGCCCGACTGCTCGAGCGCCTGCAGCAGCTCGGGGGTGAAGTGGAGCCCCGCCGTGGGAGCCGCCACCGAGCCGGGCTCGCGCGCGAACACGGTCTGGTAGCGCGCGTCGTCTTCGGGGCGGGGGGCATCGCGCCGGATGTAGGGGGGCAGCGGAGCTTCGCCGCGGGCGTAGGGATCGGCGCCGGCCGGAAGAGCGAGCTCCACTTCGCCATCGGCGGTGAGCGCAACCACCTCGGTGTCGAGACCGCCGAGCACGAGCTTCAGCCCCGGCCGCAGGCGGCCGCGGCAGCGCACCAATGCGCGCCAGCGGGTGCGGCCGCCTGCCGCGGCGGAGTCGGCGCGTCCGAGCACCAGCGCCTCGGCCGCACCGCCGCTCGCCTTGGTTCCGCGCAGACGCGCCGGCAAGACGCGCGTGGCGTTCACCACCAGCAGGTCGCCCGTTCGCAGCAGGCGCGGGAGATCGCGCACCCGATGGTGGGCCCGCGCGCCCGACGCCCGGTCCAGGTGGAGCAAGCGCGCGTCGTCGCGCCGGGCCAGCGGGAACTGGGCGATGCGCGCGGACGGCAACGCGTAGTCGAACGCGTCGAGCTCAGTGCCCAATGGAAGTCATCGCAGTAGAAGTCATCGGGTGGGGGTAGGGGGGCTCGCCTCGGCGCCGGCAGCCGGGTCGACGTCCGCCGCGACCGGGGCCGGGGGCTGTGCGGCCAGAGCCGCGCGCAAGGCGGGAGCGTCCGCGATGGAGTCCCAGGAGAACAGCGCGATGCCGCTGGCGGTCTGGAGGGCGCGCTCGCGCTGTGCCACGGCCCGCGCGGGGTCTCGCGCGAAGAGCCAGCTCCCCATGCCGATCCAGACGCGGTCACCCGAAGCCCCGCTGGTGTAGGCGGCCACCTCCTCGTGGAAGAGGTGGTCGTCGCGCGTGTAGAGCATGGCCACCGCGAAGTCGAGGAGGTCCGCCTCGAGCCAGCCGCGCCAGTCCTGGAAGAGCGAGAGGTACGCGCGTGCCGGATACGCGGAAACCGCCGCGGAGAGCTCGGCGTCGGGGTTCGCCGCTTGCAGCGCGCCGCGCAGGCGTGCCACCAGTCCGGTCACCTGGTCGCGGCGCCACTGGTCCCAGGCGTCTGCATCACCGCGCACACCGTTGCCGGGCGCGCGCAGACCGGTCTCCACCTCGAAGCGCTTGCGCGAGGCCTCGCCGTACCCGAACTCGACGCCCACCTCGAAGCGTGAGCCGGGCGTGAAGGGCAGCACGTCCGGGTAGCGGATGTAGTCGAGGTGCATGCCATCGAGCTCGGGATAGCGCGCGGCGAGTTCCGCCAGCGTGTCCACGACCCGATCCGAGACGCCAGGTGCGGCCGGGTCGAGCCAGACTGCGGGGGTTCCCATGCGTGTCGTGAGGCGTTCCGGGTGGGGGATCTCCAACGCCGGGTAGTCGAGAATGGAGCGCCCGCGTCGGTCCACCTGAGCGGCCTGGCGGCCCAGATCGCGCAGCAGGGGCGCCTCGCGGTTGTCCGCCAGCGAGAGCACGTTCACCCAGGCGTGAACCTTCAGGCCGGCCGCGTGGGCTTCGCTCAACAGAGCGGCCAGCGGGTCGCGCTTCCCCGTCTCGACGGCGTGCCGCCACGGGTCGGCATCCGCAAAGCCCGAGTCGAACCACGCCCGCCCGCCGCGGTAGACCTGCACGAACAGGTCGGTGGTCCCGAGGGCCTCGGCGTCCGCCAGGAGCTGCTCCACCCGCTCGGGGTGCTCGAGGACCCGCTGGCTGCCCTCGCACAGCACCCAAAGGCCGCTGCGCGGGCCGGCCGGCGGCGTCGGTTCGGCACCCGGACCGGGCAGCGCCTGAGGCGCCTGGGCGGCGGGCGGGGGCGGTGCGTCGCACGCCGGCAGCCAGAGCGCGAGTGCGAGGGCGATGGTGAAGCGTCGGGTGTGCAAGGCGGTCCAAGCTAGCAAGCGCGTCGCGCCTCTCGCACACTGGCGCGCCAAGGGGGAGAGCGTTGGATCGCCGTTGCAGGGCCGCAGCGTCCGCCATCTCGCCGTCCGTCGTGGCAGGCTGGACGGCGTGGCTCGCCTGGGCGGCCGGGCTCGCCTGGGCCGCCTGGCTCGCAGGCGCCCAGGTGAGCGCGCTGTCCATGCGTCCGGCGGCGGGCGAGATCCGCAGTGCGCTGCGCGCGCGCGACGCCGGTCAGGTGGCCGTGGCCGAGGAGCAGCTCAGCGCGGCCGCAGCCGCGCACCCGGTGGTGGCCGACCACATTGGCGTCCTGCGTGCGGAGATGTGGCTCGCAGAGGAGGAGCCGGCTGCAGCCCGCGACGCGGTGCGCGCGGCGCTGGCGCGAGCGCCCCGTTCCCCGCTGCGCGCCCAGCTGCACCGCCTCGAAGGCCGGGCGCTGCTGCGGCTGGGCAATCGCCGTGGCGCGCGTGCAGCGTTGGAGCAGGCGCGCGCGGCGGCGCGCGATGCCGAGGTGAAGGGCGAGATCGACCTCGTGCTGGGCGAGCTGCTCGAGGCGGATGGGCGGCCGCGGGAAGCGGCGCAGCCCTACGTGTCCGTCTGGACGCGCGTAGCGAGCATCGAGCTCGGCGAGCGCGCCGAAGCGCGGCTCGCGCCGGTGGAGAAGGCGCTCGGCGGAACGCTGCGCTCGGGCCGCGACTGGCGCCGGCGCGGTGACGGCCTGGTGCGCTGGGCGTACGTGGAGGAGGGCCTGGCGGCGTACGAGTCGGCGCTGAAACGGGGCTTGTCGGCGAGCGACCGGCGCCGCGCGGAGCGCGGGCGTGCGGAGGCGCTGTTCAGCCTGCGGCGCTACCCCGAAGCGGTGGACGCCTTCGCGAAGCTCTCGAAGAGCGACGCGAACGCACGCATCTGGCACGCCCGCGCGCTGGCGCGCGCCGGAGACGTGGACGGCGCCGTCGAACGTCTCGAGAGGATCGCCAAGAGCGGGCCGCGTTCGCTGCGCCACAGCGCGCGCTACACCGCGGCACTTCTGCTGGAGGACGACCATCCCGAGCGGGCTCGGGCGCACTTCGAGGTGCTCGCGCGCAACGCTCACGCTTCGCTGGCTGCCGACGCGCATTGGAACCTCGGCTGGGCCGATTACCAGGCCGGGCGCTTTGCCGACGCGCGAAGGCGCTTCGCCGCGCTGGCCAAGAAGCAGGACCACGCCCTCGACCGCCTGCGCGCGCGCTACTGGGAGGCGCGCGCCCTCGAACGGGACGACGCCTCGGCCGCGACGGCCGCGCTGATGCGCATCGCCGACGAGTATCCGTTCAGCTACTACGGCTGGCGCGCCGCGCATAGCCTCCCCCCGGTAGCGGGCCCGCCGGCGCCGCGCCGACTTCCGGAGGAGGATGGGCCGGCTCTGCCGGCGGGCGCCTTCGAGCGCCCGGAGATCCTCGTCGCCGCGGGCCTGCCTGAAGCAGCACGCGGTGAGCTCCGGCGTCTCTCCAAGCGGGCCTCGCGCCGCGAGGATCGCCTGGCGCTGGCGCGGCTCTACGGGGACGCCGACGATCCCAACGCGGCACAGGTCCAGGTGCTGCGCGGCTTCGGCACCGAGGAGCTGGCGCGGGGACCGCTCCCCGGGTACGAGGAGGCCTGGTGGATGGCCTGGCCGCTGGCCTGGGAGGTTGCGGTGCAACGCTGGAGCGCGACCAGCGGAGGCAGCGCGGATCCCGCCCTGGTGTGGGCGATCATGCGCGAGGAGTCCGGCTACCGTCCGGCCGTGGTCTCCACGGCGGGCGCGCGCGGGTTGCTCCAGATCATGCCCGAGACCGGTGAGCGCCTGGCGCAGGACGCGGGCGTCCCGTTCGCCGTCGGGGACCTCTTCGTGCCCGAGGTTAACATCCGCTTCGGTGCGCTCTATCTCGGCCAGCTCGGCAGCCGCTTTCCCGGTCGTGCGTCGGCCGCCATCGGTAGCTACAACGCCGGTCCGGAGGCGGTGTCGCGCTGGCTCGAGGAGCGCCCGGCGCTGTCGGACGACGAGTTCGTCGAGTCGATTCCCTACAGCCAGACCCGCCGGTATGTGAAGCGCGTGCTGCGCAGCCGCCACGTCTACCGGGTGCTCTATTGACCCCTTCCGGGAGCGCGCTCTGGGCGCGTCGTGGCGGCGAGGCCGTGGACGTGCTCGGCATCGGGCAGGTCAGCTGCGACAGCGTCGCCGTGGTGCCTCACCTGCCGCCGCCCGGGGGCAAGGTCGGCGCCCAGGAGCTGGCGCGACTGCCGGGAGGCCAGGTAGCCACCACGCTGCTGGGCTGCGTCCGGCTCGGCCTGTCCGCCCGATTCGTGGGTTGCGTGGGCGACGATGAAGCCGGGGAGGTGGCGCTGGCGCCGCTGCGCTCCGCCGGCGTCGATCTGTCCGCAGTGGTCGTGCGTCGCGGTGTGCCGAGCCGCACGGCCCAGATCTGGGTCGATGGAACCACCGGCGAGCGCACCGTTCTCGGCCACCGCGATCCCCGCATCGCCCTCGAGGAGCGCGAGGTAGCGCTAGGGCTCGTGCGCGCTGCGGGCGCGTTGCACCTCGATGCGTCGGACGCCCGCGCCGCGCGCGCGGCCGCTGGGGTGGCGCGGGAGGAGGGGGTGCCGGTGGTGCTCGACGCGGACGCGTCGGGACCTGGGCTGGCGGAGCTTCTGGCGCGGGTCGATTTCCCTGTGGTCGCGCAGCCGTTCGCCGAAACGTGGTTCGGGACCTCCCGGGTGCGGGAGGCCCTCGATCGACTCGTGGCCGGGGGGGCGCGCATGGGCGTCGTCACCCTGGGTCGTCGCGGGGCGCTCGCCCGGATCGGGGATCGTCAGATCGCGTGCCCCGCATTCCAGGTGGAGGCCCTGGATACGACGGGCGCCGGCGATGCGTTCATGGCCGGCTTCCACTGGGGTCTGTTCGAGGGGCTCGACCCGGAGAACGTCCTGAGGGCGGCTGCAGCGGTGGCGGCTCTCAACTGCCGAGGACAGGGCGCTCAGGGCGGGCTGCCGGACGAAGAGGAGCTGAGGAGCTTCCTCGACGGCGAGGAGCCCGGATCCTGGGTCGACCCCGACCTCTAGGAGACCTCGCCATGGCCAAGACCCTGCTTTCCCTGCTGGTCCTGCTCCTGATCGTGGGCGGCGCAGGGGCCTGGAACTACGACCGGAACCTCAAGAAGGAGAGCCAGGTCCCGCGTCCCTGGAGGAGCTACGAAACCGAAGATCTCCGTTCGATGGTCCAGGCTTACGAGAAGGAGATCGACCAGTTCTCGAAGGGCTGGGACAAGGCGCGATCCCAGCGCACCACGGCTTCGGGGCGAGGTCACGTGGACGACCGGGCCCGCGAGTTCGACCGGATCTACGCCCGCGGCAAGGCTGTTCGCGACCTGAAGGGCAAGTTGGCGGACCACGAGGTAGTGCTGGGCGAAATCCAGGAAGAGCTCCGGCTGCGTGAGCGCGACGGCGACGCGATGAAGGTCCACATGCGGCGCCTGTTCACCTATCCGTAGGCCGCGCTAGTCCTCTTCTTCGATCGTGCTGTCGTCCAGGTCCAAGTCCGGCGTGGCCCCGTCCTCCTCCGCCGACACCCGCCCGTCGAGTTCCAGGTCCAGGTCCTCGGACGTGAGTGACTCGTTGCGAGTGGCCCCGTCGTCGTCGTCGAGGTAGGGGGCCAGCGGCTTGGACTTCTTCTTCTTCGGCGGGGAAGGGGACTTCAACGGGACGGCCGGGCGCTCCCTCTGGTCCGCCCCGCACTTCGGACAGAGCGGCTCAGGCTGGTTCAGGTCGTAGAACTTGGCCCCGCACGAGTAGCAGTTCCACTTGACGCCGAGCTTGTTCCTGCGCGCATCGCCGCCATCCCCGGTCAGGTGAGACGGGAGAGCGACCTGCTTTCGGCTCTTGGCTCGGCGGCCGCGCTTGGAGCGGATGGCGGGGGCTTTGCCCCCACGCCGGGCCGGAGCCTTGGCCTTGCTCGCTGCGGCCTTGGTGGGCTTCGTCGCGGCCTTGGACTTGGTGGCCTTCTTGGCCGGCTTCTTGGCGGTCTTCTTCGCGACCTTGCGCCGGCCGGCCTTGGCGGTCTTCTTCTTGACAGCCTTCCTCGAACCGGCCTTCTTGGTGCCGGACTTCTTCTTGG
>CAXMOD010000017.1:0-18020 GCA_964194905.1 uncultured Desulfobacterales bacterium | reverse complement strand
ATGAACACCACGGGAGGGAGCGACAGGATGCTCAGGCGGAAGACGATCTTCCGCTTGAAGTCCCGTCCCGGGCTCTGCGCCCAGGCCGCCGAACCCCCATGAGTGTCCGCGGACACCTAGCCGACCTTCAGCAGGGACTTCGCTACCGAGAGCACCTTGTTCGCCTGGATCGGCTTGGTCAGATACTCGTTCGCACCCAGCGCGAGGGCGCGTTCCCGGTCCTCCTTGGCCCCCTCGGTGGTGACCACCACGATCGGCATGTCGGCGATGTTCTGTTCGCCTCGAATGAGGCTGACGAGCTTCAGACCGTCCATGACCGGCATGTTGATGTCGATCAGAGCGAGGTCGAACTCGTCGCTCGTCACCTTGCGGAGACCATCCATTCCGTCTTGCGCCTCGACGATGTCGACGTCCTTCAGACGCTTCAGTGCGAACACCAGAAGCTGTCGCATCGTCGGGCTATCTTCGACGATCAGGATCCTGTGCTTGGCCATGGCATAACTCCCAGTCGCTCTCGAAGTTCCTCACTTGGTGAGGAGGTCGATGAATCCCTGGATGGTGTTGAGCTTCCTCTCGGAGTTGGCGAACAGACGGCTCGAAAAAATGGCCGTCGCCGCGTGCCCCGCGAGCAACGTGAACAGTTCGTGGTCCAGCGGCGTGAACCGCTCCTTCTGCTGCAGCAGCCGGTAGATCGCGATCGCCCCGATCGACACGTCCTCGACACGCAGAGGGATGCATGCGATGGGGGTCGCGTAGTCATCGGAGCCGGAGACGTCGCCGCACCAGGTATCTCCGGAGCCTACGCTGGTACCGATGACCCCGGAGCCCATCGGCACCCGGGGGAAGACCGACAGCGGCTCACCCTCGGACGCCACCGCCTCCAGACGGTTGGTCTTCTCGTCCACCACGTAGATGGCGAATACCTCCGCGCCCACCAGGTTGATGACGATCTCCAGAATGATCTTGAGCACCTCCGAGATATCCAGCGTCGAGTGCAGCTGGAAGCTCGCCACGTAGAGGTTGGCGAGGGCGTTGTTCTCCTCCTCCACCTCGACATAGCGCTCCGCGAAGTGATGGTTCTCCATCTCCACTTCGCGCAGGCGCTCCAGCGCGCTGTCACGCTCGACCTCGAGCCCCTCGATGCGCTCACTCAGCTCCAGCCGGAGCTTCGCCCACTCGTCCGGGTTCTGGGCCGCGGAGACCTGCTGCGTCTGCAGCTGCCCCAGCTTGCGCCGGAGCTTTTCGTTCTCCTGCAGGAGTTCCTTGGAGAACTCCATCCCCCTGCTGAAGAACTTCAGGAACTCCTCGCCCCGTCCGAACACTCCACCGCGTTCGTCGCTCATCCCCGTTCCTCTCGATTCGTCGCCCGCGCTCGTGCGCGGGGAATGCCCGACTGGATGGCCTGACCGATCTCCCCCAGAGGCAGCACGGCGTCGACCACACCCGTTCGAACTGCCTGCAGCGGCATCCCGTAGATCACCGCCGTCTTCTCGCTTTCCACCACCACCTGTCCTCCCGCGGCATCGACCGCCCGGACCCCGCGCCTGCCATCGTCTCCCATGCCCGTCAGGACCACGGCGAGGAGGTCCGCGCCGTAGCACTTGGAGGCCGACTCGAAGAGCTTGTCCACCGACGGCACGTACTTGTCACCGCGTCCGCCATCCAGGAGCCTCACCACCGGGCCCTTGTGGCTCGCCTCGAGCGTCAGGTGGGAACCACCCGGGGCCACCAGCACCAGGCCCGGCTCCGGCGCGTCGCCGTCTCTCGCCTCGCGGGCGCGCATCGAGGTCAACCGGTCCAGCCGGTCCGCGAAGCCCTGGGTGAAGCCCGCAGGCATGTGCTGCGAAACCAGGAACGCACTGGCCGGGGGCTCGACGAAGCTGGCGAATACCTGCATGAGGGCCGCAGGACCGCCGGTGGAGGAGCCGATCACCACGGCCGTGGCCGTCGGGCTCGCCTTGGCGTGGCGCCCCACCCGCACCGTGGGCGGCGCATCCATCCGGTCGCGCACCTTGTCGATACGCAGGTCGCGGATCGCGTGCACCTTGCGGATGAGCTCCTCCTGGATCGACTCGAGCTCGGGCGTCGCCCGGGGTGAGGGTTTGGCGATGAAGTCCACGGCGCCCAGGTCGAGGGCCTTGAAGACGTCCTGGTCCTCGCCGCGACCGCTGATCACCATGATCGGCGTCGGCCTCTTGCTCATCACGAGACGCAGGTAGGTGAAGCCGTCCATGCGCGGCATCTCGAGGTCCAGCGTGATCAGGTCCGGCTCGAGCTCGAAGGTCTTGCGCAGCGCCTCTTCGCCGTCGCGGGCGACGTCCACCACCTCGACCAGCGGCGAGTTCTCGAGCATTCGGGTGATGGTGCGGCGACTGAACGCCGAGTCGTCGATCACCAGCACGCGGATGGGACTGCGGCGTGTCATCGTCCGTCCCTCTTGTCCGCGCGCGCCACCGCCGCCGCGGCTGCCGCGTGCCAGGGATCGTAGGGGGAGTCACCCGGGGCGGGCTTGCGGTAGACGAGGTCGTGGCGCAGGTGGCGCAGTTCGAAGGCGCTGGAGATGTTGATCAGCGACTCCGAATGTCCCAGCAGCAGGTAGCCGCCCGGGCGCAGCTTGTCCTCGAACGTCGCCACGACGGTCTGCTTCGTGGGGGTATTGAAGTAGATGATCACGTTGCGGCAGAGGGTGACGTCCATGGTCCCCAGCAGCGCGAGCTTCGAACGGTCCATCAGGTTGAGGTGGATGAAGTCCACATGCTTCTTCACGTCGTCCGTGATGCGCCACAGGCCGTCCTTCTCGCGGAAATAGCGATCGCGGAAGGCCGGCTCGGTCTGGCGAAAGGACGCCTCGCGATAGAGACCGCGGCGCGCCTTCTGGAGCATGGGTCGCGAGATGTCGGACGCGTAGATACGGATGTCGCGGCCGGGCTCGAACCCCGCCTCGACGGCCAGCATCACCAGGGAGTACGGCTCCTCGCCGCTCGAGCATCCGGCGCTCCAGACCGCCAACGGGCGATCCGGGTGCCGGCCGCAAAGCTCCGGCAGGATCTCTTCGAACAACGCGCGCAGCTGGTTCCGCTCGCGGAAGAAGTAGGTCTCGTTGGTCACGAGCACGTCCACCACGTGGGCCATCTCCTGGTCGTCGTGGCGCATCTGGTAGTGGTACGCGGCGAAACCGCCGAGCTCGAGCTCGGCGATGCGCCGCGCGAGACGCTTTTCCAGGACGTAGCGCGACTCCTCGCCGAAGTGGAGGCCGCAATGCTCGCGAAGCAGCTCGCCGAGCATGCGGAACTCCAGATCGGTCATCCGGAGATCCTGGCTGTCTTCCAGGTCCGTCATCACCCTTCGAGTTTCCTCAACGCACGCAGGATCGTCTCCCGCACGAAGTCGTCCTGCTCTGTTTCCAGCCGGCGCAAGATCGCCGGAATCGACGAGACTGCACCGCGGTCGGCGAGCGTCTGGATCACCTCTGCCCGCACCACCCAGTTCCCGTGCGCGACCAGCGGCGTCAGCTCCTCGACCGCGTCGCGATCGCCGTGGCTGCCGATGCAGCCGACCGCGGCCTGTACCAGTTCGGGCTCGGTGCGACCGAACAACGTGCGTGCGGCGCGCGCCGCCTCCGGGGTACCCAGCGCGCGCAGCGCCTCCACCGACGCCAGCGCGACGTTGCCCTCGTCGGTGAGCGCACAGGTGAGAATCTCCAGCGCCGGTGGCGCTGCGTCCTCGCCGCGATGCGACGCGTACTCACCGATGGCCCCCATGGCGGCTGCGCGCACGCGGGGGTCCTCGTCGTCCGCCAGGCCCGCCAGGTCTTCGAGCCCGCGCTCGGACGTCGACGCGGCCAGCGCCCGCGCCGCTGCGATTCTCACCGTGGCCGCTTCGTCCGCCAACGCGAGCCGGAGCGATTCCGAGGTGCGGCCATCCCCCAGCCGGGCCAGCGCCTGCACCGCAGCGCGGCGCACGCCCGCGCTGGGATCCTTGAGAAGCCACGCCACCAGCTTTTCGTCGTCCGCACGACCGATGCGACCGAGCACCGCGGCCAACGCGAGTCGTACGGACTCGGGCGCGCCCTCGAGCCGCTGACCGAGCAGATCGACGATCCGGGCGTGCACGCCGGGATCCGCCACCTTCGAGAGCTTCACGAGAGCGCGCGTAAGCGACGCCAACTCGTCCTCGCCCTCCATCTCCTCCAGGCCTGCCACCACCTCCAGTCGGGTTACCAGGGCGGGGACCGCGGCTGCTGTGCCGCGCTCGCCCAGGGAGGCTGCCGCAGCCGCGCGCACCTCGCTGTCGGGTTCGTCGAGTGCACTGAGCAGGCGGGCTTCACCGACCAGACCGCCCGTGCGCGCCAGCGCGCGGCACGCGAGGCCGCGAGCCTCGACGTCGAGCTCCGTCCACGAAGCGTCGAACGCCCGCTCCGCCAACTCCCCCATCTGCGCGAGCCCGGACAAGGCGACCTCCGCCAACGCCTCGTCCGTCCCGCCGACCAGCACCGGGATCGCGAACTCCTGGCGGCTCAGCAGACCGAAGAACTGGATCAGCACCAGACGCGTCGCGAGGTCGGCCGTGGCCAGGCGCTCGGCCGCATCCGAGAGGTCGATGCCGTCGGTCGCAGTGCGGATGCGCTCCACCAGCTGGCTGCCGTCGGACGCGCTACGCGCCACGAGACGCAGGAGCGCTTCGATGGCGGCCTCACGGCCGGAACGGGAAGCGGTCGCCACACCCTTCAGCAGAATCTCCACCGCAGCCGTGTCGCCCTCCTCGGCGTGGCCGAGCACGCCGTACGCGGCCGGACGCAGCAGCGGGACGTCGAGCGCCAGCGTCAGGTCCGCAGCCGGCACGGTGACCTCGAGTCGGGCCAGCGCTTGAAGCGCCGAGAACGCGACCAGCGGGTCGTCGCCGCCGCGGCTCACCACGGCCAGCAGCGCCGGCGCGACGCCCGTTTCCCCGATCACGCCCACCGCGTCGGCCGCAGCGGCGCGGACGTTGGCGTCCGGGTCCTCCAGCAGCTCCAGCAGTCGGTCGAGCGCGCGCGGCGAGCCGATTCCCGCGAGGGTGTCCACCACCAGCTTGCGGACGTCCACGTCGTCGCTGCGCGTGGACGCGAGCAGCGGGATCAGGGCGGATTCGCCGCGGCGGGCGAGGGCCTCCACCGCCGAGTTGCGCCGGCCGGGGTTCTCACCGTCGGAGAGTGCGGAGACGAGCGACTCGTCGACCCCGCCGCCCTGGGGAGCGGCGGCCAGGCGCTCGACGGCCGCTTTGCGCACGCGCCAGCTGGGATCGCCGAGGCAGCTCATCAAGCGCGGCAACGCCTCGGCGAGCGACAGCGCCGCGACGCGTTCGACCGCCAGCCGGCGGATCTCCTCGTCCGCGTTCTCGAGATCGAGATCGATGCTGTGTCGTTCCCTCTGGTCCATGGTCGGCCTCAGTTCATTCCCCGCTGCTTCGCGACCCGCACCAGCTCCTCGCGCAGGAAGTCGCGCTGGGCGGCGACGGCGGGATCGATGCGTGACTGAAACAGCGAACGACCTTCAGCCAGGTCGGCTTCCATCGCCTCCGCCACGTTGCCTGCGGCCACGGCGGCGGAGAACTTCGCCTCGTTATAGAGGACCACGTCGGACACGATGATGCGGGCCAGGCGCTCGGCCTTGGCCACGGCGTCTTCCTCGGCCGGCGGAACAACCGGTGCGACCGCCGCAGGCGCAGCGGCGGGAGCGGCCGCCGGCTCCTCGACCGGCTGGGCCGCCTCGAGTGCAGCCTCCGCGTCGATCCCACCCGCGCCGCGATGGGTGGTCGCCCGGGGCGCCGCGGCTCCCGCCTCGCCACCTACAGGCAGGCCGAAGTCAGCCAACGCCGAGTGCAGCCCGTCGGGCAGGTCGGGCGTCTCCAGGTACAGGTCGGCGCCGTACAGCTCTCCGGGCGGGCGCCGGTAGCGCGTATCGTTGTGGATGGCGCCCACCAGCACCACCTGAATCGAGCGCAGGCTCTCATTGCGTTTGATCAGCTCGCAGATCTGGAAACCGAACATCTTGGGCAGTGCCGCGTCGAGAACGACGGCGCGCGGGAGGTTGCGCTGGATCGCCAGGATCGCCTCCACGCCGTCATGCGCGCCGAGCGCCTGGAGACCCCATGCCTCGAGGGCCTCGCAGACGTGCTTCGCGACGGCGGCCTCGGAGTGAGCCACCACCACCAGGCGCGTCGGATCGAGCACCGTCGGCTGGGAAGACGGCGGCGGTGAAGCGGCCGGTTCCGGTGCAGACACCGGCGCCGGCGGCGCCTCGGGCTGCCGAGCCGGTGACGCCTCGACGGGCGCGTCCTCGGGAGCCTTCACACGGAACACGCTCGAGCACTGCGTGCAGCGCAGGCGCACGCCGTCGGCGCCCAGGCGATCCCGGGCGATGCGGAACTTGGTCTTGCAATTGGGGCACGCTGCGATCATCGGGAACTCTCCCTCTCAGACCTGGAAGTGCCGCACGCTCTCGCGCAGCCCTTCTGCATGTTCCAGGAGACCGCGGGTCGCTTCGCGCATGCGCCCGGCGGAGTCCTCGTTGGTGTGGGTTCTCTGGGTCACCCGCTCAAGCAGGCCGGCGATCTGCTCGCACGCCTCGGACTGCTGCCGCAGGGACTGGTTGATCTGCTCGACGGCGCCGCGCACGTTCTCGATGGCCTCGCGCATGCGCTGGGCCCCACGGGACTGTTCCTCGGTGGCGCCGCTGACCTGGAGCGAGACCTCGCTCATGGCGGTCGCGCCGCGCAGCACTACCTCGTTGCCATGGGTCTGCTCCCCGCCCGCCGTCCGGATCTGTTCCGCCCCTTCGCGCACCTGATCCATGAGTGAAACCACGTGGGACGCCGCGCGCGACTGCTCGCGCACCGCCGTCACGATCTCCGAGATGCGATCGCCGCTCTGGCGCGCGGCCGACGTGATCTCTTCGAGCGCAACGCCCGCCTCGGCCGAGAGGTTGACCCCGCTCTCCACGCTGCGGGCACCGCTCTCGATGGCGCCGACCGCGTTCGCCGCCTCGCCCTGAACACCGCGGATCAGACTGCCGATCTCCTTGGTGCTGGCGATGACCTTGTCGGCCAGGTCCTTGATCTCGTCGGCCACGACCGAGAAGGCACGCCCGTGCTCTCCCGCCTGGGCCGCGATGATCGCGGCGTTGAGGGCGAGCAGGTTGGTCTCTTCCGCCACGTCGTCGATCACCTCGAGGATCTGACCGATCTCGTCCGCGCGGAGGCCCAGGCCGTTGATGACGCCCTGGGCGGTGTCCGTGGCCTCCTGGATGGCGTGCATGCCCTGGATGGTCTGGTCCACCTTCTGGCGGCCGCGCTCGGCGATCTGCACAACGTCGTCCGAGAGCCGCGCGGTCTCGGCGGCGTTCGTGTCCACCTCGCGCATGGAGGCGGCCATCTCTTCCATGCTCGACGAGGTCTCAGCGGAGGCACCGGCCAACTCCTCCAGGCTTCCGAACACCGAACGGCTGCTCTGCATCATCTGCTCGATCGAGCTGCTCACCTCGGCCACGCGCTCGTTCAGGGCCGTGGCGTTCTGGTTCAGCTCTTCCCCGGTCACCCCCAGCTCGAGCACCGAACTCGACGACTCCTCCACGGACATGGAGAGCCCGTGCGCCGACTCGGTGATGCCACGCACTTCGGCGCGGATGCGCTCTATCGAGCCCGTCACCCTCTCGAGACCGTCCACCTGGTCCACGGTGACCGAGGCCAGGTCGCCACCGACCGTGGACAGGGTCCCGGCTGCTCCCTCGACGGCGTGCGCCGCCTCCACGACGCGCCCCACCGTCTGGTGCAGGGCGTCGGACATCAGCTCGACTCCGCGAGACAGGTCGCCCAGCTCGTCCTCGGACTCGACCACCCGGCCACCGGTCAGGTCGCCCGACGCCACGCGCTCCACCTCGACCGTGACCAGTCGCGTGACGCGCGCGATGTCCTGTGACGCGAGCCGGGCGATGCCCAGCGCGACCGCCAGCGCGAAGCCGACCAGCGCGATCAGTAGCCCGAGGTCTTCCAGCCCACTGCCCTCCAGCGCAGTCGGGTCGGCCACTGCCGCCAGCACACCGGCCGGCACCCGGCGCCAGACGAACGTGTGACGCGAGTCGAAGCCATTGCTGGTCCCGCCGTCGCTACCCAGATCGCGCAGTGTGCGCAGCTCGCCGGGCAGCAGCAGATCGTCACGACCGGCCAGCACCGTCTCGGCCACTCCGTCGAGCAACACGAGGCGCGTCCCCAGGGCTCGCTGGGAGGCATCCTCGCTCGGCTGGCGCAAGAAGCCACTCGCGGCCAGATCGTCGGCGGCCAGGGCCAGAACCTGTACCTGGACGCGGTTGGCAAGCGTCTCCGCGGCGTTGCTCGCCCGCACGTGGGCCAGCTGCAGCGCGAAGGCCATGGCTACCGTCATCGTGCCGCCCACGGCGATGGAGAGCTTGTGGTTGAGCGGGATCTGGTGCACCAGCGAGCGGCGCAGCGACGGGTCGGGGACCCGCGCTCCGAACGCCTCGCGCACGGGCATCAGGACGCGCTTCATCACGTAGAAGGACGCGATCACCGAGATCAGGCCACCCGACATGGCGGCGAGCACCATCACCCCGGCGGAGAACCAGGAGAACTCGTCGAACCGGAGCTTCATGGCCGCCGTCACCAGGCAGCCGCCCGCGATCCACCAGGCGAACCCGAGCAGGAACATCTTGCGGGGCAGGTTGGCGGACAGGGCGAACGCGCGTGCTGCATCGTCGCCCTCCACCCGCTCCCGCTGCTCGCGGTCAAGCAGCTGGATCAACGGCCGGAAGACCGCCTGCAACGCAGGCATGCTGGCGACGAAGAGCCCCCCGAAGAGCCCCAGGACGATCCACCCGAAGCCCCGTACCTGCTCAGGCGGGAGGCGCAGCAGGGCCACCGCGTAGGCGAGGATCACCCCTGCGGCGACCGCGGAGAGCGCTCCGGAAATCAGGCACCAGCGCGCGAACAACGCTTTGCCCGCCGGCAGATCGGCGTTCCTCGCCTCAGGCGCTTCGATCACGATCCCTCTCCCTGGCTCGGCAGCGCGGAACGGAACACGGACTCGAGCAGGTGCTCCACCGAGAGCACCAGCACGGGACGGGCGTCCGGACGCCGCACCACGGCGCGAACCACCTCGTACCCGGCGTTGGTCGCCAGCGCGGGCGGGGCCTCCAGCGTCGCCGCCTCCGCGCCGAGCACCTCCTTGGCCGCGCTCACACGCAGCCCGAAGGCCAAGCCATCGACCTCGAGCAACACGATGCGCGTGGCGTCGTCGCTCGTGACGCGCTCGCCGTCGAGGGCGAAGCCGAGGTCCACCACGGGCACCACGCGACCGCGCAGGTCCACCACCCCCTCGATCAGGGCCGGGGCCCTGGGCAGCGGCGTGATTTCCTGGGCGCGCACGATCTCGCGGATCTGCGTAACGTCGATGGCGTACTCGCGGCCGTGAACTTCGAAGGTCGCGAGGTCGACCTGGTTCTCGGTGAAGTCGCTGACGGAAGTGTCAGACATCGTCCACCTCCAGCACGCGTTCCAGATCGATCAGGGATACGAACTCGTCGCCTCGGGAGCAGAGCGCCTCCACGGTCTCCGCCTCGCCCGGCGCGCTCTCCGAGATTTCGGATTCGGGAAGCCGGAGCACCTCGGTGACGGCGTCCACCAGAAGGCCCGTGGTACCCCCATCCTCAGCGTGCAGAACCACGATGCGACTGCGGCGCGTCGGATCTGCGCTCGGCATGCCCAGGCGCCGACGCAGGTCGACTACCTGGAGCACCTCGCCCCGCAGGGCGATCACGCCGAGCACCACCTCGGGCACTCGCGGCATCGGAGTGACCGGGCGCAACCGCACGATCTCGCGCACCCGCTCGACAGGCAACGCGTAGGGGTCGCCGCCCAGCTCGAAGGCGAGCAGCTCCCGCAGCAGGACGCTGTCCTCGCGGTCGCCACTGCTCACCGCGGCTCGCGCCAGCGATTCCCAGTCGCCCGTGCCGATTTCGTCCGGTGCGCTCACGCCGCCTCCCTGCGCCGATAGGCGTCTTCCACGACGGCCGCGACGTCCAGCACGAGCACCGCACCGAGGTCACCCAGCTCGGTTGCGCCCGCGATGCCGCGCACGTTCTGCACGGGGCCTTGCACCGGCTTGATGACCGTGTCCTGCTGGCCCTCCAGACGATCCACGAGGAGCCCGAGGCGCAGGTCGCCGAGGCCGAGAACCACCACGTGCGGCTTCGCCTGAGGGTCCTCCGGCAGGCCGAACTCACGCGCCAGGCGGCGCAGAAGCAGCGCCTCGCCGCGCACGTTGAGGATCTCCCGGCCTTCACTGCGCTGGATGTCGCCGGGCTCCACCAGCAGCGTCTCCAGCACCGCCGTCAGCGGCACCGCGTAGCGCTGGTCGCCCACGCCCACGACCAGGGCCTGGATGATCGCGAGGGTGATCGGCAGGGTGAGAGTGACCGTAGTGCCGCGGCCCTCCCGAGAGTCGACGTCGACCACGCCGCCCACGGCGGTGAGGTTGTTCTTCACCACATCCATGCCCACGCCACGGCCGCTGGTCTCTGTGATCTCGTCCCGTGTGGAGAACCCGGGGGAGAAGACCAGGTCGAGCTTCTCGTGCTGCGTGAGCACATCGTCGACGGCCACTATTCCGCGCTCCACCGCGCGGGTGTGCACCGCTTCCACGTCGATGCCGCGGCCGTCGTCGCTCACCTCGATCAGCACGTGGTTGCCGCGCTGGAACGCCTGGACGCCGATGGTGCCCTCCTGCGGCTTGCCCGCAGCGCGGCGCTCCTCCCCCGATTCGATGGCGTGGTCGAAGGAGTTGCGAACCAGGTGCATCAGCGGGTCGACCAGCTCCTCGACGATCAGCTTGTCCAGCTCGGTGTCTGCGCCCTTCAGCTCGAGACGCACGTCCTTGTCCAGGTCGCGGCGCAGGCGGCGCACCACCCGCGAGAGCTTCTCGAAGACCTGGCGCAGCGGAACCATGCGCACTTCGAGGACGCCCGACTGGAGGTCCTGGATCTTGCGGTCCAGCAGCTTGTGGACCTTGTCCAGCTCGAGCCCGGCGCGGGCCGTGGACGGATCGGAGCGCAAACGTCGGGCGATCGAGCCGACCGCGCCGCGCTGGATGACCAGCTCGCCGACCAGGTTCATCAGCTCGTCGAGCTTGCGGATGTCGACGCGGACCGTGTCGCTGATCGATTTGAGAGACTCGATCTCTGCGGCCTCGGCGTGGAGATCCGGAGCGGGCTCCTCGGCGGCGCCATCCGCCCCGTGGGGCTTCGCCGACGTCGCGGCCGCGGCGGGTACGGCAGCGTTGGCGTCGGGGGCCCACACGCTGCGCACGGAGGCGTCTTGAAAGTCGATCCGCTTGCGCAGGCTGTCCGCGTCCAGATCCGAAGCGGACAGGAGCCCGAAGCGGATCTGCGAATCGGGTGCGGCGCCCGGTGAGGGCAGCGTAGACAGCACTTCCCCGGTCTCACGCACGGCCTCGGAGAGTTCGGCGAGCCCCTCGTCGAAGGCGAGGATCTCGAACGTGGCCTCCACGAGCACGATGTGGCGACCGCGGCTCAGGTTCTCGCGCAGGCGGTGCTCCTCGTACTCGGTGAGCGCGCGCAGCATCGCCGGGTCCAGGTCCAGCCCGTCGAGGTCGTTCGCCGGCGGGGCGGGCTCGCGAACGGCCACGTCGATGCGTCCCACCAGCTCGGTGACGGCTTCCGAGGTCTCGACCGACTGCTTCGGGTCATCGAGGTGGCTCATCTCGGCCGCGAACAGCGCGACAGCTTCGTCCATCAGCACGGCCACCGGCGAGTCGAGCGCCACCCGGCCCAGGCGCATGCCGTCGAGCACGTCTTCCAGGTGGTGCGCGAGCTCCGAAAGACCGTCCAGACCGAACATGCCCGCCAGGCCCTTGAGCGAGTGGGCGGAGCGGAAGAGCGAGTTCACCAGCTCAGGGTCCACGTCTCCGTCGCCCGCGCGCTGATCGGCCAGGTCGGAGAGATCCGAACGCATGCGCTCGAGGATCTCCTCGGCCTCGGAGACGAACTCCCGGTACGCCTTGCTGCGCCGGGAACGCGAGCGGGAGCGGCGGGCCGCCACCGGCTAGTCCTCCTCGCCGCGCTTCTTCAGCAGCTCGCGAGCGATCTCCACCAGCCGGTCCGGATCGAACGGCTTGACCAGATACGCGTCCGCACCCAGCTCCAGACCCTTTTCGCGATCGCGCTCCGAGCCCTCGGTCGAGATGATGATCAGCGGGATCTCGCGGTACACGTCGCTCGTCTTGGCGAACGAGACCAGCTCGAGCCCGTTGATGTCGGGCATGTTGATGTCGGTCACGATGAGATCGAACGCTTCGCGCGGCATGCGGCGCAACGCCTCGAAGCCGCTCTCGACCTCGTGGATCTCCACCCCGTCACCCAGACCCTCGAGTGTGGACGCCAGCAGCGCTCGCATCGTGGCGGAATCTTCAACGATCAGGACGCGTTGCACGCCGTTCCCTCCGCGGTAGGCCAGTGGGTATGGGGGCCCCTGGATCTATCGGCTGCTGGGCCGGGTTCTTGAGACGAGGCGAGGACTTGAGGGGCTTCGCGCATCCTCGGGAAGAGCCCGGGCGGAGCCCTCGCGGGGCCCCTGGTGCCCTCGGGGAAGACCCCTGGACGCCTACCTGGAGCGCTGCTCGACCTCGGCCAGCTGTCGCGCCAGGGCGGCGCGATCGAGGGCCAATCCGGCCTCGTGGAGGACCACCTCGAGGGCCCCGGTGTCGCCCAGCGAGGTGTCGTCCGGCAGGTTGTCGGCGTAGAGCAGCGCCACCACCCGCTCGCCGGATTCGATGGCCGCCACGTAGGCTTCCGCCGGGGCCCGGTCGCCCAGCAGGGCCACCAGGGCGCGGTCGCCGGCATCTTCGGGCGCCCCGCGGACGGCCCCCTCCCCGCCCAGCACGGCTCGGAACCAGGCCGGCTCATCGGCTCGTATGGCCACCTGCGCCACGTGCGCGTTGTCGGGGCCACCGGCCTTTTCGAGCCCGAGGCCGGCCATGCCCACGGCCTCCTCGTCGCGCACCAGGAATATTGCGACGCGCGAGAAGTGCTCGGCGGCAAACTGCATCACCACCGGGATGATCTCGCCGCGGGGCGCAGCCTCGCGAAGACGCTTGCTGGCCTCCTTGAGGCGAGTCATGGGATCGCCGTCGCCCGCTCCGGTCGCACGGATCTCGCCCGCATCCAGACCGCGCACGGCGGCGCGCAGCGCCTCGCTCAGGTCGAAGACCACAGGAGCGCGGCGCGGGTGATGGAGATCGGTCTGGTTGGGCCGTCCCATCACGCCGTCGGCGAAGTCCCAGGTGGGCGCTTCGGGGTGATCGGTGAGCACCGCCGCCTTGATGCGCGGCGCCTGGGCGCGCAGTCGCTCGATCAGCTCCGCCGGGGAGCTCGCCCCGCTGTTGGGATCCGCGGGGACGTCCTCGGCGAGCAGCACGAGGGGTGTCCGGCGGCGTACCAGGTACTGGCGGATGCGCGCGATCGCGAGCTCGGTCTTCTGGAAGATGTGGACTTGTGTGTGGTCCTTGGAGAGCACGGCCTTCGCCCATTCCAGTACGCCGAGGTCCGGATCCACGACCACCACGGGCGTATCCGAACGTGGACCGGCGGCCGTTTCCTCGGCGGCGATCGCCTCCGCGCTCTCTTCCGCTTCCGTCTCGCCCGGCGCCACCTCGGTCTCGAAGCGAGCGGCCACCACGGCGTCGGCCTCCTCGAACACCGCGTCCGCGTCGCTGAGCTCGACCACCGCTTCCGTGGCGTTCCCTACGCGCTCGGCGGTGACGAGTGCGATCTCCTCGGCGACATCGACCCGAGCCTCCGGCTCCAGCTCCAGCTCAGTCACGGCCTCCTCGACCGGCTCGGGCGCGGGGCGCGCCTCGGGCAGATCGCCCTCGTCGAACGGCTCGGCCACCGTCTCGAGTTCCATCGGCGCTGCGGGCTCGTCGCTCTCGCGCAGCTCGGCGCCGAGGTCTGCGAAGCTCGTCATGGGATCGGCGTCGGGATCCACCTCCTCGTCGCGATCCGCCTCGTCCCGCAGCCGCGCGCCTTCCATCGCCAGGTATTGGGCATCGATTCCGGGCTCGACGCAGAGCTCGGGATCGATCGAGTCGAACTCCTCGCGGACCTCGAAGCTGAAGTCGCCGGCCGGCCACGCGAACATCGTGAACGCGGCCGCCTGCACGTTGTCCTGCTTGAGCGCATCGAGACGCTCGCGCCCCAGCGAGGGCAATGCGACCAGCGCGAACTCGAGATCGACGTCGCCGGCCCGGGCTGTGCTGACCGCACCTACGAACTCCTCCTCGGAGAGATGGCGGCCACCCACCAGCAGCGTTCGCAGGTCCGAGGGGCCCCCCTTGCAGGCAGCGCCGCACACGCGCCCGTCCCTGAACAGCACCTCGCCTTCCCCGTGGTCGGAGCGGAGCACGAGCACCCCCGACTTCCGGGAAAGACTGATGATCTGAAGAATGTCGCCGAGCCCGAGGTCTTCGAGGCTCCCGACCAGACTCATCCGCGCCTCCGCATACCAGTGCGGCGGAGGGGCCGTCCCCTCACTCCCGCACGAATCCAGGTTGATGAATCGGCAGGAGGATCGTGGACTTAAGACGCCTTTTCGCAGCGGGCCGCAGGGCCCGCTGCGCGCCTAAGCGCGGCCCGGTGCAGGGGAAACGGGTCCGCCGGAGTGGGGTGCCGAAGGCGTGCGGCGGATCGGTTCGGGAGCGAGGTCCGGCAGTTGGAGATCCACCCCGGCGGCCCGGGCCCGCGCGCCGGCCGCCTCGAGGCCGCGCAGGGCCCGACCGGCGGAGGCCTCCGAGACCAGGAGACCGAGATGGAACCAGCCCCCCCGCGGGGCCACCGCTTCCAAGGCACCCCGGGCCAGAGCCTCGGCGGCGGGCCGGGCGGGCACCGCGCCGATCCACTCGCCCGGGATGCCGAGACCGGCGGAGCGGGCGCCCAGGTCGAGCACCCGGGTCACGGCCGCACGGGTGGCCTCGCTGATCTGGGCTGCGCCGAAGCCGGTCGGGCTGCCGAGGCCGACGGCCAGCAGCAGCGGCGCACGCAGGCGACCGCCGGTCGGCACCAGAAGCGCGTCCGCGACGCCCCCGGCCATTCTCCCCTGCCCGACCAGCGACGAAAGCAGACCGCAAAGGCGCCAGTCGGCGCGTCCGGCGCAGCCGCGCAGCGGGCGATCGCTCTCGAAGAAGGTGGCGACCGCCACATCCGCTTCGACCCGGTCGAAGGCCTGGGTCTCCAACGAGACGCGCAGACGGCAGCTCACCGGGCACCGCCTTCGTGACGCGCCACCGCGTCGAGCACTCCGTTCACGAACGCGGGCGAGCGCTCGCTACCGAAGCGACGCGCGAGATCCACTGCCTCGTCGATGACCACCGGGGCCGCGGTGTCGAGGAACGCCATCTCGAACGTCGCGAGGCGCAGTACGTTGCGATCGACCGCCGCCATGCGCTCCACGCGCCAGTTGGCGGCCTGAGCGGTGATGCGCGCATCGAGTTCGGCGCGCCGCTCCACGACGCCGAGGACCAGCTCCTTGGCGAAGGCGCGCGCGCCCTCGGGCAGCTCGAAGTGGGCCGCGGCGCTCTCGAACACCTCCTGCGCGGACGGCTCGCCAGCGCGACGAGCCACGTCGAGGGCGTAGAGCACCTGGAGCGCCGCTTCGCGCGAACGCCGCCGGGGCGCGGTGCGCACGCGACTCACGACGGCTCCTCGGGCGGCTTGTCCAGGAGCGGGATGAGGCACGCCATCTCGACCGCGGCCTGCGCCGCTTCACGGCCCTTGTTCTCGCCGTCGTCGCCGGAACGCGCCAATGCCTGGTCCACGTCGTCACAGGTGAGCACGCCAAAGGCCACGGGAACGCCGGTGTCACGCACCGTCTCGCGCACGCCGTCCGTGACTGCCCTGCACACGTAGTCGAAGTGCGGCGTGCCGCCGCGGATGACGACGCCCAGGGTCACTACCGCATCGTAGCGCCGTGACTGCGCCAGGCTGCGCGCTACCTGGGGGATCTCGAAGGCGCCCGGCACCCAGACCACGTGCACCTGCTCGTCACCGGCACCGCGCTCGCGCAGTTCGGCCAGGCACCCATCCAGGAGCCGTGTGGAGATGAGATGGTTGTAGCGCGATACGACCACCGCGAAGCGGCAATCGCTGGCCTCGCAGCGCGCCGGATAGAGCTTCATCGACGACGCCCGCGTCGCCCGGTTTCGATGCGCCCACACACGTGCACGTCGTCTCCCAACTTCCGGATGCGCGGCTCGCGGAGGACCGGGGCTCCCGCCAGGCGGTGCACGCCCAGGGGCCCCAGCGCCGCGACGCCGTCTCCACCCAGGAGCTTAGGGGATGCGAACCAGTGCAGTTCGTCCACCAGCCCGGCCTCCAGAAAGGAAGCGGCGAGGGCGCCACCGCCTTCCACGAGCAGGGTGGTGAGCCCTTCCCGGGCGAGACGGGCCAGCGCGGAGGCCACCCGCACCTGCCCCGTGGCCGTGCGGACCGGCAACACGTGCGCACCGGCCCGCTCGAGGGTGCGCCGGCGCGCCACTGACGCCTCGCGGCCGCAGACGACGAAGACGGGCCCTTCACCGCCCAGCAGCTTCGCCTTCGCATCCAGCCGCAGGCGGGTGTCGAAGACCACCCGGGCCGGGCGGTGCACGACGCGCGTCCCGCGCCGCGCCGTCAGCTCGGGGTCGTCGGCCCGGGCCGTTCCCACCCCGACCGCCACGGCGTCCGTCTCCCCGCGCAGCCGGTGCACGAACGCGCGGGCTTCGGGACCGCTGATCCAGCGCGAGTCGCCGGCCGAGGTCGCGATGCGCCCGTCGAGGCTCGCCGCCAGCTTGAGGGTGACGAACGGCCGGCCGCGCTCGTGCACCGACAGAAAACCGCGGTGCTGATCGCGGCAGGGGTCGGCGAGAACCCCGACCTGCACGCGCACACCGGCGGCGCGCAGCCGGCGCAGACTGCGGCCCGAAGCGTGGGGCGCCGGGTCGCGCACGCCGACGAACACGCGCCGGATTCCCGCATCGCGAATCGCCTCGCTGCAGGGGCCGGTGCGCCCGACGTGGTTGCAGGGTTCGAGGGTCACCGCAAGAGATGCACCCCTCACGGCCGCGGCGCCGTGGCGACGGCGCGCCGCGGCCAACGCCACGATCTCCGCGTGGGGGCCGCCCGGGGGCCGCGTCGCGCCGCTGCCGAGGATGCGGTCGCCGCGCCAGAGAACGGCGCCCACTGCGGGGTTCGGCCACGTACGGCCGCGCGCGCGGCGCGCCAGCGAGAGCGCACGCCGCATCGCCTCCTCCGGGCTCACTCGTGGCGCTCGCGCAGCGACGCGAAGAACTTCGCGTAGTCCTCAGCCCCCTGGAAGTCTCGGAACACCGATGCGAAGCGGGCCGCGGCCACCGCATCGAGCCGCATCAGCTCTTCCATGACCCAGTCGCCGAGGCGCCAGCTCGCCACCTCCTTTTCGCCCAGCTCCTGAAGGCGCTTTTCGATGCGATCGACCAGGCGCTCCAGCGCATCCACCGAGAGGGGGCGCTTCTGGCAGGCCTTCTGCAGGCTGCTCACCAGCTTCTCGCGCGTGTAGTCCTCGCGACGCTCGTCCTTCTTGACGATCTTGGGAAGCGCTTCGTCCGGGCGCTCGCGCGTGGTGAAGCGCCGTCCGCACTCCACGCACTCCCTGCGACGCCGGATCTCGGAGCCCTCGCGGACCAGCCGCGAGTCGATGACCCGCGTCTGCGTGTCGCCGCAGGACGGGCAACGCATCTAGCGGGAGTCGTCCCAGCGCGACACGTAGAGCGGGAAGCGCCGGCACAGCGTCTCCACGTCGGCGCGCACCGCATCCAGCGCATCCACATCCCCGGGGCGTTCCAGCGCGCGCGTGATCAGGGCGGCGATCTCGCGCATCTCGGCTTCGCGCATGCCGCTGGTGGTGACGGCCGGCGTTCCGATGCGCACGCCCGAGGTCACCAT
>CAXMOD010000016.1:0-7602 GCA_964194905.1 uncultured Desulfobacterales bacterium | reverse complement strand
CGGCGACGCATGAGCGAGCGGCGCGGGCCGCGCACGGTCGGCGTCGAGTACGTCGAGGTCGAGGCGGTCTACTTCGAGCGCCGCAGCCTGCGCCGCCACGCGCGGGTCGGCTCGCTCTGGGCGCTCGGCGTCGGGGCGGTGATCTCCGGCGACTTCTTCGGCTGGAACTTCGGTCTGGCGGCGGGAGGCTTCAGCGGTCTGCTCGTGGCCACGTTGATCATCACGGTGATGTACGCGGGCCTGTGCTTCTCCATCGCCGAGATGTCGCCGGCGCTTCCGCACACCGGCGGCGCCTACTCCTTCGCGCGTTCCGCGATGGGGCCCTGGGGCGGTTACATCACCGGACTCGCCGAGAACATGGAGTACATCTTCACGCCGGCGGTGATCGTCGTCGGAATCGGCGGCTACCTGGGTGCGATCTTCGGGACGCCGGACGCCTGGGCGCCCCTCTGGTGGCTTGGGGCGTACGCGGTCTTCGTCGGCCTCAACATCTGGGGCGTGGAGACGACCTTCCGCGTGACCGTGGTCGTGACGCTGGTGGCCCTGGCCATCCTGGTGGTGTTCTGGATCGGCGCGCTCCGGCACCTCGACCTCGCGCGCTGGGCCATCGCGCCGGGGCCCGCCCTCTCGTGGCGCGGCGTCCTGGCGGCGCTTCCGTTCGCGATCTGGTTCTACCTGGCCATCGAGCAGCTTCCGCTGGCCGCCGAGGAGTCCCACGATCCGCGCCGCGACATGCCGCGCGGCATCCTGCTGGGTCTGGCCACGTTGGTGGTGTGCGCCTTCCTGACGCTGATCCTGAACACCGGAATCGCGCCGGGGGCCGCCGTGCTGGGCACTTCCGACGAACCCCTCTTCGAGGGTCTGCGCACGATCTTCGGCGCGGGAATCGGGGCGCGCGCGCTGGCGCTCGTGGCGGTGGCGGGACTCGTTGCGAGCTTCCACGCGATCATCTTCGCGTACGGGCGCCAGATCTACTCGCTCTCGCGCGCCGGCTACTTCCCGCGCTGGCTTTCGATCACCCATCCCACGCGCCAGACCCCGCACGTGGCCCTGATCGCCGGCGCGGCGGTCGGCTACGGAGCCGCGGTCGCGATCCACCTGCTGGGCCCGAAGCATCCGGTGGGCGCGGTGCTCCTCAACCTGGCGGTGTTCGGCGCGGTCATCGCGTACGTGCTGCAGATGGTGTCGTTCATATTGCTGCGCGTGCGGATGCCCCACATCGAGCGGCCCTATCGCAGCCCGCTTGGCATCGCGGGCGCCGCCGCGGCCCTCAGCATCGCGGCGGTGACCCTCGTGGCGCTCTTCGTGGTGGACCCGGTCTACCAGCAGGTCGCGCTCGGCGCGGCCCTCTGGTACGCCGCCGGGCTGCTCTGGTTCGCGTTGGTCGGGCGCCGCGGCCTGGTCTACTCGCCCGAGGAGAAGTTCGCGGTGCGTGCGGAGAGAGAGAGGTAGGGGCCGGACCCCACACCGACGCGCAACTTCCCTATCAAGGCCCCTGGAGGTCCGGCCGAAGACGCAGCCGGAACTCCCCCCGCTCCAACTTTAGCAAGACAAGGAGTCGCCATGCCCTGGTGGGGCTGGATCGCGCTGGGAGCCATGCTCTTCGTGGCCGAGATGGGCTTCGTGGACATGGAGTTCTACCTGGTCTTCCTCGGCGCGTCGGCGCTGCTGGTCGGGATGGCGGGTCTGGGCGGTGTCGAGCTTCCGGTGTGGGGGCAGTGGCTCACGTTCGCAGGCCTCGCGCTGGTGTCGCTGGGCTTCTTCCGCGAGCGTCTCTACGAAAAGATCCGCGCCGGCGTCGAAGACCTCCCCGACAACGTGGAAGGCGAGGTCGGTGTCGCGCGCGGGCCCATCGAGCCCGGGGGCAAGGGCCAGGTGGAGCTGCGCGGCACGCCGTGGTCCGCGCACAACGCCGGCGACATCCCGATCGAAGCGGGCGAGCGCGTCAAGGTCGAACGGACCGAGGGGCTCGTGCTCCAGGTTCGCAAGGAGGACTGAGCATGGACCCCTTCACCTTCGCCGTACTGGCCATCGTGCTGCTGGCGATCGTCGTGGTCGCCAAGACAGCCACCGTGGTCCCGCAGCAGAACGCCTACGTCGTCGAGAACCTCGGTCGTTACAGCCGCACGTTGCGCGCCGGCTTTCACGTGCTGATCCCCTTCATCGAGCGCATCGCCTACAGGCACTCGCTGAAGGAGATCGCGACCGACATCCCCGAGCAGGTTTGCATCACCAACGACAACGTGCAGGTGGGAGTGGACGGCGTCCTCTACATGCAGGTGATGGAAGCCAAGCTCGCCTCCTACGGCATCATGGACTAAGTCTTCGCGATCTCGCAGCTGGCCCAGACCACACTGCGCAGCGAGATCGGCAAGATCGCCCTCGACCGCACCTTCGAAGAGCGCGCCATGATCAACGCCAACGTGGTGGAAGAGCTCGACAAGGCGACGGCGCCGTGGGGTGTGAAGGTGCTTCGCTACGAGATCAAGAACATCAATCCGCCCGGGGACGTGATCGAGGCCATGGAGAAGCAGATGCGCGCCGAGCGCGAGAAGCGCGCGGTCATCCTCGATTCCGAGGGCGTCCGCGACGCTGAGATCAACAAGGCCGAGGGCGAGAAGCAGCGCGTGATCAAGGAGTCCGAGGCGACGCGCGAGCAGCAGATCAACGAGGCCGAGGGGGAGGCCCAGGCGATCCTGGCCGTGGCGTCGGCCACCGCCGAGGGCCTGCGCCAGGTGGCCCAGGCGCTCTCGACCCCGGGCGGCGACGCGGCGATGCAGCTGCGCGTGGCCGAGCAGTATGTGACGCAGTTCGGCCAGTTGGCCAAGGAAGCCAACACCCTGGTGGTGCCCGCCAATCTGTCGGAGATCTCATCGATGCTGGCGCTGGCCACCAAGGTCATCGGAGACCGCGCGCCGGGCAACGGGGCCGGCTAACAAGCCCGCGCCGAGGCGTTATTCTCGGGGGCCATGACCGAGCCCCCCGCGTACCCTGGTGCGCGCCGTCCCGACCGGCGGCGCAGCGTGGACTGCGACGGCATCTCCCTTGCCGTCTACGAGTGGGGCGACGCGTGCGCCACGCCGATCCTGCTGGCCCACGGCGGCTTCGACTTCGCGGGCACCTTCGACGTCTTCGCCCCGCTGCTGGCGGACGCCGGCTACCGGGTGGTGTCCTGGGACCACCGCGGACACGGCGACTCGGAGCACGCGCCGCTCTACTCCTGGCAGGCCGACATGCGCGACGCGTTGGCGGTGCTCAACTCGGTCACCACCGCGCCGATCCCGATGCTCGGCCACAGCAAGGGTGGCGCCGTGCTGATGCAGCTCTGCGAAGCGCGGCCCCACCGGGTGACGCGCTACGTGAACATCGACGGCATGCCGTCGCGCTTCCGCGCGCCCGACGTGGCGGACCACGAGCGCTCGCGCATGCGCGAGACCGAGATCAGCTCCTGGCTCGACCGGCGCCACGGGGCCGGCGACCTGATGCGCAAGCCCGGCACGGTGGAGGAGCTGGCGCAGCGGCGTGGGCGCATGAACCCGCGGCTCAGCGAGGACTGGCTGCGCTACCTGGTCTCCGTCGGCGCGCGCGAAGACGCGGACGGCTGGCGCTGGAAGCTCGACCCGATCATGCGCCCGGGAGGTTTCGGTCCATGGCGGCCCGACTGGTACCTTCAGCGGCTGCCCGGATTCCCCGTGCCGCTGCTCGGCATCCTGGCCACGGTGACGGAGACGATGGGGTGGGGCACCGGCAAGGGTGATCTGGAGCACCACCTGCCGCGCCAGGCCGAACTGGTGGAGTATCCGGATGCGGGGCACTTCGTCCACATCGAGCATCCGCAGGGCGTCGCGGGGCTGGTCCTGGACTTCCTCTCGTGATCCACTGGCTCGAGCACTACCGCATCCGCCTGGCGCTGCACGAGCTGCGCGCCGGGCGCGGCCGCGCGCTGCTGCTGCTGCACGCGCTGGCCGAACGCTCGCCGTCCACGCTGCCCGAGGAGCTGGCCGGCTGGCCCGGTCCGATCTCTGCCCTCGACTTCACCGGTCACGGAGCCTCGACGGTGCCGCAGGGAGGCGGCTATACCTGCGAGCTTCTCATGGCGGATGCGGACCACGCGCTGGCTCACCTGGGTGGCGCCACCCTGGTCGGGCGCGGGCTCGGCGCCTACATCGCGCTCCTGCTGGCGGGCGCGCGCCCCAAGCAGGTACGCGGCGCCATCCTGCGCGACGGTCCGGGCATGGCGGGGGGCAGCGCGCTGCCGGGCACGCCCCAGATCCTCACCGCCGATCCGTCCGCTGTGGCGCCGCCGGACCCGCTGGCGCTGGTGGAGCTCTCCACCGACGTGCGCCCGCCCGACTACGCCACGGCCTACGTGCGCCAGGCGACGCATCTCTCCGAACTGGAGACTCCCATCCTGGTGTGCGCCAGCGAACGGCCCCAATGGCTGCTCGGGGTGGTGGAGGAGCCCGGCGTGCAAGAGACCACGTTGGCGGACGCGTTGGTCCGCTGCGCGGAGGTGACCTGATGGGACGCATCGAGGGAAAGGTGGCGATCGTGACCGGCGGCGCTTCGGGAATCGGGGCCGCGACCGTGCGGCGCCTGGCCGAAGAGGGCGCTGCGCTGGTCATCGCGGACATCCAGGACGAGAAGGGCGAGCTGCTCGCGAAGGGTCTGGCAGGAGAGGGGCTGCGCGTCGCCTACCGACACTGCGACGTGACGCAGCTCGCCGAGCTCGAGGGCAGCGTGGCTTTCGCATGCTCGGAGTTCGGCGGCCTCGACGTCATGCACAACAACGCCGCCTGGAGCGGCGGCGGCTACGTGGCGGACATCGACCCGGACGTCTGGCGCAAGAGCCTGGCGGTCATGCTCGACGGAGTCTTCTACGGCTGCAAGGCCGCCATCCCGGCGATGCTGGAGCGCGGGGCAGGATCCATCGTCAACACCTCCTCGGTGGATGGGCTCTTCGCCGAGATTCTGTCTGCGCCCTATTCGGCGGCCAAGGCGGGAGTGCTCAACCTCACGCGCAGCGTCGCCATCGAATACGGGCGCAAGAAGATCCGCGCCAACGCCATCTGCCCCGGCGCGGTGGATACGCCGCTTCTCGACCTGGTGGTCGAGGTGGGCAACCACACCAGGCAGGAGATCGCGGACCAGCACGCCCTGGGACGCGTGATCGAGCCCCGCGAGGTCGCGAACCTCGTTCTTTTCCTGGCGAGTGACGACTCTTCCGCGATCACCGGCTCGCACATCGTGATCGACGGAGGGCTCACCGCGGGCACACGCCTCACGGGCTTCCCCACATTCGGTGGAGACCCGTACGGGTAGCCCTAGTCGAGGCCCAGGCGCACGAGCTGGTCGTCCGGCGCCTCCACCTCCTGGAGCGCGGAACGCAGCTTTTCCGCCAGCTGCTTTTCGAGCGGCGTGCCGGCGAGATTGCGCTCCTCGTCCGGGTCTTCCGCGTGGTCCCAGAGGCGCGTGCCGACGAATTCGCCGTAGCCCCAGTAGGGCAGGAAATCGCTCGCGCGGAACGGCTGGCGGATGACCGGTACGCTGGAACCGGGCATGCGGTCGAGCGCGGCACGTTCGTCGGGAAGCGGCAGCCGCAGCTGGGGAAGCCGCGGCACGGGCATGGTGGACCAGCGGTTCGACCACATGCTGAGCGGCTCGTTCTTCGCGGCGGGCGCGCGCGCGTAGCTGTGGCGCTCGTCGAAGAGAGTCACCTCGCGGCCCCACACGCCGGCGAGCGCGTGCTCGCGCACCTGCCGCGCTTCGCCATGGATCAGTGGAACCAGGCTGCGGCCGTGGGTGCGGTGCGCGACTTCTATGCCGAAGACGTCGCAGAGCGTGGCGAAGAGGTCCACATTGGTTGTCAGCGCGTCGACGGCGCCGGCCTCGACGCCGGGCCAGCGCACCAAGAACGGCGTATTCCCCAACGGGCGCATGATCGGGACGGCCGGCTTCCCCCAGACATCCTGTTCGCCCAGATAGTGGCCGTGATCGGTGCACACGATCACCGCGGTGTCGTTCCAGAGGTCATTGCGGTCGAGCGCGGCGAAGACGCGCCCGACCCAGCGATCGATCATGGTGAGCTTGGCGCCGTAGCTGGCGCGGATCTGGCGGGCCTGGCGTGCGTCGATGTGGCCCAAGGCCACCTGGTCGCGCCCGTAGGGCGGCCAGATCAGATGCGGCCCTTCCCACTCCGCGTCGTACATGGAGGCGTACGGCTCCGGGGTGTCGAACGGCTCGTGGGGGTCGAACTCGTCGACGAAGAGCAGGAAGCGCTCGTGGTGTCCGGCGTTCTCGTCGAGCCAGCGCTCCGCCGCCGTCATGGTGCGGGGGCCCGGGAAGTCCTCCTCGCCGCGAAACCAGCCGCGCGAGTTGTCGTAGGGGGTCCAGCCGCGCCCGAAGCTGGGTGCTCCCACCCAGCTCGGGTCAGGACGCGTGCGCCAGGGGTCGCTCTCGTGGCCGCGCTGGTAGTCCCACGCGCTGAAATCCGTGTGGTAGTTCTCGCCGCCGGTCTCGAAGAGGTGGGGGTGGTCCGAGATCAACATCGTGGTGACCCCCGCCTCGCGCAGGACGCGGGTGATGGCGCACTCCCAGATCTCGATGGAGCCCCACGGCCGCCACAGGAAGTCGAGCGCGCCGACCAGGATGTCGTGGCGCGCGGGCATGCACGGGAGCGACCCGGAGACGTGGCGGTCGAAGCGCAGTGCGCCCCGCGCAAAGGCGTCGAGCTCCGGGGTGTCGAACTCACTCCCGCCGTAGGCGCCGAGCATGTGGCGGTTCAGGCTGTCGAGAAGCAGCACCACCGTGTTGCGCGGAACCTTCGTCGCCATCCGGGTATCATAGCCGCATGCACCTCGGCATCGTGCTTCGCAACATGGGTCCCAGGGCCACGCGCGATTTTCTCGTGAGCGGTGCGCGTGCGGCAGAGGAGGCGGGGCTCGGCTCGCTGTGGGTGACCGATCACGTCGCCATCCCTCCGGACGACGCCGAGGGCAGCGAGGGGCGCTACCTCGATCCCCTGGCGACCCTCACCTTCCTGGCGGGTCAGACGTCGCGCATAGGTCTCGGCACCGGGGTCCTGATCCTTCCCTACCGGCCGCCACTCCCGACGGCCAAGTGGGTCGCCACGCTGCAGGAGCTCTCGGGCGGGAGGCTCCTGCTGGGAGTCGGCGTGGGCTGGATGAAGCCCGAGTTCCGCGCGCTGGGTGTGCCGCGCGGGGAGCGCGGCGCTCGCACCGACGACACGCTCGACTTCCTGGTGCGCGCCTTCGCCGACGATGAAGTGGAGCGCAACGGTCAACGCTTCCTGTTCCGCCCCCGCCCGGCACAGCCGCCCATCTTCGTGGGCGGCGCACCGCCGCACGCGCTGGAGCGTGCGCGGCGCTTCGGTGCGGGCTGGATGCCCATGGGTGGGGAGCCCGACGCGCTGGCCCCGCACATCCGCGCGCTGCGTGAAGGCTCGCCGGGCGCACCGGTGGCGGTGATGACGGCGCTTCCCCTCGACGACGCGCCCGCCGCGCGCGCGAAGCTCGCGGCCTACGCCGACGTGGGCGTGACCCACCTGGTGCAGGGCACCGGCCGTGTGGACGAAGCCGGCTT
>CAXMOD010000015.1:0-4327 GCA_964194905.1 uncultured Desulfobacterales bacterium | reverse complement strand
CTTCGAGTCCTTGGGGTCCTTCGAGTCCTTGGGGTCCTTCGAATCCTTGGAGCCCTTGCCCTCGTCGCCCTTGGACTCGGCGGCCGGCCCGCTCTTGTCGGCGTCGTCCTTGCCGGAGTCGCCCTTCTTGCTCGCGTAGAGGTCGTTGTACCAGCCGCCGCCCTTCAAGACGAACGACGTTTGGGAGATGAGGCGCTCGACCTTCCGCTTCTTGCAGCTGGGGCAGGTCTTGACCGGATCCTCGGTGATGCGCTGGACACGCTCGAACTCGTGGTCGCAGGCTCTGCACAGATACTCGTAGGTCGGCATCGCTCTACCCCTCGTTCCCATCCGCCTCGGCCAGCGATCGCAGTCGCTGCTCCACAGCTGCGGCCTCGCCGGTCACCCTGACGCGCTTGCGTCTGCCGCGGGCTCCCGCTTCCAAGGCCACCGCCGACGCTGCCACCCCCAAGGCCTCCGCCAGGGTGCGGCAGCAGGCGTCGTTGGCACGGCCCTCGATCGGCGGGGCGTCCACGCGCACCCGAAGCGCTCCGCCGTGGGTGCCCCCCACCCGCCGGTGGCGGGCCCGGGGCGTGACGTGGATCCAGAAGGCCACGCCATCCCTCGACCTGCTGATGTCTAAGGCCTGGATTTCGCCCGTCAAGCGCTCTCGCCGTTCCCGGCGGCGCGCCGGGCCGGCGTAAGGTAGGCGATCTTCGCCTCGCCGGTCTCCTGCTCGTCCGGGGCGGCGAGCCCCTCGAGGAGCGCGAGGTGAGTCTCGATGGTGGAGCGGACCGCTGCTGCCAGGCGGGTGCGGACGCCCTTCATCTCGCGGATTTCCTCGGCCAGGTGGGCGGCGCGGCGATGGGCGGCATCGAGGATCTTCTCGGCGCGCACTTCCGCCTCGCCGATGCGGATCTCGGCCTCCTTCGCAGCCGTCTTCTTCAAATCCTCGGCCAGCCCCTGGGCTGTGGTGAGCGTCTCGCGCAGGATTCCCTCGTTGGCCTGGAGCTCGGTCAGCTTGAGTTCCTGGCTGCGCACGGTCTCGCGCAACAGCTCCACCTCGTGCACCAGCGACTCGTAGTCCTGGGCGAGAAGCTCCAGGAAGGCGTCCACCTCGGCCTTGTCGTAGCCCTGCCAGCGGGCGCCGAAGCGGTGGTTCTGGATGTCGAGCGGCGTCATGCGCATGGGATTCCCTCCGACCTGGCGGGCACATGTCACCCGCAGGCAGGGGATCGGCAAAGTCCACGGCCGGCTTGAGAGAGCCCCGTCACATCCCCCAGGGGGCCAGGGAGGGCCTGGAATGGCCCGGCTTCGCTCTAGTGCCCGCGCCCCGGCTGTTCGGGTCCCCGCATCGCCTGCGAGCGCTCCGTGGCGGCCCGGACGGCCTCGTAGACCGCGGCGCGCAGGCCCCCGGCCTCCAGGCGCTCGACCCCGGCGATGGTCGTGCCCCCGGGCGAGGTCACCTGGTCCTTGAGCTGCGCCGGGTGGAGTCCGCTCTCGGCCGCGAGGCGCGCAGCGCCCAGCACGGTCTGGACGGCCAGCTCGCTGGCTGCATCCCGGGGCAGGCCCATGCGCACGCCGGCGTCGGCCAGCGCCTCCAGGAAGACGAACACGTAGGCCGGGCCGCTCCCGGACAGACCGGTGACCGCATCGAGGAGATCCTCGGAAGGGGCCTCCCACACGGTTCCGACGCACGTGAACAGAGCTCGCGCCGCCGCGACGTCGTCCTCGCGAGCTGCGGCTCCGCAGCAGATCGCTGTGGCGCCGGCGTGCACCTGGGCCGGGGTGTTCGGCATGGCGCGCACGATGCGGGCGGTTCCTGAGAGCGCCGAACGCAGTCTGTCGAGGGTCACGCCGGCCGCGATCGAGATCCAGAGCGGCTTCTCACGGTCCCCAGTCAGGCGGTTCAGGACGGTGCGCACCTTGTCGGGCTTGACGGCCACGACCACCAGGTCGCTCTCGGCGACGACGGCCGTGTTGTCGTCCAGGCTGCGGATGCCCAGGGCCTCTTCGAAGCGGCTACGGCGCGCCGGGTCGGGATCGGCGGCGAGCACCCGGTCCTTGGCGAAGCCCGCAGCCACCAGGCCACCGGCCAGGGCCTCGGCCATGGTGCCGGCGCCCAGAAACCCGATGCGCTTGTCGTGCAGTGCGTCTCCCACGGGGACTCCTTGGGGGGGCGAGGACCGCACAGCATACCCCAGAGCCCTGGCGGCCCCCTGGGGCGCCCTCAGGCCGGCCGCGGTCCGAACAACGCGGTGCCCACCCTCACGAGGGTGGCCCCTTCCTCCACCGCGATGGCGTAGTCGCCCGACATCCCCATCGAGAGCTCGCGCAGGTGCTCGCCACCGGGCTCCCCGCGCAGCCGCTCGTACAGCTCACGCAGCCGGGCGAAGGCCGGGCGGCACCGTTCCGGGTCCTCCTCGGGGGCGGGGATCGTCATCAGGCCCTCGACCCGCAAGCCGGCCTGGCCGCCACAGAGCTCGAGCAGAGCGGGCACGTCCGCAGCCGCCGCGCCGGCCTTCTGGGGCTCTTCCGAGAGGTTCACCTGGAGCAGGACCGGGAGGATTCGGCCGGCGTCCTCGGCCCGCCGGGCCAGCTCGCGCGCGAGGGAGGGGCGGTCCACGGTTTCGACCATCTGGAACAGGCGCAGCGCGTCGCGCGCCTTGTTGCGCTGGAGTCGCCCGATCAGATGCCATGTCGGCGTCCGCGACGCGCGCTCCGCCACCCAGGCGATCTTGCTCGCGGCTTCCTGCACGTAGTTCTCGCCGAGGTGCTCTACACCCGCCTCGACCGCCGCGAGGGCCAGCTCGCGGGGCATTCGTTTCGAAGCACCCACGAGGGTCACTTCGTCGGGCTCGCGACCCGCGCGGCGCGCCGCCTCGGCGATGCGCGCACGCACGGCGGCTACGCGCTCGCGGATCGACTCGGGAGCGCCAGCCGCGCCGCTCATCCGTTGTCGCCGTCGCACGCGGAGTGCGCGAACACGCCGAAGCGGGCGAGGGCGGCCCGCGTCTCATCCATCGGGAGCCCGATCACGTTGGACTCGCTCCCGTCGATGCGTTCGATGAAGCGGCGCCCGCCGCCCTGGACGGCGTAGGCGCCGGCCTTGTCGAGGGGCTCTCCGGTGGCCACGTAGGCACGGATCTCGTCGGCGTTGGCGTGCCGCATGCAGACGGCGCTCTCGATGCAGAAGCGCTCCACCTCGCGTCCTGCCAAGACGGCCACCCCAGTTGCCACCACGTGACGCCGCCCGACGAGCCGTGAGAGGAGTGCCACCGCGTGTTCGGGATCGCGAGGTTTGCCTAGGGCCTCGTCGTCCACGACCACGATCGTGTCGGCGCCGAGGACGACCCGTGTCGCCTCGACGCGCTCGGCGACCGCGCGGGCCTTCGCGAGGGCCAGACGCTGGGCCTGACTGCGCGCGTCCTCGCCGGGCCAGGGTGTTTCGTCAACCTCGGACGCGAGAACGTCCACGGGAAAGCCCGCCGCTCGCAGGAGGTCCACCCGGCGCGGTGAGGCGCTGGCCAGGACCAGGGCTTGGGACTTCGCTGTGCGCTCCGACATGGCGCGGGGGTACCGGGGCGATCCGTCTCCGTCAAGCCGCGGCGGATCCGCTCTTGACGCTCAAGGCGTGGTTGCTGAGAATCGGCGCGCCTTCCCGGCCGAAGGGGGGTGCGGAGGGGGGATGCGGCGAGTCCTGGCAGTGTTGGCGTTGACGGTGGTGGCCGGGTGCGGCGGCGTGCCTCCGCTGCCGGAGCCGTTTCAGGCTCCCGGAGGTGGCTCCGTCGTCCGGGTCCCCGAGGCGCAGCCGACCATCCAAGCCGGGGTGGATGCCGCCCGAGACGGCGACGTGGTCCTGGTGGCGCCCGGATTCTACTTCGAGAAGGTCAAGATCGAGGGCAAGAGCTTGACGGTCGCTTCCTGGTACCTGGCCAGCAGCGATCCGATCCATCGCGCCAAGACGGTGATCTCGAGCCGCGGTGCGGCCTTCGAAGTGAAGGGCGGGGAGGACGCTGCGGTCGAGGTGCGGATCGTCGGCTTCACGCTGCGCAACGGCAAGTTCGGGGTCGTCGCGCGCGACGCGGCGGTGCGGGTCGAGGACAACCGCATCTACTCCAATGAGACCGACGCCATCCTGGGCTTCGACGCCAGGCTCACCGTCGTACGCAATGAGATTCGCGGCCATCTCGGCGGGACGGGCATCTTTCTGAACGGTGCGAGCACGCTCCTCGCGGAGGACAACCAGCTGGAACGCAATCTCGTCGCGATCCAGCTGATGCTCCACCGCCACAAGGGCGATCGCCTCGAGCTCCGCGTGCGCGGGAACCGGGTGACGGGAAGCACC
>CAXMOD010000014.1:0-20590 GCA_964194905.1 uncultured Desulfobacterales bacterium | reverse complement strand
CAACGAGGCCTACAAGATCGAGAACGGGAAGCTCGGCGCACCGGTGAAGGGAGCCACGCTCATCGGCAACGGCCCGGACGTGCTCACCCGCGTGTCGCGCATCGGTCACGACCTGGAACTCGACCTCGGCGTGGGCACTTGCGGCAAGGACGGGCAGTCGGTGCCCGTCGGAGTCGGGCTTCCCACCATCCGCGTGGACGACATCACCGTCGGAGGCACAGAGGGATGAGCGCGGCCCAGGCTCCGCTCGAGGCGCGCGAAGCCGTCGAGCTCGCGCTGCGCGCGGTGCGTAGCTCCGGCGCCGACCAGGCCGACACCCTCCTGGTGGAAAACGACTCGGTCGAAGTGCGCGTTCGCGATGATGAGGTGGACGTGGTCAAGCAGTCCCGCGAGCGGGTGCTCGGCATCCGCGCCCTCGTGCGCGACGGCGCCGGCTTCCGCTCCGCCGTGACCTCCACCAGCGACCTGTCGGCGGTTGCGGTCGAGCGCATGGCCGGCGAGACGGCCGCGCTGGCGCGGGCCACCGCCGCGGATCCGGCCGCCGGCCTTCCCGAAGGCGGCTTTGCCGAAGACGCCCCGGATCTGGCGCTGCTCGACGCCGCAGACGCTTCTCTGTCCGTGGAGGCACGCATCGACGCGGCGCGCCGCGCGGAGGAAGCAGCGCGGGCCGTGGATCCGCGCATCGCCAACTCCGAGGGCTCGGAGGTGAACTCGAACACCGCGCGGCGGGTGTACGGAAACAGCGCGGGCTTCCTCGCAGAGTACGCGTCCGCCTCGCACGCAGTGAGCGCCGTGCCCATCGCCTGCGAGAACGGCTCCATGCAGGTGGACCACTGGATGAGCTTGGCCCGGCGCTGGTCGGACCTGGACGACGCTGCCGAGGTGGGCCGCACCGCCGCACGCCGCGCCCTCGCACGACTCGGCGCTCGACGCGTGCGCACCTGCGAGGTGCCCGTGGTCTTCGAGCCTACGGTCGCACGCGCCCTTCTCTCGCACCTCGCCGCCTGCGTCGGCGGCTCATCGGTGTATCGGGGCGCATCCTTCCTGGGTGACGAGCTCGGCGAGGTAGTCGCCAGCCCGCTCGTGACGGTGGTGGACGACGGACGCGTGCCCGGCGGACTCGGCAGCAAACCCTTCGACGGTGAGGGCCTGCCGACGCGGCGCAATGTAGTCATCGAGGACGGTCGCCTGGCCTCCTTCCTTCTCGACACCTACTCGGGCCGCAAGTTGGGAATGGCCTCCACCGGCAACGCGGCGCGCGGCGCGGGCGGCTCCCCGGGCGCGGGGCCGACGAACCTGTGGATCGAACCCGGAGCCGGCGCACTCGACGACATCGTGGCCGACACCCGTGAGGGGCTCCTCGTGACCTGGCTCTTCGGACACGGCTTCAATCCCGTGACGGGCGACTTCTCCCGAGGTGCTGCCGGCATGTGGATCGAAGACGGAAGACCCGCCTACCCGGTGGAGGAGATCACCATCGCCGGGAACCTGCGCAAGATGCTCGAGGGCGTGGACGCGGTGGGCAGCGACCTCGTCTGGCAAGGCCGGGTGGCGGCGCCGAGCCTGCGAATCGCACGCATGACCGTAGCCGGGGACTAGAGCCGTGGCGGAACACCAGCAGCCCACGATGATCGGACTCACCCTGCCCGACGTGTCGCGCTGGTCCGATCGCGTGACCGTGGCGCTGGGACAGAACCCCGGCATCTTCACGGGTCCCGGCACCAACACCTACCTGGTGGGCACCGGCCCGGTGCGCGTCCTCCTCGACACCGGGCAGGGCGTCAGCGAATACCTGCCCGTGCTGGAGCGCGCGATGGAAGAGAGCGGCTGCGAGGCGCTCCAGGAGATCGTGCTCACCCACGGCCACCCGGACCACATCGGAGGAGTGCTCCAGGTGATGGAGCGCTTCGGCGAAACACGCGTGTCCAAGCTTCCCCACGAAGGGATGGACGGCCACTACGCCCTCGACATCCACCCGCTCGAAGACGGAAGCGTCGTGGAGACCGAGGGCGCCACCCTGCGAGCCGTCTTCACCCCGGGCCACGCGGAAGACCATCTGTGCTTCCTGCTGGAGCAGGAGAACGCGCTGTTCTCCGGCGACAACGTCCTGGGCGTAGGCACCACCGTGATTCCCGCGCACGGCGGCGACCTGCTCGACTACCTGAACTCGCTCGAGCGCCTGCTCGCGCTGGGCCCCCAGCGCATCTACCCGGCGCACGGCCCCTTCATCGAGGACGGACGCGCGAAGATCCGCCAGTACATCGACCACCGCAACGACCGCGAAGGCCAGATCGTCGAAGCGCTCGGCGCCCTGGGGCCGAGTGCTGTGCGCGAGGTGGTCAAGCGCGTCTACACCGACGTGCCTGAGGTGCTGCACGGAGCGGCGGCACTCTCGGTCACCTCGCATCTCCTCAAGCTCGAACGCGAAGGCCGAGCCGCCCACGAGGACGCGGAGGACGACGAGCCGCAACATGCTCGTTGGCGGCTGGTGTGAGCCTCACCGAGGAGTTGCGCGACCCGGACTTTGCGGTGCGCTGCGCCGCCTGCGAGCGGGCCCCCGACGACCCGAGCGCGGTGTTGTTGGGCGGGGCCCTGGCCGAACGCCTCGACGACGAAGACCTGCGCGTCGCGCGCAGCGCGGCACACGCCCTTGCTCGCATCTCGCGCAAGGGCGGCGGACCAGACCCGGCTCTGGCCAAGGCGCTGCGCAGCCGCAGCCCCAACCAGCGCATCTTCGCGGTGTTCGCCTTCGCCGAAATCGAGCCGCCCGGGCAGCGCATCCTGCCGGCGCTGCTGGGCGGACTGGCCCACGCCGATGGCGGCGTGCGCTGGGCCGCCGCGCGTCTGGTGGTGGAGACCGGCCGCGCACATCCCGAAGTGCTCGGCATCCTGCTCGGACTCGTCGGCGCCGGGGAAGGCGCCCAGACCCGGCGCATGGCCGCCTACGCCCTGCGCGAGCTGGCCCCGGACGTGCCCCAGGCCGCCCACGCCCTGCTCGCTGCCAGCCGCGACTCCGACGCCCAGGTACGGCGCGCAGCGCTGACGGCGCTCGCCAACCTCATGGACGCACCGCCGGCCGTGGCGGCACGCCTGCGCGAGGTGGCCGGCAGCGATGCCGACCCGACGGCGCGGCGCCTTGCCGAGCGCGCGCTCGAGCTCTTGGCTGCGGACGCAGCGCCCGCGGGCAGGTAGCATCGCCGCCCACGCAGGAACCGGAGGATGGGCATGACGGATGCGCGTCGCGACGTCTTGGTGAGTGGCGGAACCGGCGCCCTGGGACGGGCCAACGCAACGGCCTTTCTCGAGGCAGGCGACCGGGTCGTGGTGCCCTGGATCGTGGCGCAGGAGAAGACCGCCATGGAGCGCGACTTCGCCGACGCCCTTGCGAACGGCCGACTCGTGCTCTTGCAGGCCGACGTAGCGGAGACCGAAGGTGCCGCTGCTGCGGTCGCGGCCGCACCCGATCTGGAGGTGGTCGTCAATGGAGCAGGCGGCTTCGCAGGCGGTACGCCCCACTGGGAGACGGACCTCGAACAGTGGGATGCTCTGTACCGCATGAACGTGCGCACCGCGGTCGCCCTCTCGCGCGCCGCGCTACCGGCGCTGCGCGCCCGCGGACGCGGCTGCATCGTGAACGTCGCGTCCCAGGCCGCGTACGACCGACCCGCCACGCTGGGGGCGTACAGCGCGTCGAAGGCCGCGGTCCTCGTGTTGACGGAGACGCTCCAGAAGGAGCTCGCCGACACCGCGCTGCGAGTCAACGCCGTCGTGCCCACGACCATCGACACGCCCGGCAACCGGACGGCCATGCCCGACGCCGACTTCTCCACCTGGACCGCGCCGGCCGCCATCGCCGCGGTGATCCGCTGGCTGGCGAGCCCCTCCGGGGCGACCGTGCGTGGGGGATCGATTCCCGTATAAATTCAGTAAGTTGAGACCTTTGTTGCGAGTCCGGGTGACGTCCTCGAGATCCACTGCTACGGTATGACCCGCCGGTCAGTCAACTGACTTCGGGGTCATTTCGATGCGCGCGCCCAGACCCCGGTCGCAGGTGTGACGGCCGAGCCAACACCGCCGCGCGCGGCCCGGGACGACACATGAGTGAAGCAGCACGGACCAAGGAAGAGGTCCTCAAGGACTTCCGCACCCAGGGGATCCTCGAGGCTGCCCGGCGCGTGATCGGCGATCTCGGCTATGCCGAAGCGTCGATGGAGCGCATCGCCCAGGAAGCGGGCGTCGCGAAGGGCACTCTCTACCTCTACTTCGAGAACAAGGATGGGCTCCTCGACCAGGCCCTCGGCTACGGCCTCGACGAGCTCGTGGGCGTGATGCACGGGGCGGTGGAGCTCGTGGACGGCGCGCTGGCGCGCTTGCGTGCCGCGGTGCTCGCCGGCGTGAACCACGCACGCGAGCATCGCGCCTTCTTCCAAGCGGTGGTGGACGCCGGACACGCACACCCCCCGCGTGACGACGAGGGCGGGCGTGTCCACATGGACCTGCTGGCGGGCATCGTCCGCGACGGCGTGGGGGTGGGCACGCTGCGCGCGGTGGACCCGCAGCGCACTGCACGCCTCATCTCCCACGCGATGAGCGGGCTCGTCGCCGAGAGCCTGCTCCGCGGCCGCCCGTTCCCGGGCGAGGACGACGTGGACGCCATGCTCGACGTGATCTTCCACGGCCTCGCCGCAGGAGAACCCTCGTGACCCACCAACTCCGCCACGCCGCACTCCTCCTGGCACTCCTGCTCCCGGCCTTCGGCTGCGGAGGCAACGAGGTGGACGCCTCCACCGGCGACACGCGCGTTCCGGTTCGCGTGGAGGCCGTCGAGCGCCGCGACCTGATCCACCGCTCGAGCCTTTCCGGGCGCCTCACGGCCAACGCGGTCGTCGAGATCCAGCCCAAGGCGGCCGGGCGCATCGTGGCCTTCCACAAGCTCGAAGGCGATGCCGTGCAGGCGGGCGACCTCCTGGTCGAGCTCGACACCACCGAGCTGAATCTCGAGCTGCGGCGCGACCAGGCGACCGTGGCCCAGGCGCGGGCGCGCCGCGACGAGGCCCGGCGCAAGCTGGCCCGGGCCGAAGAGCTCCACGACAAGAACGTGCTTTCGAAGGCCAACCTGGAGAGCGCCCACGCCGAGGCACAGATCGCCGAAGCCGACTTGCGCACGGCCGCGGCGGGTCGCGATCTGGCGCGCCAGCGCGTTGAGGACGCCCAGATCCGCGCGCCCATCGACGGCGTGCTCCAGGACCGTGCGCACTCCGTCGGCGACTACGCGATTCCTTCCCTCAGCGGGAGCGGCCTTGCGGGCGGACCCGGCGGCAACGACGGAGGGCGCGGCCCCATCTTCACCCTCATCCAGACGGACCCCTTGCTGCTGGAGGTGAGCGTCTCCGAGCAGGACGCGCCCGACGCCCGCAACAATGAAGAGGAGCTTGTGGTCAGCGTGGACGCCTTCCCCGGCGAGGAGTTCAGCGGCACGGTGGACTACGTGGCGCCGAGCCTGGATCCGGTGGCCTTCACCCAGTTGATCCGCCTGCGTGTTCCGAACCCGGGCGGCCTGCTCAAGCCCGGCATGTTCGCCCGCGTCGAGGTCGTGCGATACGAGGCCGAGGGCGGCCTGGTGATCTCGGCGGACGCCCTGGTGGACCTGGGCGACACGCTGGCGGTGTACGTGGTGGACACCCAACAGGTGGCGCACCTGGTGTCCGTGCAGACGCACTTCATCAGTGGGAACTACGTGGCGCTGGCGGCCGGGCTCGAGGAAGGCGACCAGGTCATCACCGAGGGCAAGAGCAGCGTGCGCGAGGGCACCGAGGTGCGCCTCGTATTTGGCGATCTCGGCTCATGAGCCCCAGCGAGTTCAGCGTCCGACACCCGGTGTCCATCGCGATGCTGATCGCGATCCTGGTGGGGCTCGGGACGGTCTCCGTCTTTGGGCTTCCGATCGAGATGTTTCCGGAGCTCGAGTTCCCGATGATCAGCGTCTCCACCCCTTATGAGGGGGTCGCGCCCCAGGAGGTGGAGGAGCGGGTCACCAGGCCCATCGAGCGCGCCGTGGCGTCGGTGGAGCAGGTCAAGCGCCTGCGATCGTTCACGCGCGAGGGCAGCTCCTTCGTGATGATCGAGTTCAACTGGGGTGCCGACACCGAGATCCTGCGCATCGACGTGCGCGAGAAGCTCGACGCGATCCGCAGCCTGCTGCCCGACGACATCGAAGACCCGATCGTCTCGCGCCTGACCTTCGGCGGCGAAGACCAGGCCATCCGTGTGGCGGTCTCGTCCGACACCCTGCCCCTCTCCGAGGTGCGACGCCTCGGCGAGGACATCCTCAAGTCGCGCTTCGAGAGCATCGACGGCGTGGCCAACGTGGACGTCTACGGCGGGCGCGAGCGCGAGATCCAGGTGAATCTGCTGGCCAGACAGCTGGGCTCGTACTCCCTGCCGGTCTCCGAAGTCACGCGCGTCCTCCAGGGCGCAAACCTCAACAACCCGGGTGGCCGCCTGGACCGCGGCCGCGACGAGTTCCTGGTCCGCACCGTGGGCAAGTTCCGCTCGCTGGACCAGATCCGCATGCTGCCGGTCCGACGGCAGGGCGGCGCCTACGTGCGGATCGGCGACGTCGCTGAGGTGGTCGACACGCACAAGGAGGTGCGCAGCCTGTCACGCTTCGACGGGCGCGCGACGGTCGAACTCGCGGTGCTGAAGGAGACCCAGGGCAACGTGGTCGCCATCAGCGACGCCGTCAAGGAGAAGATCGTCGAGCTCGAGAAGCAGTTCCCACAGCTGACGCTGGGCATTGCGTTCGACGCCGCGCCCTTCATTCGGCGTTCGATCGTCGACGTGCAGGAAAACGCCAGCTGGGGTGCCCTGTTCGCGATCCTCGTGTTATGGCCGTTTCTGTCGAACCGGCGCTGGGGCACCTTCGCAGGGATCGCCGGGCTCGGCGTGGCGCTGCTGCTGGCGGAGCCCCTCGCGGCGGGCCTCGGTCAGAGGCTCGGCGGCTCCGGCGTCGGGCTGGCCCTGCTGACGGCGATCGTGCTGGGCGGGAGCCTGCTGCGCCTGCTGTGGCGCAGCTCGCCGGCCACGCTGGTGGTCTCGCTGGCCATGCCCATCTCCATCGTGGCCACGTTCATGCTCATCAAGTTCGCCGGGCTCACCCTCAACATGGTCAGCCTGGGCGGGCTGGCCCTGGGGATCGGGATGCTCGTGGACAACTCGGTGGTGGTCATCGAGAACGTCGCCCGCCACATGGCGCTGGGACGCGAGCCGCGGCGCGCCGCGATCGACGGCACCCAGGAGGTGGTGCTCGCGATCCTCGTCTCGACGCTCACCACCCTGGCTGTCTTCCTGCCCATCGCCTGGGTGAAGGGAATCGCCCGCGAGATCTTCAACGACCTCTCGCTCACGGTGTCCTTCTCGCTGGTCACGTCGCTCGTGGTGGCGGTGACCATCGTGCCGATGCTCGCTTCCAAGTTCCTGCCGCGACCGGAGGGAACGTTGAGCGATGACGAACTCTCGGTGGAGGACGAGATCGCCGGCCTCCATCGACCCCAGGCTCGTCTTCGCGAGGTCCTGCTGCACCTCCTGGAGAAGCGCCGACGCGCCTTCGCGGTGATGGGCGCGGCGGTGGCCATCTTCATCCTCTCCCTGGTCGGCATGGCCATGCACCCGAAGGGGCTCTTCCCGGAGAACGACGGGGACGCGTTCGCCATCAACCTGAAGCTTCCCAACGGCACCACGTTCGCGGCGCTGGACGACGCGGCCCGCCAGGCCGAGGCGCTTGCCGAAGCCGACCCGGACGTGAAGGCCGTCTTCGCCTCGGTGCGGGCGGGCGACCGGGTGCTCGTCGGCGTGACGCTGCTCGAGGCGCGCATGCGCCACTCCAAGGACATCCAGGCGGACCTGCGACGCGCATTGGGCGACCTGCCGGACGCCGAGGTCTCGCTGGCCAACTTCAGCGGCGGAGGGGACGGACGCCCGGTGGACGTGCACGTACTGGGCGACGACCCGGAACGGCTCGCCGTCCTGAGCACCATCGTCAAGCAGAAGCTCGAGTCGGTGCCCGGCGCGATCGATGTGCGCACCTCGATGGAGAAGGGTCGCCCCGAGTTGCGCGTGGAGATCGATCGCGTGCGAACGGCCGATTTCGGGCTCTCCGTCCGCGAGGTCGCCGACGTGGTGGAGACCGCCATGGACGGTCGCGTCGTGGGGCAGTTCACCGAGCGGGGCGCCGAGGTGGACATCCGCGTCCAGTACAAGCCGGAGCAGCGCGCTCAGCTCAGCGCCTTCGAGGACCTCGTCATCCGCAACGACGCCGGCGTGCCGGTGATCCTGAGAGAGCTCGCGAACATCCATCACGGGCGCGGGCCCGTCGAGATCCGCCGCATCGACCAGAGGCGCATGGTGCAGGTGGAGTCGAACCTCGAGAAGGATGCGTCCATCGGAACGATCGCGCGCCAGCTCGAGGGCCGCATGGCCGACGTTCCCTTCCCGGTCGGGTACGGCTGGGAGTTCTCGGGGGAGGAGGAGCGCCGCAGCGAGGCGTTCAGCGGTCTGGCCATCTCTCTCGCGATCGCGATCGTGCTCGTCTACATGATCATGGCGGCGCTCTTCGAGTCGCTGATGCAACCCTTCGTCATCATGGTGACGCTGCCGCTCGCGGTGGCGGGTGTCTACCTGGGCCTGACGCTCTTCGGCCACGACCTCACGGTGCCCGCCTACGTGGGGATCATCATGCTGGCGGGGATCGTGGTGAACAATGCCATCGTGCTGCTCGACTACGTGAACCGGCTGCGCCGGCGTGGAGTGGCCCGCCGCGAGGCGCTGGCGCTGGGTGCGGCGGTGCGGCTGCGCCCGATCCTGATGACGGCCGGCACCACGATCCTGGGCATGACACCGATGGCGCTCGGCCTGGGCCGCGGCTCTAGCGTGCTGGAGGCCCTGGCGGCGGGCGTGGTGGGTGGACTGGCCGTGTCTACGCTGCTCACGCTGCTGGTGGTGCCGTGCGTCTACGACCTGGTCGACCGCCTGGCGGTACGGCTGCGCCGGGGCATCTCGAACCTGGGCATCCAGGTGGACGATCCCTTCGCCCAGGACTCGGGCCCCGCCGCACACTGAGCGCCCGCGGCGCCGTCGCTCGGGCTATGCTGGGGCGGCCCCCCGCGGACACCATCGCTTGAATCCGCAACTCAATCTCCAGATTCTCGGCTGGCTGCTGGTGGGCCTCGGCGTGGTGCAGCTGGTGCCCACCTGCACTGCGCTCCTCTACGGCGAAGCCGTCCTGCCCTACCTGGCGAGCGCTGCGGTGGCCTGCGTGTGCGGCCTGCCGCTGGCCGTGTCCTCCCGGCCCCAGGACCGCCGCATGCGGCCGCGGGACGGCTTCATGGTGGTGGGTCTGGGCTGGTTCCTCGCCTCGGCCTTCGGTGCCCTCCCCTACTTCCTCTCCGACGCGCTCTCACCGGTCGATGCGCTCTTCGAGTCGATGTCGGGCTTCACCACCACCGGCTCCACGGTCATGACCGGCCTGGAGACGCAGCCGCACGCCTTGCTGCTGTGGCGCTCCATCACCCAGTGGCTGGGCGGCATGGGCATCATCGTCTTCGCCATCGCCATCCTGCCGTTGCTGGGCATCGGCGGCATGCAGCTCTTCCGAGCCGAAGTGCCCGGGCCCGTCGCCAACAAGCTGACACCGCGCATCGCGCAGACCGCCCGCCGCCTGTGGCTCATCTACGCCAGCTTCACGCTGCTGTGCGCGGTGGCGCTGGGCTTCGCTGGCATGGGCGCCTTCGATGCCGCGAACCACGCGCTCACGACTCTTGCCACGGGCGGCTTCTCCACCCACGACGGCTCGGTGGGCAGCTTCGGCGCGCCGGCCGTGGAGTGGATCGTCATCGTCTTCATGCTGATGGCCGGCATCAACTTCGAGCTGCACTACCGGCTCATCACCGGGCAGGTGGCCGCCGTGCTGCGCGACGTGGAGCTGCGCACGTTCCTCGGGATCATGATCGGCGTCAGCGTGATCGTCACCTGGCTGCTGCGCGGAAGCGGCGACGACGCCCTGCGCCATGCCTTGTTCCAGGTGGTCTCCATCGTCACCACGACCGGGTACGGCACCGCGAACTACGAGCTGTGGCCGGGGCTCGCGCAGTTCCTGCTTCTCCAGCTCATGTTGGTGGGCGGCATGGCCGGCTCGACCGCCGGAGGCCTGAAGAGCCTGCGCGCCCTGCTCCTGTGGCGCGGGCTGCGCGCCACCATCGCGCGCACGCTCCATCCTCACGCCGTGCGACCCGTGACCTACGCGGGAAGCCCCGTGGGCGAGGAAGTGCAGGCCGCCATCGGCGCCTTCCTCACCGCCTACGTCGGCGTGGCGGCGGTGGCCGCCACCGTCGTTGCGACCGCAGGTTGCGACCCACTCACGTCGGTGTCCGCCGCTCTCACCGCCATCTCCAACGTCGGCCCCGGATTCGGGCAGGTGGGGCCGACCCATACATTCGCCGAACTTCCCGCCTACGTGAAGCTCACCCTCGGACTGACCATGATTGCCGGGCGCCTGGAGCTGTTCACGGTGCTGGTGCTGTTCTCGCGCCAGTTCTGGCGGCGCTGACGCCGTGCGCAAGGAGGAGTTCTTCCGGGAGGCAACCGACGGCCCCGGTCCGCTGGCCGGCGTACGCGTGGTGGAGCTCGCCACCACCTGGGCCGGCCCCATGTGCGGCTGTGTGCTCGCCGACCTGGGCGCGGACGTAATCAAGGTGGAGCACCCGAACGGCGAGGTCGGGCGACGCCTGCCGCCCTTCCTGCCTGGGGCCGACCCTCCTCTCTCGTTCATGCACGCAACGCTCAACCGCGGCAAGCGCAGCGTCACCCTCGACCTCCACGAGGCCGCCGACCGCGACACCTTCCTGCGTCTGGCCGCCACCACCGACGTGCTGGTGGAGAACTTCCGCCCGGGCGTACTGGAACGTTTCGGCGTTGGCTATGCCGACGTGCGCCAGGTGCGGCCCGACGTGGTCTACGTCTCGATCAGCGGCTGGGGGCAGTTCGGCCCGAATCGTGAACGCGCCGGTTACGACCCCCTCGCCCAGGCGGCGGGGGGCTTCATGTCCCTCAACGGCGCGCCCGACGGCGATCCCGTGAAGTCGCCCACCTTCCTGGCCGACGACCTCGCGGGAGTGCACGGGGCCCTCGCGGCGCTGGCCGCCCTGCGTCACCGGGACAGGACCGGCGAGGGCCAACACGTGGACGTCTCGCTGCTCGACGCCCTTCTCTTCCAGTCGTCGGGCTACCCCACCCTCGCCGCCATGGGCGTGGACCTTCCGCGCCTGGGCAACGAGTTTCGGATCGCGGCACCGGCCAACGCCTACCGCGCCCGCGACGGCTGGGTGCTGGTCGGCGTCCTGCTCGACAGCCACTGGAAGAAGCTCGCCCACGTGATCGGCCGAGGGGAGCTGGCCGACCATCCGGACTGGGCCGGCGCGGCGGCGCGCATCGACCATCGCGCGGAGACCGACGCCGTTGTGGCGGCGTGGGTGGCAGAGCACGAGGTGGCCGAGGTCGTGGACCTCCTGGTCCGGGCCGAGCTGCCGGTGGCGCCGATACGCAGCTACGCCGAGGCCGTGCGCGATCCCCACGTGCGCGCGCGCGAAGCACTCCAGCCCGTGCAGACCCCCGAGGGCGTGGAGGTGCCGCTCGTGGCACCGGTCCCGCGCATGTCGCGCACGCCCCTACGCATTCGCTCGGCGGCGCCCACGCTGGGCGCGCACGACGACGAGGTGCGAGCGGAGCTCGCGGCGGAGCGGCCGTCGCCGGTGGCCCACGAAGTGCGCGTCGCGGCCCCCGGCGACGAGGCGGCGCTGCGCGCGCTCATCGGGGGCTTTCGGGACTACCTCGGCGCCTCCACTCCGTCCGACGCAGACCTCGAAACCCACCTCCCCGCCTCGCTGACCCATCCCGACCTGGAGTTCGCCTGCGCCTTCGCCCCCGACGGCCGTGGGCTCGGCTACACCCAGACGCGCTTCTTCCCCTCGGTCTGGGCCGCCGGGCTCGAAGCGTACATCGAGGATCTCTTCGTGGTCTCCGACTCCCAGGGCGGCGGTGTCGGACGCGCACTGCTCGAGTTCACCCTCGGACGCGCGCGGACGCGCGGGGCCCGCGCCATCGCCCTCAACAGCAACGAGCGCAACCAGCCGGCTGTGCGGCTCTACCGGGCGGCGGGCTTCCAGCTCGCGTCGGAGCGCATCTGGACCGGCGGACGCGAGGTCCGCTGGGGGCGGCGCCTCTAACGGAGGAGTTGGATCCGCGCCTGGACGTTGCCGATCACGTCGCTCGAGCCGCCCTCGAGGACCACCGGGGCCACGTCCCCCATGCTGCCGACCTCGAGAGCCATGGTGGCGTAGCGCGAGCGGTGCTGAAGGGGATCCTGGGTGCCACCGGAGAGATGGAGCTCCACGATCTCGTACCCCGCGAAGCCAAGGGTCTTGCGGATGCGCTCCGCCTCCTCCCCAAAGGCGCGCAGCACGGCATCCGAAATATTGGCTTCCTCTTCGACGCGCCGGGCCGGGGACAGCGCGAAGCCCACGGACTTCAGGTTCAGGCTCGCCTGGAGATCGGTCACCAGGGCACGCAGGGTCTCGAAGTCACCGGAGGCAAGGATGAGTTCCTGCTCCACCCGCCAGCGCGGATCGTTCGGTCGCGCGGGCGCGGGCGGCCGCGGGTGGATCTGGTTGGTGCTGTAGGAGCCGGTGCGGAATTCCACGCCTTCCGCGCGGCGCACGCGTTCGAGCGCAGCCTGCATGGCCTCGTTCACCGCGTCGGCCGCCACTGCGGCCTTCAGCTCGCTGTGCGTAGCCGCCAGCGTCACGGTCATCTCGTCGTTCTGGACCGTCGCCTTGCGGGACACGCCGAATGCCACCTGATCCCGGGTGTCGGGATCGAACCGGAACGGCTGCGCGAGCGCTCCCGGTGCAACGGCGAGCGTGACGGCAACGAGGAGCAAGGATTTCTTCATGGCGATCCTCCGCCGTGACCGCCGGCAGCTTGACGCAGTGGGCGCCAGCCCACAAGTGCCCGCATTCCGACGAAGAACCCACCTTCAGCACCTCTGGCAGCCGCGCGGAACGCCGTCTGGTTGGGATGGGAGCGGATCGCAGCCTCTCTTCGGTCCCTTCTTGGCGTTCGCCGACGCATACGCCTCGCAGCCGGCGATGCAGAGCGAAGAAGGTCGGGACGGTGGATCCCGCTTCCTCAGGACGCTGGTTCGAGGGGTGGAGAAGGAAGATCGGGGCGGCCCCCGATGCACCGGCAGTGGCTCGGGCTCACACCTGGCTCGTCTTGAAGGGGTGGCGACGGCACGGGTTGATCGGGCTGGACGAGATCCCAGCTCGCGCCTGAGCGGCGGAACCCCATTTGGTCCACCCGGGCCCGGCGCGAAGCGCCGGCGGACCACCGCGATGCCGACGGCCGCCCAGGCGCAACGCCGGGCCAGGCGGTCCACTCATCCGTCCCCACCCGACCCATTCACGCGCCAGCTCGAAGCCCCGGCACCGGCGCATGCCTCGAATCGTGTCCTTCCTTGGCTTCACGGGTGGGACTCGTTCGGTGCGCGATGGGGACGCAGTTCGTTTCCCCCGGCGAGGCCGCCTTCGTTCGGAGGTCTCTCCTTGGGTCTCGGCGCCGGATCAAGGCTCCGCGGCGGGCGGCCGAAAAGCGTGCCTCGAGGAGGTGCCCCATGCGCCGCATGTTCGTGTCATTCCTGTTGGTGACGGCCATCACGCTGCCGGGCTGTGTTCGTGTGTCGCCGGGCCACTCCCACGGGCAGGGGCCACCGCCCCACGCGCCGGCTCACGGTTACCGCGCGCACCACAGCGGAGGCGAGCTGTCGTACGACAGCGGGCTCGGCGTCTACGTGGTGGTCGGACACGCAGGGCACTTCTACGCGGACGGTCGTTTCCTGCGCCTTCGTGGCGACCTCTGGGAGGCCAGCAAGAGCCTGGGTGGGCCGTGGCACGCCACGTCCACCCGCTCGCTGCCGCCCGGACTCACGGGGAAGCGCGGGCACTCCTCCAAGGCGCAGCATCCCGGCCGCAAGAAGGACGTCCCCGCCAAGGGGCGCTGGTAGCGGGCGCCTAGCCTCCCGCCAGGGGCGGGAAGATCGCCACCACATCGCCCTCTTCGAGGGTGTGCGCGCGGCGATCCACCACGGCGCGAGGCATCTGCACCCCGTTCACCAGCACCATCTGGGCCTGCCGGGCGTGCACGTCCAGCTGATCGAGGAGATCCGGGAGGCTCGCCTGTTCGGGAAGCTCCAGCGGAGCGCGGCCACGCGGCGCCTCGGGCAGCTTGTCGCGCAAGCTCGCGAACAGACGCACCTCGACGCGCACCGCCGCCGATCGCAGCCCGCTACGCGGGAGCGCCTCCGCGCAGCACTGCGTGGTGAGTGGGCTTCGGCTTGCGCGCCGGAATCGAAGGGAAGCGGAAGCCGCCGCCCGTAGAGGCGCTGCCCGCCAGTAGAGTGCTGGCCAGGAGCTTCGATGCGGCGCCGCTGGCGACGTAGGGGCGGCGCAGGTCGAGGGGGTTCTCTTCCAGGTAGGCGCGCCAGGGGCCCAATGCCACGCCGGTCTGCACGAGTCCCTTCAGCATGCCGACATCGTTGGTGCCCGAGACCGCCAGGGTCGGGCCGATCAGGATGCCGCCCACCAGCACGTCTGCGTCCCACACGAACTTGCGGTAGATCCGGTCGGCGGGGTTGTCCACGATCGTGGTGTCTGCCGTGTCGCTCCAGCGCCCGAAGCTGGTCGCCTCGAGGCCTTGGGCTGCCAGGATGTTGATGGTGAGCGCGCCGTCGTAGCGCACGTCGCGTCCGGCCATGTTGGCCGCCGCCACGCGACCGTGGTCCACCGCTACCGGTTGGATGGCGCGCACCTCGCGCGCGCCGCCGAACAGGGCGGGGCCCTGGGCGACGTCACCGGCGGCATACACGTCGGCAGCGCTGGTCTGCATGCGCTCGTCCACGACGATGGCGTGATCTGTCGCGATGCCGCTGCCCTCGAGGAACTCCAGATTGGGCTGGATGCCGGTGGCGAGGATCACGCAGTCGGCGGCGAGGCTTGCGCCGCCGGCCAGGTGCAGCACCCGCCGCCCGCCTTCGGTCTCGATGCGCTCCACGTGCTCGCCGGTGCGCACGTCGATGCCCGCCGCCTCCAGATGCGCCTGTAGTGCGGCCGCGCCTTTTGCGTCGAGCATGCGCGGGAGGATCTGGTCCTCGAGCTCCAGGAAGGTGACTTTGCGGCTGCGCGCCACGACGCCGTCGAGAATCGTGAACGCGATGAAGCCCGCGCCGACGATCACCGTCTCGTCGTGAGGTCCGGACAGGAAGTCGCGCGCGTGGTCGAGGGTCCACATGGGGACCACCCCGTCGCGATCGAGGCCCTGGATCGGCGGCTGCGCGACGCGCGAGCCGGTGGCCAGGAGCAGGCGGTCGTAGTCGAGACGCGCTCCATCGTCGAGAACGACCGCGTGGCCTGCCGGGTCGAGCGACTGCACGCGGCGCCCGAGATGGGTTTCGAGCCCAAGCTCCGCGAGCCAGGCGTCGTCGCCGGTGAAGACCGCTTCCTCGGGAATGCGCCCCGCGAGGTAGTATGGAAGCACCATACGCGCGTAGGGCCGCTCGTCGCACACGAGGGCGATCTGCGCGTCCGGCTCCAGCGCGCGCAGCGTCTCGGCGGCCACCAGCCCGGCCGGCCCCGCTCCAACCACCAGATGTTTCACGCGCTTCCCCTTCGCAGGTCGTCCGCCGGCCGCGCCGCTCCTAGCCGCCCGGGAATCCCCGTGCCCCGGACAGGTGGACCGTCACCTTGTCGCGCTTCTCGAGGGGCGTCTCCAGGCCTTGGAGGAAGGCGATGCTGCGGCCGTTCACCAGGATGCGCAGGTCACGGTGCGGCTGGGGCGGCTTCGCCTGGGGGTCCTCGAAGAAGAGGACCGTCAGCGCCTGCCCGCCCTTTTCGATCAGCACATCCAGCATCGCGCGCACGTCGGCAGCATCGGCCTTGACCGACTCGCTCCCGACCTTGCTGCGCAAGCCGCCCAACAGCTTCACCTCGGCCATCAACCGATTCCCAGGTCTGCCAGCTTCTCCGCGCCGGGCCGGCCGTCGTCGGACCAGCCGCGCGCGCGATAGTACTCAGGCAGCATTTCGGACAGACGATTCACCTCGCCCTTTGCCGGTCCCGCCGGGATGGCGTCTTCCAGCATGCGCTTGGGCAGCTTGTCCTCGCTGGGCTCGATCCCGGCCCGCAGGTTCCACATCCGTTCCCGGTTCCAGATCCGCTCGCCCGCACGGACGAGGTCGTCGTCGGTGTAGGCGATGCCGGTCGCGGCGGCAACCAACGGGGTCAGGTCCGACAGCGTATTGCCGAACGTGAGGAAGAGACACAGGCCCGTAGCGTCGATCGCCGTCGAGATGTTCTGCATGTCCACGGTGAGCTGGGCCTTGCCCTCGGTGGCCCGCGGGTCCATCGGTTCGGGCTCGCCGACCACCTCCGCGGACACGGTGTAGGCCCGCAGGTGGCATGCCCCGCGGTTGCTGGTGGCGTAGCCCAGACCCATCCCCTGGAGCGCACGCGGGTCGTAGGCCGGGAACTCCTGGCCCTTGACGCCCATGAACACCTCGGGATGCCCGAACTTCTCACCGAGCCGCTTGGAGCCCTGGGCGATCTCGTTGCCGAAGCCGCGGCGGTAGCCGGTGGCCTCGGTCATCGCCACCAGCGCGTCGCCGCTGCCGAAAGGCATCGGCATGCCGGTCTGCTCGTCGGTCAGCACGCCCATCTCGTAGAGCTCCATCGTCGCGGCGATGGTCGCGCCGAGCGAGATCGGATCCATGCCCAGGTCGTTGCAGATCAGGTTGGACTTGAGGATGGCGTCGAGGTCGTCCACGCCGCAGTCGGCGCCCAGCGACCAGGCGTTCTCGTACTCGGGGCCCTCGGTGGCGTGGTGCCAGTTGCGCGGGCTCGTCTTGAGCGTGTAGCGGCCGATGCCTTCGTTGGAGATGTTCGAGACGCGCCCGCAGGCGATCGTGCACGCGAAGCAGGCCTTGTTGGCAGCGAGGCGTGTCTTCGCCAGCTCCTCGCCCGAGATGTTCTCCGCGCCCTCGAACTGCGCCTCCTTGTAGTTGCGCGTGGGGAGCGCGCCGTGCTCGTTGATGACGTTCATCAGCGCGAGGGTTCCGTACGCCGGCAGGCCCTCGGAGGTGAGCGGCGCCTTCGACAGCACTTCCTTCTGGGCCCACTGGGCCGCCATCAGCGCTCCGGGATCAGCCACGCGCACGCCGCCCGTGCCGCGCACGGCGATGGCCTTCAGGTTCTTCGAGCCCATCACGGCGCCTACGCCGGAGCGCCCGGCCGCACGGAACTTGTCGTTCATGATGGCGGCGTAGAGCACGGTGTTCTCGCCCGCAGGCCCGATCGACGCGATGGAGCAGTCGGCAACGCCCGTCTCGCGGCGGATCTCGTCCTCGGTCTCGAAGACACCCTTCCCCCACAGGTGCTCCGCCGGGCGCAGCTCCACCCGGTCGTCGAGGATCCACAGATAGACGGGCGTCGAGGAGCGGCCCTCGAGGACCAGCAGGTCGTAGCCGGCGAACTTCAGCTCGGGGCCCCAGCGGCCACCGGAGTTCGAGGTGGTGATGCAGCCGGTGAGCGGACCCTTGGTGACCACCATGTAGCGCGCGCCACAGGAGGCGTTTGTCCCGGTGAGCGGGCCCGTCGCGAAGACCAGCAGGTTCTCCGGCGAGAGCGGATCCACCTGGGGATCGAGCTCGTCCCAGAGTAGACGCGCCCCGATGCCGCGGCCGCCCACATAGTCGCGCGCGTGGCGCGGATCGAGTTCTTCGCGTCGCACCTCGCCGCGCGTCAGATCCACGCGCAGCACGCAGCCGGTCCAGCCACCCTGGAAGCTCACGCCTCACCCCCTTCCATGGCCCGGCGGTAGGCACCGTCCACCTTCTCGCCGAAGGGAGCCACCCAGGCGCCCGGATCCACCTCCGCCACGCGGATGGCGCCGGTGGGGCAGGCGTGGGCACAGGCGGGGTCGCCCCCGCACAGGTCGCACTTGGTAGCGGTGTCGGCGGCCTTGTCGAAGAAGATGGTGCCGAACGGACAGGCGATCACGCAGAGCTTGCAGCCCACGCACACGTCGTCCAGCACGATCTTGGCGCCCGTCGCCTCGTCCACGTCGATGGCGTTCACCGGACAGGCCTGCATGCACCAGGCCTCGTCACACTGGAAGCATGCGTACGGAGCGAAGCTCGCCTGCTCATCGAAGACGTGCACCCGGATCACCGAGCGCGAGGGCTGAAAGAGCCCAGTGTGCACCCACGAGCAGGCCAGCTCACACTGCTTGCAGCCTGTGCACTTCTCCGGGGAAATCTCCAGAGCCTGCATGCGAAACCCTCCAGGGGGCCCATTCTACACGAGGCAGCCCGGGCGTCGGGACCTCACGTCTCCCCGCGCGCCTGACGACCGGGATCGAGCAGCGCATCCAGCGTCTCCTCGGAGAGGACGCCCTGCTCGCGGCACACCTCGCGTACGCTGCGGCCGCTTTCCCACGCCTGCTTCGCGATGGCAGCGGCGGCGTCGTAGCCGATCTCCGGCACGAGGGCCGTGACCATGGCGAGGCTCCCCTCCACGAACCCGGCGGCGCGTTCGCGGTCCACCTCGAGGCCCTCGATGCAGCGCTCCGCGAAGAGGCGTGCGGCCGCGGCCAGCAGGTGGATCGACTCCAGGGTATTGCGCGCGATGACCGGGATCGCCGTATTCAGCTGGAGCTGGCCTCCCCCGGCGGCTGCCGCGCACACCGCGGCGTCGTTCCCGACCACCTGGGCGGCCACCTGCACCACCGTCTCGCAGAGGACCGGGTTCACCTTGCCCGGCATGATCGACGAGCCCGGCTGCAATGCCGGCAGCCGCAGCTCGGCGAATCCCGCCCGCGGACCCGATGCCAGCAGACGCACGTCGTTCGCGATCTTGGCGAGCGACGCCGCCACCGTGCGCAGCGCGGCGCTGGCGTGCAGCGCCGCGTCGCGGGCGCCCTGGGCCTCGAAGCGATCGAGCGCCGGACGGAAGTCGAGCTCGGTTCGTCGCCCGATGCGCGCGACGGCCTTGCGCGCGAAATCCGCCGGCGCGTTCAGGCCCGTGCCCACCGCCGTGCCACCGAGCGCCAGCTCCGCCAGCCCCGCATCGGCCGCCTCGAGGCGCTCGACCCCGAGCTCCACCTGACGGGCCCAGCCCCCGAACTCCTGGCCCACGGTCATCGGCACCGCGTCCATCAAGTGGGTGCGCCCGAGCTTCACGGCGTCGTCGTGGCTGTGCGCCTTGGAGCGCAGCGCCTCGCCCAGGGCTCGCAGCGCAGGGAGCAGGTCGCTGTGTAGTTCACGGCGCAACGCCACGTGCAGGGCGGTCGGCATCACGTCGTTGCTCGACTGGCTCGCGTTCACGTCGTCGTTGGGATGGGGCGCGCGTCCGTCGCCGAGAATCTGGGCGGCGCGGCGCGCAATGACCTCGTTGGCGTTCATGTTCGAGGAGGTGCCCGACCCGGTCTGGAACACGTCTACCGGGAACTGGTCGGCGTGGTCGCCCATCGCGACCTCGCGTGCCGCCTGGCGGATGGCGACCGCCAGCTCCGCGTCGAGCACGCCCAGCTCCTGGTTGGTGGCCGCGGCCGCCTCCTTGACGAAGCCCAGGGCCTGGATCAGGGCCGGCGGAAGCGGGCGGCCGCTCACCGGAAAGTTCTCGACCGCGCGCTGGGTGGAAGCGCCCCAGAGGGCGTCCCCGGGCACCTCCACCTCCCCCATCGAGTCGCGCTCGCGCCGCGTACCGGCCATGGCCGCCCTCCTTCCCTCCCCTCTTCCACGAGGCGATTTGACCCCCTGCGAGGAGGTCTTGCACATTCCGCAGTCCGGAGCCGTCTGGCTCCGCACCCCGTGCGTATCTGGAGGAGATGATGCCCGATCTGAAGGGGTCGAAGACCCATGACAACGAGATATTGTCAAGAGTTGTGGATCGGCGTCCAGCCGGCGCTCCCAGCAAGGCTCGATTGGAGCGCGTGGGCGCTGCCGGCTAGGATCGGCGAGCTCGCGCCCCTCGGCGACCCGGAAGTCGCCATGCGCGGAATGATGACGTGCACGGCGTTCACCATGTCGTTCAACGCCACAGGCCAGCCGGCGATCTCCCTGCCCATGCACCTGAGCGAGGGCGGTCTTCCGATCGGCATCCAGCTCGTCGGCCGCTATGGCCGCGAGGATGTGCTCGTGCGACTCGCATCCCAGCTCGAGGCTGCCTTTCCGTGGGCCGAGCGGCGGCCCCCGATCCACGCATGATGCGCAGCCAGGGAATTCGCTCGGTAGCGTCATAGGGTTGCGAGGGATGAAGATAGGAGGTTCAGGCTGCGTTTTCGGCGCCACGCGTGATCTGTCAACTCGCTACGAGAAGCCCACTGGCCCCGGTGGGCCGAGGCCCACCACGATGTCCATTGATGGACAAGCGGTGAGCGATCGGCCGGCCGCCGTCTGCCGGACGGGTCTCAGAGCCCTCGAAGGAAGACC
>CAXMOD010000013.1:0-2582 GCA_964194905.1 uncultured Desulfobacterales bacterium | reverse complement strand
GCGAGGGCTACCTGGGACCCGAAGGGCGCGTGGCGGTGTTGGAACGCCGCCTGGAGCGGCGCTTCGACATGCTGGCGCGCGACCTGCCGCGCGCGGTGGGACGGCGCTCGGGCATCGGGGCCATGCAGGCCTTCGTGCCGTTCGACGGCAGCGCCGAGGCGGCGAACGCCGTGGTGCGCGCCTGCTTCGACGAGGGCCTGCTGGTTTTCGGCGCCGGAACGGGTCCCCACAAGGTGCGCATGCTGCTCCCGCTGAACGTCACCGACGAAGAGTTGGAGGCGGGCTTCACGATGCTGGAGAAGGCGTTGCGACGCGTGGCCGAGGAGCACGATCTGCCGTGCTGATCCTGCGGCCCGTGCAGAGCCGGGACCTCGCGGACCTGGTTGCACTGGCCCGGGTCCTGGACTCGGTGAACCTGCCCGACGACCCGCCCTTCCTCGAGGAGCATATCGCGCGCTCCGAGCGCTCCTTTGCCGGCGAGATCGGCGACTGGCGCGATGGCTTCTACCTCTTCATGCTCGAGGACTCGACGGCGTCGCGCTGCGTCGGCACGTGCATGATCCGAGCCAAGCACGGGACGCCGGCTGCGCCCTACTACTGGTTCGACGTCTCTACCGAAGAGCGCCGCAGCACAGAGCTGGGCAAGCACTTCGTGCACACGCGACTCCAGCTGCGCATGAGCAGCGATGGTCCGACGGAGATCGGGGGCATCGTGCTGCACCCGGAGTGGCGCAGGCATCCCCAGAAGTGCGGTAAGGCGCTCTCCGTGGTGCGCTTCGCCTACATCGCGGCCCACCCGGACCTCTTCGAGCGCGAGGTGGTGGCCGAGATGCTGTCGCGCTTCGACGGTCCCGGCCGCAACCGGCTCTGGGACGCGTTCGGCGCGCGCTTCACGGGGCTCAGCTACCGCGAGGCGGATCACCTCTCGGCACGCAACCCGCGCTTCATCGCGGACCTCTTCCCGCTCGATCCCGTCTACGCGACGCTCTTCCCCGACGAGGTGCGGGAGGTGATCGGCAAGCCCAACGAAACCGCGCAAGCGGCCGTGCGCATTCTCGAAAAGGTGGGCTTCCGCGACCTCAACCGCGTCGACCCCTTCGACGGCGGGCCCTACATGGGCGCAGCGCGCGACGCGATCGCGTCGGTGCGCGACCGCCGCGAGCTGGTGCTGCCGACGGTGCCGGCCGAACGAGAGGCTGCACCCGACGGTCCGCTGGCCCTGCTCTCGGCCGAGGGGTCCCGCGGCTTCCGAGCCACCGTGCTGCCCCTGGACATGGGAGGTGCGCCGTTCGTGCCGAAGGACGTACGCGATGCGCTCGGCGTCGGAGCCGGAGACCGTGTCGCGGTGACGCCGCTTCCGTGAGCCTCCGATGAACGAGTGGATCATCAGCACCTCGCCCGCCGACCCGGGCGACGAGCTGGGCCGCTTCCCTGTCGCCGGCGCCCGCGAGATCGACGACGCCGTGGCACGAGCGCGCGCGGCGCAGCCGGCCTGGCGCGACGCGGGACTCGAGGCGCGGGCAGCCGTGCTGCGCCGCTTCCGCGACCTGGCTGCCGCCGAGGCGGAAGGGCTGGCGTCGCGCATCGCCCGCGAGGTGGGCAAGGCGCTCTGGGATGCGCGCGGTGAGGCGCGTCTGCTCGCGCCCAAGGTGGACGTCACGCTCGACGCGGGCCTGCGCTTCACGGCGCCCATCGACGGCGGCACCGGCGCCGAGGCGCGCTACCAGCCGCGCGGCGTGCTGGCGGTGCTGGGCCCGTTCAACTTCCCCGCCCACCTGCCCAACGGCCACATCGTGCCGGCTCTCGCCACTGGAAACGCGGTGCTGCTGAAGCCGAGTGAGCACGCCCCGGTCGTCGGGGCCTGGATGGGCGAGCTGTGGCAGGAGGCGGGCCTGCCCGAGGGAGTGCTCCAGGTGCTGCACGGCCGGGGCGACACGGGACGCGCGCTGGCGCTGCACACGGGCGTAGACGGCGTGCTCTTCACCGGCTCCTGGGGAGTGGGGCGCACGCTGCGCGAAGCCACCGTCGCGATGCCGGAGAAACTGCTGGCCCTCGAGATGGGTGGCAAGAACGCCATCGCCGTCTGCGCGGACGCCGACCTCGACCTGGCCGTCGCCGAGACGGCGCTCTCCATCGCCGCGAGCACGGGCCAGCGCTGCAGCTGCGCCAGCCGCGTCTTCGTGGCGCGCCCGCTCTTCGACGCCTTCCTGGAAAAGCTGACCGCCGTGCTGGCCGGGATCCGCGTGGGCCCGCCCCTGGAAGAAGGCGTCTTCATGGGACCCCTCATCCACCGTGAGGCCCACGCTCGGGTGCTGCGCTTCCGCGCCCTCGCCGAGGAAGCGGGTGGCCGCCGCATCCCGCTGCCCGCGCCCGGCCTTCCCGCGCCGTACATCGGGCCGGGTCTCGTCGTCTTCGACTCGGCGCGCCAGGACCATGCGTATCACCGCGAGGAGATCTTCGGCCCCGAGGCAGGCGTCTACCCCGTGGCCGATCTCGACGAAGCGGTCGCCGCCGTCAACGACTCGGACTACGGCCTCGTGGCGTCGGTCATGACGGCGCAGCGCAGTGCCTTCGAGCGCTGC
>CAXMOD010000012.1:0-3943 GCA_964194905.1 uncultured Desulfobacterales bacterium | reverse complement strand
TCCCGGTGGAGGCACAGGCAAGGGTGAAATCGTGGGGTAAGAGCCCACGCGCGACAGCCGGGTGACCGGCGGCGGGGCAAACCCCTCCCGGAGCAAGCTCGAATAGGCGCACTGTCGAGGGCGGCCCGTCCGAACCGCGGCAACGTGGGAGTGCGCGGGTGAGAGTGCTGGAACGGCGTGGCAACGCGCCGTCTAGATGAATGATCCTCGCCGACCCGAGGGCAACCGAGGGCCGGCACAGAACCCGGCTTACAGTCCACCTCCGGCACATCCTTACCGCGGCCGTCGCACTCGCTGATCGCTCGCGCTCGGGCTCGCGGGCTACGTTCGGCTACGCCTCACTGCGCGCGAACCTAAGGGCCGTTCGCTTGCAAGACTTGCTGCGAGCTGTCCCGTCACGGGGGCGCGCCCGCCTCGAAGCCGCGCGAGCGTCAGACGGGTGCGAAGGCCTCGCCGATGCGGTGGATCAGCTGGAAGAGGCGCGCCTGATCGGGGCTGATGACCGGCTTACCGCTCGTGTTGATTGCGACGGCCAGGCGGCGGTCCGGGTCGGCCCAGGCGAAGATGTTGGTGAGCCCGATGTGCCCGAAGGCTCGCGGCGTTCGCAAGCCCCAGGGACCCACCCACTCGCCACCGAGCATGAAGCCCAGGCCGTGGCGCAGTGGAATGAGCAGGGTCATGTCGAATTCGAGGTAGGACTGCTCCGCCGTGGCGTGGCGCACCGTGCGCGGATCGTAGATCCGCACGCCGTCGAGTTCGCCCTCGTTGAGGAGGCACTGATACCACGCCGAGAGCTCTTCGGCGCTGGCCATCACGTTGGCCGCCGGCACGATGCCGGTACGGAAGCGACTGTCCTGGGCGAGTGCCACCGCACCCTCGAAGGTCGTGCCCAGGATGCGCTCCGCCAGCGGCCCCATCAGGCGATGCACCGGCAGCCCGGTGATCGCGTCGTCGGCCACGCGCCCGACGTCTTCCGGCGCCACGCCGTAGTTCATCCAGCGGAAGCCGAGCGGCTCGCACACCTGCTTCGCCTGCACGCTGCGGATGTCGCGGCCGGTCGCGCGCCGCACCACTTCGCCCAGGACGAAACCACCGGTCACGGCGTGGTACGCGAGCCGGTGTCCCGGCCGGGAGAGGCGCGGCGCCCCGCACATCAGCTCGACGATGCGGTCGGGATCGTCCAGCACTTCGAGGTCCAGCGCCCCGGCAGGGAGCGTCGGGATCCCGGCGCGGTGTCCCAGCACGTGGCGCAGGGTGATCCACTGCTTGCCGCCGACGCCGAACTCCGGGATGTAGTCGCAGACCCGATCGTCCAGGTGCAGCACGCGCTCCTCGTCGAGCTTGTGCACCACCATCGCGGTGATCGCCTTGGCCGCGGAGTAGAGGCAGAAGGGCGTGCCGAGCTCGACCGGCACCTTGGCCGCGTCGGGCGGATCCTCGGGCCCTCCCCCGTGCGCGTACCCGAGGGCGCGGTTCAGGACCACCGCGCCCTCGCGCCGGATGCAGACCTGCAACGCGGGGTAGAGCCCGGTGCGGTAGAGGGCTTCCACGCTGTCCCACACCCGCCGCAGAGCCGCGCGCTTCACGCCCACGTCGCCGGGCCGGACCTCCTCGCCGCGCCGGGTCACCGACGGCAGGGAAACCGGCACCTTGGCCACCTTCCGGAACGGCCGGCTGGGCATGGAGAACAGGTCGATCAGATCCATGGCCCCAAGCTAGGGCTTGCCGACGTGCGCGTCATGGTGCGCTATCCGGAGCTCGACCGGCGCTCTCTAGGCGACCTGGAGAACATCCGCATCCGCACACCGGAAGGGGCCGAGGTTCCCTTCACCACCGTGGCCTACGCCGATCGCGGGCGCGGCTACGCGGCCATTCGCCGCACCGACCGGAAGCGCGTGGTGAACGTCACCGCAGACGTGGACCGCAACGTCACTACGGCCAACGACGTGATGGCGAACCTGCTGGAGGGCGGCCTCGGCGAACTGCTCGCCGACCACCCCTCCGTGAGCTTCTCCCTGGCGGGCGAACAGCGCGAGCAGGCCCGCGCCGCCGGCGGACTGGCAAGCGCCTACGTGATCGCACTGGTCGCGGTGTACGCCCTGCTGGCCATCCCGCTGCGCTCGTACTTCCAGCCGCTTCTGATCATGAGCGTCATCCCCTTCGGCGTCGTCGGCGCCGTCTTCGGCCACTGGTTCATGGGTCCGATCGCGCCGTTGCTGCGCGGCGAACTGGCCCTGGGCCCACCGGTGTCCATGGCATTCATGTCTATGATCGGGATGGTGGCGCTCTCCGGGATCGTGGTGAACGCCAGCCTGGTCATGGTGCACTACGTCAACGAGTGCCGGGACGAAGGCCAGTCGATCGTGGACGCGGTGAGGAGCGCCGGAGTGGCGCGTTTCCGTCCCATCGTGCTGACGACACTCACGACGTTCGCGGGACTCACGCCACTCATGCTCGAGAAGAGCGTCCAGGCCCAGTTCCTGATCCCCATGGCGATCTCGGTGGCGTGGGGTGTCGTGTTCGCCACCGGGATCACCCTGCTGGTGGTCCCCTGCGGCTATCTGATCCTCGAGGACCTTCGCAGGCTGCTGCCGAACACTCGCCGGGAGAGAGAGCAGACCGTATAGTCGCCCGGATGCCGACCATCGCGGAGATCCGAGGGGACCTGGGCTTCCGCCTCGGGCGGGTGTTCGGCCGTCGCCGGCGCGAGGACATCCTCGACCCGTTGCCGCGCGACTCCGTCGGTGCAGAGATTGGGGTCTTCCGCGGCGAGTTTTCCAGGCGAATCCTCCAGGTGGTGCGGCCGCGTCGACTGCACCTCATCGACACGTGGTGGGAGCGGTACGGCGAACGCTTTCCCAACTGGGGTGAGTACACGCGTTTCGGCCGCCTGGGGACGCGCGAGGCCTACGACGAGACCGTCTCCCGGGTGCGTCCTTACCTCGAGCGAGGCGTGGCGCAGATCCACGTGGGCTCCGACCTCGAGATCCTGGAGGGATTCGAGGACGGGTACTTTGACTGGGTCTACCTCGACGCGTCCCACGGCTACAAGGACACCAAGGCGGAGCTCGAGATCCTGGGCCGCAAGGTGAAGCGCGACGGGTGGATCCTGGGCGACGACTGGTTGGACCCTCCGCAGCCCGGCGCGCCGGGACTCGCGGGCTGGAAGAACTCCCGTTGGAAGAACGACCCGGACGGCTGGGTTCACGGCGTGCGCCGCGCTGTGACCGAGCTGCTCGAGGATCCGGGCTGGGAGCTCGTCTGTCGGGACGAGTTCCACCAATGGTGCGTGCGGCGTACAGGCGCGCGCTGATCGAAGGAGTGACCAGCATGCGCTACCTGGCGCTACCGGCGTTGCTCGTGGTCATCGTCGCCTGCGCGACACCCAAGCAGTCGTACGTCTCGAACGCCCTTTCCCGCGGCGGCTACATCGACGCCACGCTCAGCGTTGGGTCGGGCGATTGGCGATTCCTCTTCCCCCAGAGCGAAGCGTGCGCGCGCGTGGTGCGTCTCGAGGCGCCGGTGGAGTACCGGATCGGAGGACCGTTCGGGAAGGCGACCGCACCGGACGGCACCGTGTGCGAGCCCGTCGGCATCGGCTCCTTGCGTCGCTGGCGCGCCCGGCAGCCTCGTCGGGAAGGCGAGATGGCGCCGAGCAGTGCCGCTTCCTGGAAGATCGTCCACAAGGATGCGCAGGCGTACCTGCTGCGCGGCCGCTTCCCGGTCGCCAGCCGTCTCGGGCTCACCAACACCTTCGACGTCGTGGTCCTGGTGGCCAACGACGGTGGCACCTGCTCAGCCATCGCCGAGTCGGGCAACGCCACATTGGTGTTCCGCACCTCGGGCAGCCGGGTGCTGGAGCTCGGCGCCTGCGAGGTGCAGGCCATCGCCCAGCCGCTCTAGGGTCGCACGGCGAGCTGGTAGCAACGCAGGCGGTTGCGCC
>CAXMOD010000011.1:0-2534 GCA_964194905.1 uncultured Desulfobacterales bacterium | reverse complement strand
GAGCCCGTGGGTCACCTCGTGGAAGCGGTCGCGCAGCGCGCGCGTTACGGGCCCGGCGCTTCCATCGCCGACGGTGTGCTCGTCCAGGGCCACGACCGGGAGCACGTTGGCGGTGGTCCCGGTGAGGAAGACCTCCGCCGCCACCAGGAGCGCGTCGGGAGGGAAACGCTCCTCGCGCACCCGACGCCCGTCGTGTTTGGCCAGCTCGAGCACGGAGCGGCGCGTCACCCCGAGCAGCACGTTGTCTTCCGAGGGTGTGACGAGGCCGCCCGCCCGGTCCACGTAGAAGATGTTGGTAGTGGGCCCTTCGGCAACGTGTCCGTCCGCGTCCAGCAGCAGGATGTCGTCGTAGCCGGCGCGGCGCGCGTGGGCCTTGGCCATCATGGGCGAGACGTAGTTGGCCGCCACCTTCGCCTGGGGCTCCACGATGTCGGCGCGCCGGTTGCGGCGCTCCTTCTCGATCCAGAGCTTGTACTCGAGGTGCAGCTCCGGCTGCACCGGCTTGTGCGCGATGATGTCGCGGTACGGGTCGTAGGCGGCGATGGAAACCGAGACACGCGGGTCCAGGGGCACCACGTCCACTTCCACCGCGGCGATGTAGGCGCTGATCTTCACGGCCTTGGCACCGGGATTCGCGCGCACTGTGGCGCACACGGCCTCGGTCAGCGCGTCGATCCCGAGCGACAGCTCCAGGCCCACCAGGTCCGCCGAGACGTGGAAGCGCTCCAGGTGCTCGCGCAGGCGGAAGACCGCCGCGCCACGCTCGGTGTGGTGCACGCTCATGTAGTCGAAGACCAGCGAGCCGCGCTGGAGGCTGTGGGAGAGCACGTGCACCGTGGCGTCCGCCCACGGCACGAGGTCCCCGTCCAGCCAGATGCGCCGGTCGATCGAATCCGCGGTGGGGCCCATGCGCCGGACGATAGCGCGCCGCGCGAGCACCCGGCGCGCCCAGGCTTGCACCGGCGGCGGGTTCCGTGCATACACTCCTCCCAGATGCGGGCGCGAAGGCTTACGGCGATCGCACTCCTGCTGGCCTTCGCGGGTGCCTGCACGCGACCGCCCGTCGCCGTCTACGGCGCGCCCGTCGACCCGGTGGAGTGCCCGCCGGACGCGCAGGCCAGTCACGCGATATTCCTGATCGGCGACGCGGGTGCGCCCAGGCTCCCGCCTGAAGGGTCCGACGAGCTGGTGGATCCCGTGCTGCGCGGCCTGCACGCCCAGGTGGCCGAGCAGGTCGCCGAGCACGGGGCGGACCGGGTCTTCGTGCTCTTCCTCGGCGACAACGTCTATCGGTACGGGGTGCCCCCGCTCGGCCACCGCGAGCGGGGGCATGCGGAGCGCGTGCTCCGGGCCCAGATCGCGGCTTCCGCCCCAGCCCAGGCCACTTTCGTGCTCGGCAACCACGACTGGCAGATGAACGGCCCCGAGGGCTGGACCCACGCCCTCGCCCAACGCGATTTCCTGAAGCCCTTCGAACCCCGCGTGCAGATGCGGCCGGACGGCGGCTGCACGGGACCCGAGACCCTCGACGTGGGGAGCCAGCTGCGCTTCGTCTTCGTGGACGAGGCCGCGTTCGAGCACCTCCATGACCACCCCGAAGAGCACACGCGGTTCTGCCCGCACAGCAACACGATCGAGGCGTATCTGGATCTCGCTGCGGAGTTCGACGATCCCGGAAGGCGCCACGTGGCCCTCGCCATGCACCACCCGCTGGTGACGGCGGGCCCCCACGGCGGGCACTTCACCTGGAAGCAGCACCTCTTCCCGCTGACCGACTTCTGGAGCTGGGCGTGGCTGCCCCTGCCCATCGTGGGATCGGCCTACCCGCTGTCGCGCCAGATGGGCGTCTCGCAGACCGACCTCAGCAACGAACGGTACGATCGCGTGATCCGCGCCGTGTTCCGGGCCGCGCGCCCCGTCGTACCGGGTCTCTTCGTCGCGGGTCACGAGCACAGCCTCCAGCTGCACCGCGACGAGGTCGGCGTCTACTACCTGGTGAGCGGCGCCGGCAGCAGCGGCAAGATCGACCGGGTGGAGCGCATGCCCACCACGATGATGAGCGCCGCGCGGCCGGGCTTCATGCGGCTCGACGTCCACGAGAACGGCGCACTGCGCGTGGCGGTCTACGGCCTGGACGAGAACGACGAACCCGAGAAGATCTTCCGGCACTGCCTGGCGAATCGCGTGCCGGAGCCCCGCCCGCGGCGCGGCGCGCGTTGAGCAGCGCGGACGATTCCAACGTGCGGCGAGCCCGCGCGCTGTGCGCAGGCCTGGCGCTGGCCGGGACGCTGGCACTCCTGCTCGGCCCGAAGCCGTGGCAGGCGAGCGCCGGTGCCACGGCACTCCACGAGACCGTGCGCACATCGCTCTGGTGGGCCACCGCCGCCAACAGCGTGGTCTGCTTGCTGCTCCTGGCGACCGCCGGGGTCTGGGCGACGCCCGCGGAGACGACGCTGACGAAGCGGCGCGGCTTCCGCGGCTTCGCCTGGCTGCTGATCGCGGCGGCCCTCCTGTGCGGCGCGCTGCGCTGGCCG
>CAXMOD010000010.1:0-11070 GCA_964194905.1 uncultured Desulfobacterales bacterium | reverse complement strand
GCCAGCGGTAGTAGCTGGACGCCCCGCGCACCTGCCCACCCTCACCGGCCTCGTAGTCCAGAGCCGGTGCGTGACCGGAGCTCTCGAGCACCTCCCGGAAGGCGGTGATCTTGCGTTCCGGGTCGTCGGGGTTGAGGCCGTGGAAGACCAGCTCCACGCAGGGCCTCGACTCCAGCATGTTCAGCACGAGCGTGGCGAGGGTGAAGAGCTTGCCGATGCCCTCGACGGCCTCGACCGCGAGGCGCGGCACCTTCACCTGGGAGAGCTCGAAGCTGAACTCGATGCGCATGAACGGCGCAGAGTCGCCCGAGCGCCTCGGGGTGTCAATGGCGAACGGCGGCGCCGCCGGGTCAGTCGTCGTCGGCCGGGTCCTCGCACGCGAGGACGCGGATCGCTTCCATCAACTCCTCTCGGGTGAGTACACGGCGATCGACCAGGAGTTGGGTTACGGCGCGCAGGATCGTGCGCGTAGGCACGTCCGGAGGCTTGGGCAGCTGCTCGGGCGGTTGGGTGGGGAGAGGATCCACGTCAGGCGTCTGAAGGCGCCCGGCTTCGGGCGGCGTGTCCACCAGGAACTCGCCGAACTGCCCGCTGTCGGCCGGGTCCACCGCGAGGTCCGTACCGGGCTCCGCCAGCAGCTCGTCCTCGGGATCGGGGCTCGGTCCCCGCGGCAGGGGCTGGGTGAATTCGAGTTCGTCCTCGGGTTCCGGCTCGGGGTCGGAACCGAGGTCGGAGTCGGGATCTTCTACGAGCGGGACAGGCTCCTCGCTCGGCGTCGTGGGCGGGGCGGGCGCCGGCTGGAGCATCTCGGGTCCGATCTCCGGCGCCTCCTCGTCAGGCGGCCGGAAGACCAGCGGCGCCGTGTCGCCCGGCTCCACCAGCATCCCTACCTCGTCGCCCGGGTCGGTCTCGGACTCCCACTCGAGGCGGTGGTAGTAGCGCTCGATGGCCTCGGTGAGCTGGTCGGGACCCACCAGCGCCGGGCGGATCTCGATGCCCGCTCGGAAGGAGAGATCGTCGAGCACCTGGAGGTCGGTGGGATCCTCCATGCCGAGGTAGAGCACGTCCCGGCCGGCCTCCTGCTTGCGGAAGAGCGGGATGCAGCGCGACTTCTCGGCCACCTGCACCGAAATGGCGGAGAGCGCGTCGGGAGCGATGCGTTTGCCGCGCAAGTCGACGATGGGAACGTCGAGCTGGCGCGAAAGCACGTTGACCAGCTCGGCCTCTTCCAGGAAGCCCATCTTGATGAGGGTCACGCCCAAAGGCTGCCCCCAGCGCTTCTGGTCCGAGAGCGCGGAGCGGAGTTGGAACTCGTCGATCAGGCCCGCTTCGACGAGAATCTGGCCGAGCTTGCGCCGCGGCGGCATGGAAGCCCTCCCGGCCACTGATCGGCGCGCTGGGGCCCGAACCTGACTCCGGTCACCCTCTTCGGAGATCCCCTTCAGGCCCCCGCGGGGAGGGAAGCCCGGCGGTCAACTACTCGCGCAGGAAGCAGCGCGCCTCGCCGGGCCCGGCGGGGTAGAGGGCCGGGGCTTCGCCCGGGCAGCGCTCGAACGCCTCGGGACAGCGGGTGTGGAAGCGGCAGCCGGGAGGCGGATTGGCCGGCGAGGGCACGTCGCCCAGAACCCGCGGCGCACCGCTGCGTCGTTCGGGATCCGCCGACGGCACGGCCTCCAGCAGTCCTTCGGTGTAGGGGTGCTGCGGGGCCGAGAAGAGCTCCGCCGTGGGGCCGTGCTCGACGATCTGGCCCAGGTACATCACCGCGACCTCGTCGGCGAGGTAGCGCACCACGGAGAGATCGTGGGTGATGAACAGATAGGTCAGGCCCAGATCGTCCTGGAGTTCTCCCAGCAGGTTCAGGATCTGCGCTTGGATCGAGACGTCGAGCGCCGAGACCGCCTCGTCCAGCACGAGCAGACGCGGCTCGACTGCGAGCGCGCGGGCGATGCCGAGCCGCTGTCGCTGGCCGCCGGAGAACTCGTGCGGATAGCGCCACATCTGATCGGGATCGAGGTGCACGCGTTCGAGCTGCTCGGCCACGCGCTCCGTTCGATCGGCCTCCCCCTGTCCGATGCCGAACGAGCGCATGCCCTCCGCCACCAGCTCGCGCACGCGCATGCGTGGGTTGAGCGACGCCATGGGGTCCTGAAAGACGATCTGCAGCGCGCGCCGGTAGGGCTGCAGGGCCGGCGGATCGAGCTGAAGCAGATCCACGCCGTCGAACCAGACGCGGCCCTGCTGGGGCTCCTCGAGGCGCAGGATGGAACGGCCGACGGTGGTCTTGCCGCAGCCCGACTCGCCGACGAGGGCGACCGTGCTCCCGGCTTCCACCACGAGACTCACGTCGTCGACGGCGCGCAGCCATCCCACGGTGCGACGCATGAGTCCCTCGCGGATCGGGAACCAGGTGCGCAGGTTTTCCACGCGGAGCAGCGCCGTGTCGTTCGCGGCCGCGCTCATGCCACTTCCTCCGCCACTGCATGGCACCAGGCACGGTGCTCCGAGTCGAGCGCGGTGGGGCCGGGCGGCACGTCGGGGCAGCGGGGCATCGCGCGCGGGCAGCGGCTCGTGAAGCGGCAGCCGACGGGCCACTCGGCGGGCGGCGGCACCACGCCGGGGATCTCGTTCAGCCGCTCGCCCGGGGACACCAGCCCGGGCATCGAACGCATCAGGCCCTGGGTGTACGGATGGCGACCACCCCCCAGCACGTCCATGCGCGTGCCCTCTTCGACGATCTTGCCCGCGTACATGACCGCCACGCGGTCGGCGAGCTCGTTCACGACACCCAGGTCGTGAGTGATCAGCAGGATCGCCACCTCGAACTCGCGCTGGACCTCGCGCAGCAGCTCGAGGATCTGGGCCTGGATCGTCACGTCGAGCGCGGTGGTCGGTTCGTCGGCGATGAGCACCGACGGCACCGTGGCCAGCGCCATGGCAATCATCACCCGCTGCTTGAGGCCGCCCGAGAGCTGGTGCGCGTAGGCGTCCAGCCGATCCGCGGGATCGGGAATGCCCACCTTCTCGAAGAGGTCGAGGGCGCGGGCGCGGGCCGCGGCCTTGGAGACCCGTTCGTGCAGGTGGACGGCTTCCGTGACCTGCCGGCCGACCGCCACCACGGGATTGAGGCTCGTCATCGGCTCCTGGAAGATCATCGAGATGCTCGCGCCGCGCAGGGCCCGCATCTCCGGAACGGAGAGCTCGAGGATCGAGCGACCCGCCACCTCGATCGCCCCGGACTCGATGCGTCCGGGACGCGGCACGAGGCGCATGCAGGCGAGCGCCGTCATGGACTTGCCGCAGCCCGACTCGCCTACGAGCGCCAGCACCTCGCCGGGCTCGATCTGCAGGGCCACGTCGTCGACCACGGGGACGGGTCCGCCCTCGCCTGGGAAGGCGACCTGAAGCTTTTCTACGCGCAGCGCCGCACTCACCGGCTCACGGTTCCTCTCGAAGCGTGCGCGGGGCGAGGATGTCGCGCAGCGCGTCGCCCACGAAATTGACCGCGAGAAGCAGGCCGAACAGCGCCGATCCGGCGGCGAAGACGTTCCACCAGATCAGGGGATCCCGCGACAGCTCGTCCCGGGCCTGATCGATCATCTGGCCCCAGCTTCCGTCTACGCCGATACCAAGCCAGGAGAGGATCGCCTCGGACAGCACCAACCCCGAAAACATGAGCACGAAGGTGATGATCACCAGGTGCATCAGGTTCGGCAGGATGTGGCGCACCAGGATGCGCGGCTCGGAGACGCCCAACGCGCGCGCCGCCTGCACGTAGTCCAGCTCGCGCAGCTTGAGGGTCTCGCCGCGGGTCACCCTGCACAGGCCGACCCAGCTGGTGACCCCGAGCGCGATACACACCGAGAGGGTGCTCTTGCCCATCGCCATGATGAGCGCGATCAGCAGCAGCAGACCCGGAATCGAAGCGAGGGTCGACATCAGGAAGAAGACCGCGTCGTCGATTCGCCCGCCGTAGTATCCGGCCGACACGCCCAGCAGCAACGCCAGCGGGATGGCGATCAGGCTGGTGAGCCCCCCGATCAGCAACGCCACCCGCGCGCCCTTCAGGGTCAGGTAGAGGACGTCTCGCCCCAGGATGTCGGTCCCAAGAAGATGACGCCCGGGATGGTCGAGGAGAGCACCGCCGTAGAACTCCGCGCCGGCCAGGGGCGCGGAGTAGGACGCCTCCTGCACGTCCGCGAAGGCCCGGTCGAGGAGGCTGCGCGCCTTGTACGCCGAGACCACGTCTTCGCCGACAGCGACGCCGCCCACCCAGGAGACCGAGTCGAGGAGGGCCAGGACCACGTAGACGAGCACCACGACGATCGCCACGGGCCGACGCCGCCACAGCTCGCCGAAGGCCTCCCTCCACAGACGGTTGCGCCGGACAAAGATGCCCACACCGATGCCCGCGCCGAAGAGCACCAGCACGATCAGGTTGGATGCGATGTGCGGTTCCAGCACGGTTACTCGAACCTCACGCGGGGGTCTACCAGCGCGTAGCTCACGTCCGTGGCGATCTGGCCCACGACGAACAGCAAGGCTCCGATGAAGACCATGGTGCGCAGGGTGGAGAAGTCGTTGCCGTTGATGGCGTCCACGGTGATGGCGCCAAGCCCCGGGATCCCGAAGAACGACTCCAGGAGCAGCGAGCCCATGAAGAGAAACGGAATCGCCAGGACCACCCGGGTCAGGACCGGGATCAGCGCGTTGCGAAGAACGTGGAAGATCATGACGCGGATCTCCCCGGCCCCCTTGGCCCGAGCCGTGCGCACGTAGTCCCGGCTGGTCTCCTCGACGAAGACGGTGCGGTAGAAGCGCACGTCACCCCCGATCCCGCTCATCACCGCGATCAGCAGGGGGAGCGCCAGAAAGCGCCCGACGACGGCGGGGTCGGGATCGAAACCGGAGATCGGGAACCAGCGGAGCCAGATTCCGACCAGCAGCTGCCCCCCCATGATGTAGAGCAAGATCGACACGCTCATGCCGCCCACGCACAGAAGGACCCCGAGCCGGTCGATGTAGGTCTCGCGAAAGAGCGCGACGAAGAGCGAGAGCACGATGCCGACACTGATGCCCACCACGAAGAGCGGAACCGTCAGCGCCAGGCTCGGCCCGACGCCCTGGCGCAGGCGTTCGGTGATGAGCGCATCGTCGGCGTCACTGCGCCCGAAGTCGAAGGTCAGCATGCGCCGATAGTGCTCGAAGAGCATGTTGTTGCTGAAATCCTGCCAGGGCCACAGCGGCCGGTCGTACCCGTGGTTGGCCTTCCACTGCTCGATCACCTCGGGCAAAGCCTTCTCACCCAGTGCGCGCCGTGCCACATCGTCGGGGCTGGCTACCGTGAAGAACAGGATGAACAGGAAGAGCAGCACGCCGAGGACGACGATGACGCCGTAGCCGAGGCGGCGGATCACGTAGGCCAGCATCTACTGCCGCTCCCGGAAGAAGGTGACGACGCCGGGGATGGTGACCGCCGCGCCCAGAACCAGCAGCGCCGCCACCGGCCAGAGCACGGGCTGGTTCCAGGCCTCGCGCTCGCGGGTCCGCAGGACGGGGTCGAGGTCGCGATACTTCGCGGTCGGGTTCGAGATGCCGGCGGGCTTGACCCCGTCGAGCCAACCGTGGAAGAGCGCGTAGTCTTCTGGGTGAAACAGCTCGATCCAGGGACGTTCCTCCTCGAGGATCCCCCGCATCTCGCGAATCAGCCGCAAACGCTCGGCGTCGTTGTCTCGAGACTTCATGGCCAGGAACAAGGCGTCGAAGCGACGGTCCGAGAAGTTGGCCGTGTTGGGGCCCTGGTTCCTGGAGCGCGCCATCTCCGACCAGAGCAGGAAGAAGAAGTTCTCCGGGTCGGGATAATCGGCCACCCAGCCCCACTGGAAGATCTGGTAGGCGCCGTTGCGCACCTTCTCCTGGAACTGGTTGTAGTTCGTGGCCTTGATCTCCACGTCGAGACCGATTCGTCGCCAGGCAGCCACGTAGAACTCGAAGCGAAGCTTGCCCTGGGCCGACGTGTCCGGGGTGTCGAAGCTCAGGCGCAGGGGCTTGCCGGTTTCCGGATCGATGCCGTCGGGATAGCCCGCCGCCCGCAGGATCTCTCGCGCCCGGTCGAGGTCCACGCGCCGGTAGGGGTTCTGGTAGTCGGGATCGAAGCCGAAGATGCCGGGCGGGAGCGGGGAATGAGCCGGGAGGCCGCGGCCATTGGTGAACAGCCGCAGCCACTCCTCCACGTCGATGGCCAGGCTCATGGCCCGTCGCAGCTCGCGGGCGCGCTCGCCCCCCGGACTGCCCACCACCGCGTCGTCCATGTTGAAGCCCAGATAGTAGACGGCGGGAATGACGGACTTCTCGAGACGCACGCCGAGCGCCTCCATGGCCGGCGACAGCCCTTCTTCGCGGATCACCCTGTCGAAGCTCTCCCGGATGATCCCGGAGGCGTCGTAGTAGCCCTGAAGGAACTTGTTGAAGGCGGGGATCGACTCCTTCTCTCGGAGGAACTCGATGCGCTGCAGGAAGGGCAATGCGCGCCCCACCAGCTTCGGGTCGAGCAAGCCCGCCTCCGCGTCCCCCGACTCTCCCTCGGAGGGATAGATGGCGCCGGGCGCACGCCACTCCGGATGGCGGACCCCGTACCAGTTCGGGTTGGCCTCCAGGATCATGCGCGCCTGCTTGTTGTATTCCACCAGCACGAACGGCCCGGAGCTCACGGGATGGTCGGCGAGGTGCGCGCGTCCGTCCTTCCCGTCGTAGAAGGCCACCGACTCCCATGGAAGCGGGGTGGTGAAGGGCATGGCGAACCCGTAGAGGATCTGAGGATACGGCGAGACGAGAACGATCTCCAGATCGCGCGCGCCGTGCACGCCCACGCCTTCGATCCCGCCGAGCGCCGCGTACTGCTCGTGCACCGGCAACGCGCCGAAGGCCTCGTCGGCCTCCCGCCGTTCGGCCAGGGCGCGCGTGAAATCGCGGAAGCCCACCAGATTGGAAAACGGCTCGATCACCGGGCTGTTCACCGCCGGGTCGGCGATGCGCATCAGTTCGAAGGCCACGTCGGCGGCGACGATGGAGCGGGTGCGGCGTCCTTCCCCGCCCAGGGAAAAGCACGGATCGTCCTGGTACAGCAGGTCCGGCCGCAGGCGAAAGCGATACGCGACCCGACCTCCGGGACGCGGCTCGGCCTGGGGGAGACGCACGGCCAGGCCGGGGACCAGCTCATAGGGCCGCTTCAGGTAGTGGTACTCGAGCAACGTATCGTGGACGTTGCCCGTGATCGCGTGAGCACTGGTGGTGTACGCGACGGCCGGGTCCAGGGTACGCGGCGCCTCCCGGTAGTTGGCGTAGAGGATCTTCTCGCTCGCGTCGCCGTCGGGATAGGGATTGTTGGTGCACGCCGGCAGTGCGATCGCAACCAGCAAGAGGGCCACGGCGCCCAGCTTCATCGGCCGCTCCCCGCAGTCCCGGGCGTGTCCAGCTCGAATGCGTCCGGTGCCAGCGTCGGATTCAGATCCACCCGGGACAGATCGATGCGGGCGCGCACCGCCGTCTCCGGGAACTCGATCTCGATGCGGTGGGCGAAGGGCGTCTCGCCGACCGGCTGGCGATCGCCGTAGCGCGCGTCGAAGCTGCCCTCCGGCCCCCAGACCGCGAAGCGCAGCAACTCGCCGTCGGCGTCGGTTTCCACGGCACGACGTGCGCTGCCGCTCGGGTCGGCCAGCACGATGCGTACGCCGCCGTCCGGCAGCAACGCGGCGCCCACGGGCTCCAAGCCGGCGAGGTCCGGGGCCCCCAGGATCACCCGCACCGCCACGTCGGGCTCCAGGTCCACGCCGGCGATCCGCTCCAGCAACCCGGGACGCAGCGCGGCGCGCTCGAAGCTGCGGTCGCGGGCATCGAAGAACGAGTACGACTCGCCGTCCGTGACGAGCACGGCCTGGGTCTGGGAGAGGAAGCCCAGGATCTCGACACGCAGACTGGCCGGCCGGACGGCCACCATCACCTGGCGCGAGCGCACCGAGCCACCGGGCCCGTCCACCGAGAGCCGCACCAGGCCGCGCACCCCGGTCAGAGCGGCGCTGCGGGCAGCCAGAGCCTCGAGGCCGGCGGCGGAGCGCGGGTCGTCGAGTGCGAGGGGCAGCGCCGGGGGCAGCGCCGTACGGCACGCCAGGAGCAGCGCGGAAGCCGCGGCGGCCGCGGCGATCCTGGCCCTCACTGCGCTCCGAGCTCGCGGCGCAGCCGCTCGAACTTGCGCCGCAGCTCCGGCTGCTCCTCCTCACGCGGTTCCCGGTCGATGGCGTCCTCGTAGTGCTCGAGGGCGCGCGACTTCTCCTCGAGCAACAGGTAGACGTCGCCCATGTGCTCGGCGATCACCGGGTCCCCGCCCGTCAGCTCCACGGCCCGCTCGAACTCGCGCAGCGCCTTCTGGAGCAGCCGACGAGCCGCCTGCCGGTCGGACGCGCGCCCGCTCGTGGCCAGCGGCTTGGCGCGCATGTAGTAGACCCAGCCGAGGCTGTCGGTGATGTAGCCGTCGTCGGGACGCAGCTCGAGTGCACGGGTGATGTAACTCTCGGCCTGGTCCAGGTTCTCGCCGCGCTCGGCCCACGTGTAACCCACGTAGTTGAGCGCGGACGGGTTGTCCGGATTGGCCGTCAATGCCAGCTGCATGTAGCGCAGCGCGTCGTCGTAGTGTCGCGCCTCGCCGTGCAGGATGCCCAGGTTGTAGAGGAGCTCGTCGTCGTCGGGCGAATCGGCGAGCAGACCCTCGAGGAAGGCCAGTCCCTCATCGAAGCGGCCCAGTTTGCCCATCAAGCTGGCCGCGTACAGGTCGAGGGGGCGGCTCGGCCGCACCGCCCGGGCGCGCTCGACGTGCGTCAGGGCCGTCTCCAAGTCGCCGCGCTCCTCGAAAACCACCGCCATCTGGGTACGCGCGTCGACGAAGTGGCGATGCTCGGGCGGCACCCGCTCGAACGCCCCCAACGCCTCGTCGGAGTCGCCGCGCCGCTGCAGCACCAGGCCGAGGAGGTAGGCCACCTCGTACTCCTCGGGATTGCGCTCCAGCGCGGCTGAGAGGCGCACCGCCGCCTCCTCGTAGCGACCCTGGTCGTACTCCAGCAGCGAGAGACGCACTGCGGAGCGCACGTCTTCCGGGTGGTAGCGACCGACGTCCTGGAGCACCGCGATGGCGTCGTCGGTCCGCCCGAGGGCGATGAGCGCGTCCGCGAGCGACACCAGGGTGGTGTGGTGGTGCGGGTAGCGCTCGAGCACGCGCTCCCAGACCTCCGCCTCGCCGGCGCGGTCGCCGCGGCTTCGGCGCGTCCTGGCCAGGGCGTTGTACACGGCCAGGTTGCCGGGCTCACGTTCCAGCGCGGCCTGCAGCGCCTTCTCCACCTCGTCCGGTTCGTCCATGCGTTCGTACACACCGGCCAGCGCGAACCAGCCGCGCAGGGAATCGGGCTCCCGCTCCAGGATCCAGCGCGCCGTGGCCAGCGCCTCGTCCAGCCGGCCGGACTCGGCGTAGATCGTGTAGAGCAGGAAGCCTGCGTTCTCGGAGAGCGGCTCGCCGTCCTCGCCGCGCAGGACACGCTCGGCGGCGGGGGTGTCCTTGCGCACGCGGTAGAGGGTGCCCAGGAGGAGCCGGGTGTCGGTGTCCTCCGGGTCCAGGGCGAAGGCCCGCTCGCCGTGCTCCACCGCGCCCGAGAGGTCGCCCTGGCGGGCGGAGAGCTGCGCGATCTTGCGCTGCAGGTAGGCGGAGTCGGGATCCTTGGCGGCCGCGGAGCGATACGCGGTCAGCGCCTCCGGGAGCCGCCCCTCCAGCTCCAGCTCGCGGCCCATGAGGAAGTCGAGCTCCGCCGGGGCGGAGTCGTCGATCCGGACCGTCGGCAGGGCAGGAGCGTCGGAGGGCGGCGAGGGAACGGAGGCACAGCCGCCGGCGAGCGGCCCGACGAGCCCCAGCAACAAAGCGATGCGACCCGCCTTCACGATGCGCCACCCCCGATCACAGCCCCCTCTTCGACCAAGGAGGGCTCCGCGCTGAGCCCCCAGGCGCTCAGCGAGACAGGTAGCCCGTCTCCTCCAAGTAGCCCACCAGCTGGACGACACTCTCCTCGACAGTCTGAGTGGATGTGTCGATCACCAGCTCCGGGTTCTCAGGAGCCTCGTACGGCGCCGAGATCCCGGTGAACTCGGGGATCTCCCCTGCCCGCGCCTTCTTGTAGAGGCCTTTGGGATCGCGCTGTTCGCAGGTGGCCACGTCCGCAGACACGTACGCCTCCACGAAGTCGCCCTCCCCCATCAGCGCGCGGACTGCATCGCGATCGGCCCGGTACGGCGAGATGAACGACGTCATCACGATGATTCCGGAGTCGGTGAAGAGCTTCGCGACTTCGCCGATGCGCCGGATGTTCTCGGTGCGGTCTTCCGGCGAGAAGCCGAGGTTCTGGTTCAGGCCGTGGCGCACGTTGTCTCCGTCCAGCACGTAGGCCAGGCGGCCGCGCTCGAGCAGCGCATGCTCGGCGGCCACGGCCACGGTGGACTTTCCGGACCCCGAAAGGCCGGTAAGCCAGACGGTGACACCGCGCTGGGCGAGGAGCTTCTCGCGATCCTCGCGGGTGACGTTGCCTTCGTGCCAGGTGATGTTGGTGCTGCGAGCTTCAGCCACTGGGAGCGTCCTCGGTTGGGGATGAGCGGGCGGAGGGTAGCGGCACCGCGCCATCCTTTCGAGGATCGCGGCTGCGCAGCAGTTGCACGCTCTCGATGATGCGCGTGGCCGCGCGCTCGACCTCCTCGGCCGTGGTGAAGCGGCCCAGGCCGATGCGCACCGAGCCCTTCACGCGCACCTTGGAGTGACCCAGCGCGGCCAGGACGTGGCTGGGGGCCGGGATCGCCGAGCTGCATGCGGAGCCGGTGGACACCGCCACGTCGCGCAGCTCCACCAGGAGCTGGTCCGCATCGATGCCCTCGAAGGCGAGGTTCAGGTTGGCCGGGAGTCGCCGCTCGGCGGAGCCGTTCAGCGCGACGCCGGGCAGGGCTTCCCGGAGCCGGCTGAGCAGCAGGTCGCGCAGCCCGGCCAACCGC
>CAXMOD010000009.1:0-27329 GCA_964194905.1 uncultured Desulfobacterales bacterium | reverse complement strand
CCGGGAACCACGCGCACGGCGCCGCCGCAGATGCCCCCGAAGTTTCCCACCGGCGGGCGCTACCTCTCGTACATCGCGTTCGGCGCTACGTCGTTCTTCTACCTGGCGATCGCGCTGCTCGTGCTTCGCATCACCTGGGCGCTGGGCAACGGCCCCGAGGCCTGGGCTCAGGTTCAGACGGGCTTCCAGAATCCGATCTACATCGGCTTCCACGCCATCGCGCTCGTGGTCTTCGTGTGGGCAGCCTGGCGCTTCCTCATCAAGCTCTCCGGCAAGGCCCAGCCCAAGAAGATCGGGCCGCTGCGGCCGCCGCCGGCCGAGCTGGTGCCCTTTGCCGCCGCAGCCGGTTGGCTGGCTGCGACGGCGCTCGTCATCATCGTGCTGTGGGGGATCTTCCCGTGAAGCATCTGATCGCGAAGATCGAGCCGTTGATCTGGGTGCTCTTCGGTGCGGGTTTCATGGTGGGCTCGCTGCTGCTGCCGGCGTGGATCTTCATGCTGGGCCTCGCCGGGCCGCTGGGTTGGGCGCCGCCCGAGGCCATGGCCTACGAGCGAGCCTACGCGCTGGCCTCGAGCCCGATCGGGCGCCTGCTGCTGCTGGCGCTGATCGTGCTGCCACTCTGGAACGCCGCCAACCACATGCGCCACTTCAGCATCGATCTGGGCGGCTACGAGCGCGACGGCACTGTGGCCCCGCTCCTCTACGCCGGCGCGGCGGTCGTCTCGGTGCTGGCCGTCGCAGCGGTCGTGCGGCTCTAGTCCGGTGCCCACACCGCTCGCCTGTCTGCTGCTCTTCATCGTCTGGACGGTCTTGCTGCTGCTCGCCGTCGGAACCGCCCGCGTCTGGCTCGTGCTGACGGCGGGCGCCTCGCCGGCAGACTTCCCGGCGGGCGTGCCGCACGGCAGCGACCGCTACTGGCGCCTCAATCGCGCACACCTGAACTGCCTCGAGTTCCTGCCGATGTTCGCGGCGGTTGTGCTGACGGGCGCCGTGCTGGGCGTGACCGAAGGCACCGTTGCCACGCTGGCCGAGGTGATCGTGGTGGCGCGGGTGGGCCAGTCGGTCACCCACATCTCCTCGGGCAGCGCCATCGCGGTGAACGTCCGCTTCACCTTCTTCCTGGTGCAGCTGGTGAGCCTCATTGCCATGGGCGTCCACATCGCCGGCCAAGCCTGACCGCAGCCGTGTCCGGCCGCGTCCTCGAAGGCATCCGCGTCCTCGACCTGACGCGCGTGGTAGCGGGACCGTTCGCCACCGCCCTTCTCGCCGACCTGGGCGCCGACGTGATCAAGGTGGAGCGCCCTCGCACCGGCGACGACTACCGCTACGGCCCTTCACGGAAGGGCCAGACGTCGCTCTCCTTCCAGAACACCAACCGCGGCAAGCGCTCCATCACCCTCGACCTGCGCGCGCCGCGCGGACGGGAGATCTTCCTCTCCCTCTGCGAAGGGGCCGACGCCACCGTGGAGAACTTCCGCGCCGGCTACCTCGCGCGTATCGGGCTGGGAACGGACCTGCTCCACGCGCGCAACCCGCGCCTCGTGGTCGCTTCGCTCTCTGGCTTTGGCGCCACCGGGCCGCGCGCGGGGCAGGCCAGCTACGACATCGTGGCGCAGGCGAGCGGCGGGTTCATGGCGATGACCGGCGAGGCGGACGGACCGCCGATGCGCGGCGGAGGTGCGCTGGCGGACTTCGTGGGCGGCCTCTACCTGGCGGTGGGGCTCCTGGCCGGCCTGCGCGATCGCGATGCCACGGGGCGCGGGCGCGTGCTCGACCTTTCGAACCAGGACGCCATGTTCGCCGTCGCGGACTCGTGGGCGACCATCACCCAGGGGCTCGGCGTGGAGACGCAGCGCGCCGGAAACCAGCACCCCTACACCGCGCCGTACGATTCGCTGCGTGCGCGCGACGGCTGGGTCGTGGTCGGCACCGCCAGCAACAAGCTCTTCCGCAAGCTGTGCGAGGCGATCGGTCGGCCTGAACTCGGCAGCGACGAGCGCTACCGCAGTCACCGCGGGCGCTCTGGGCGCCGTGAGGAGATCAACGCGCTGGTCGGTGCGTGGGTCGCCGAGCGGACCTGCGACGAAGTGCTTGCGGCCCTGGGCCCCGAGGGCGCAGACGTGCCGTGCGCGCGCGTGGCGCGCCCCGACGAGCTGATCGACGATCCGCAGCTTCTGGCACGCGGCATGGTCGAGCGGCATCCGCACCCGGAGATCGGCGAAGTGGTCTTCCACGGCAACCCGCTCCAGTTCAGCGAAGCCGAACCGCGCGCTCGCACGTTGGCGCCCAACCTGGGCGAGCACACTGCGGAGGTGCTTGCCGAGGTCGGTGTGGACGAAGCGGAGCTCGCAAGGCTTCGCGAGGAGGGCGTCGTGTGAGGGACCGGGTGCTCCTCGCCATCGCGGCGCTGGCCCTGGTGCTGAACCTGGTGGGCATGGACTGGGGCCTCCCGTGGAACCTCTCCATGAGCGTCGACGACATCTCGCCCTGGAAGCCCCTGGCGCTGCCCTTCACCTGGCTCGAGGCCACCCACAAGTATCCCTACCTGCACTGGCTGATCTCGCTGGTGCTGTACCTGCCGTACCTGCTCTGGCTCGCGGCGACGGGCGGACTCGACGTCTCCTGCCTGCCGACGATCCTGCCCCACAAGGGCTGCTTCACGGACTACTACGGTGCACCGACCGTACTGATCGTGATCTCGCGCGTGCTCTCCGCCGCCATGGGCGTCGGGATCGTGCTGCTCGTGCACCGGCTGGCGCTCCTGCTGCACCGCGACCGCGGCGCGGCCCTCGCCGCCGCCGCCATCGCGGCCGTCTGCCATGGTCTGGTGGTCTACGCGCACCTCGGCAACCTGGACGTGCCGGTCACGTTCTGGTTCCTGGTCTCGCTGGTCTTCGCGCTGCGCCTGGCCGATGGGGGAGGGCGGCGCGACGCCGTGCTCTTCGCCGTGACGTCCGCGTTCGCGATCGCGACCAAGGAAGGCATCCTCGGCGGCTACGTGCTGGTGGGCCCGCTCCTCTGGCTCGCGATGGCGAAGCAGCGCGGCCGCTTCTTCCACACGGACGGGTTCCTGCTGGTGGCTGTGCTGCTGCTGATCTACGGCGCCATCCAGAACGTGGTCTTCAACTGGGCCGGCTTCGTGGAGCACTGGTCCGAGTGGCTTCCCGGCGGTCCCTTCCTGGGCAAGGAGCGCGCCGAGTCGCCGGGCCTCCTTCACGTCTACGGCCGCATCGGAGAGGACCTGGGCGGCACCATGAGCCTTCCGCTGATGCTGCTGTCCCTCGCGGGAGTGGCGTGGGGTTGCCTGCGTCACCCGCGCCTGCGCTGGTTCCTGGTACCCACCGTCTCCTACTTCGTCTTCTCGGTCGTCTATCCGTCCTTCATCGCGGTGCGCATCCTGATCCCGCTGGCGGCGTTGCTCGCTGTCTACGGCGGCTCGCTCGTCGCCGACGGCGTGCGCCACCCCCAGGCGCGCTGGGTCGCGGTCCCCGTCGTGGCGCTGGCGTGGGGTTGGGGGCTGCTGTTCGCCCTCCAGGGCGACCTCCTCATGCACCGCGACGGCCGCCGCGTGGCCGAGGAGTGGCTCGAGGAGAACATCCCGACCGACGCGAGCCTGGCGTCGTGCAGCACGCCCGTGGACCTCCCGCGCATGGACGTCCTCGGCTACGAGCCCGTCTTCGTTCAGCAGAAGGAGCGCTGTCTCGAGGCGCTCGCCCGCATCGCGCCCGACTTCGTGGTGGTGAGCTCCGCCTCGGCGCGGCGAATGCTCGCCGCCGACATCCCCGGCTGGCGCACAGCCTGGGAAGGCGCCGGCGCCACTGTGCTCTCGCCCACCTTCGACACGCCGCTGGAGTGGTTGAACCCGACGATCCGGGTGCTGCGCAGCGCGACTAGGCCTGCCGAGCCTTGAGAAGGCCGTTCTTGTGGAGGTAGTAGGCGCCCAGCAACAGCAGGATGATCGACGCGGGATTGACCTGCCCGACCAGAAGTCGGTCGATGAAGCTGGCGGCGCCAAAGATGACCGCGACCCAGGCCAGAACTCGCTTTATCACGCGCTCCCCCTCCCTCCATCGAGTGTCGGCAGGCCGCGCTGGCAGCTGGAGTGCAGGAAGGATCAGGCCATGTGGCCCTGAATGCGGTAGGCGCCGCGGGTGACTCACTCAGTCAGCGCATCAGCGAGGGCGCGAAGAAGGCTCGCCCCATCGCCACGCCATGCGCTTCCGTGCATGCAGGCGAGCGTCGTCGGCTGGGTCGAGGCCAGCCTCTCGAGCATCGCCCGGGCGTTCTTGGTGTGTGAGAAGTAGTCCATCTCTCGTCGAAACGCCTCGCTCGGCCCGAGAATGTCCGACTCCGTCAGGGGCGGGAGGTCGGCGCCGCCCTGCGTGAACAGGTCACCACACAGCAGGGTGCCGGTTCGCTCTTCGCGCAGGAAGCCGCATTCCCATGCGTGGGGCAGATGCGGCGTGTCGAACCAGCGCACCGAGTGCTCGCCCAGGGAGAGCACCTCTCCATCGGCCAGGGCGCGGGGCGCCCGGTCGGCCAGGTCATCCATCGAGACCAGCGCAGCGATCGAGCCGCACACCGGTACGGACTGCGGAGCGGCGGCGAGCCATTCGTTCAGGGAGCCGCACTCGTCGGACTCCACATGGGAAAAGGAGATGTAGCGCAGACTCTCGACGGGTAGGACGCTCGCCACGGCTTCGCGCACCAGCGAGAACATCTTTCGCGGCCCGGTGTGGAAGAGCAGCGGTTCATCGTCGCTGATGAGGTACTGATTGAACGAGAACCCGCCCGCGCCCTCGATCTCCACCGGTGTATTGATCCGATGGATTCCGTCCGCAACCTCTTACACGTTGGTTCCCGACTGCTGGTTCGTGACGGTCATCCGGATCTCCTGGAACTCCGAACCCTGCCGACGGGTGCCTGCCAACGTATGCCTACCGGACCGGAGCGAGACGAAGAGCGTTCTCGGGACACGCCTCGGCAGTCGTTGCGAGCGGGTTCTGCCATGGCGCCGGAACGCTACCAGACACGCGGAGGGCGAGCCCCGCGGATGGCCTACGCCGCGTCGTGGAAGATGAGACCGAGGGCGAAGCGGAGGCCGGAGTCGAGGCGGCTGACGCCGTGGCGGACCTGGATGCGGTAGGTACCGCGGGCGCCTTCGGCGGGGCGGTGTTGGTTGGGGAAGAGGACCATTTCGCCCTGCTTCAGATGGAGGGCCTCGCCTCTCGATTGCATGCGGGGGCGTTGCTCCACGAGCAGGAATTCGCCGCCGCGGAAGCCGCGCCCCGGGCGCGAGAGCAGCACGGTCGCCTGGAGGGGGAAGGCCACGCGCCCGTAGCGGTCCTGGTGCAGACAGTTGTAGCCGTCGCGTTCGTAGCGAAGGAGTAGCGGGGTGGGGCGTTGCTGGCCGGCTTCGTGGCAGCGCGCCAGGAAGGGGCGCAGCCGCGCCGGGAAGGTGCCGGGGCGCCCGAGCTTTTGCTCCCAGCGGTTGGCGATGCGGGCGAGCGGCGGGTAGAGCAGCGTGCGTAGCGTGCGCACGGGTGCGGGCAGCGGGTTGGCGAAGTAGCGGTAGGTGCCTTCGCCGTAGCGGCGTGGCCCCATCTCGATCTCGGAGCGGAAACGCTTCGGGTCCTTCCAGAGCGCTTGCAACGCCTCGCACTCGCCGGGGTCGAGGAGCGCTGCGCGGGCGTGGCCGCGTTCATCCAGATCGCGCCCGATGCGCTCCCAGTCGAGAGCTGCGATGCGTTCCTTCACGCCGGGATCGTACCATCGCGGCGGGGCCGGTTCGGCGGGCGACGCGCCGCTTTCGGACGCGACGCCCGCCGTGGCCCCCTACCCGAAGAAGACCCATCCCCAGCCCACGCGGGCCAGGTGGCGCCTGAAGTTCCGTCGCAGCCCGTGGTGGCGCCTCAGGTGCTTGTAGAAGTTGTTCTCGTGGGTGAAGTGGTGGCGGCAGTGCGCGCAGTAGTAGGGCTTGTGCATCACCACACGCACCGGATGCGCGCACGTAGTGGGTGAAGGCCAGCGGCCGGCGCAGGTGCCGGGCATCGTGGTGGCGAAACGCCTGGTGCCGGTACGCGTGCGCGCGACCGTGCTGGTGCGCTTGCACGTAGCGCCCCTCGTAGCGATGACGTTCGTTCCGGCGATGTTCGTGGTCCGCCGTCGCCGGCGCCGGCCACAAGAGGGCCAGGGCGAGCGCCATGGCCGTGGGGATCCCGAGTTGCAACCGCATGCTCCGTTCCTCCGTATTCGGGGGTACGAGCAGTTCGACGGGCCGCAGCCGGGTCTATTCGATGTCCAGCAGGGGGCCAGCCAGGTGGCGGCGGTGGTGCACGGCGTCGCCTAGGGTGGCGCGGATCCAGAGCGCGCGTTTGACGTGCAGGTGCGCATCGCAGTCCCAGGTGAAGCCGTAGCCGCCGTGGAGCTGCACCGCGCGGTTGGCGGCGAAGTGGTAGGCGTCGCTCGCGGCGGCCTTCGCCATGCGCGCCGGAACTTCCGCGTCGTCGGTGTGTTCAATGGCTGCGGCCGCTGCGTACGCCAGCGTGCGCGCGCTCTCCAGCGCGATCATCACGTTCACGATGGGGTGCTTCACCGCCTGGAACGAGCCGATCTGGCGGTTGAACTGGGTGCGCTCGATCGCGTAGTCGCGCGTCAAGCCCAGGGTGGATTCGGTCCCGCCCACGGCCTCTGCGGCCAGCGCCGCCCAGCCGAGTGTGTATGCGCTGCGCAGCGCCTCGCGTGCATCTCCGGCGAGCCGGGCATTCTTTTGGACGCGCGTGCCGTCGAAACGGATGCGGCCCGTGCGCCGGGTGGGGTCGATCCCGGTCTCGGGGATCGTTTCGACGCCCGCGGTGGGAAGCTCCACGGCGAAGAGCGCTACGCCGCCGTCGGCTTCGCGGAAGGGCGCCACCACGAGGCCTGCGCTCGGCGCGGCGAGCACGTACGCCTTCGTGCCCCGCAGGATGAAGCCGCCGTCGCTCATCTCCGCGGTGGCCGCCACGTGGTCCGGCTCCCAGGAGCCGTCGGGCTCGGCGAAGGCGAGGGTCGCCAGCAGGTCGCCCGCCGCCACGCCGGCGAGCCAGGCTTCGCCCCCCGCGGCGGCCAGCGCCACGCCTGCCAGCGTGGAGGCTACGAAGGGGGAGGGCAGCACCACGCGACCCATCTCCTCCATCAGGAGTGCCAGGTGCAGCGCGCCGAGCTCGGCGCCGCCATGGGCTTCGGGGATCACGAGCCCGGTCCAACCGAGCTCCGCCATCTCCTTCCACAGCCCGGGGTCGTGGCCCAGCGGATCCTCGCCGAGGCGCCGCACCTCGGCGATGGGGCAGCGCTCCTCGAGAAAGCGTCGCGCCGAGTCGCGCAGCACCTCGTGGTCGTCGTCGAAGCCGAAGTCGCGGGGAACCTCGGGAATGCGCGCTGCCATCACTTGCCCTTGCCCTTGCTCTTGGGAAGGCCGAGCACGCGCTCGCCCAGGATGTTGCGTTGGATCTCGCTCGTTCCGCCGCCGATGGTCATGCCGAACGAGTTCATGTACGCCCGCGGCCACTCGGCCTTGTCGGGCGCGTCGGGGTCGCCGAGCCAGAGCTGCGAGGCAGCGCCTTCCAGGGTGCAGGCCAGCTCGGCCAGGTCCTGGGCGAACTCCGAGAACACGAGCTTGTTCATCAGCGCGAGCGCAAAGGGACGGTCCGTGTTGAGTCCAGGCACGCGGCCGCGCAGCCCGCCCAGGCGCAGTGCCTCCTCGCGGATCCAGAGCTGGGCCAGCTGGTCGCGCAGGACCGGGTCGTCGGAGGCCGGGGCGCCGTCGCGATTCACGCGCTGCGCGAGGCGCGCCACCTGGCGCACCCCCTCGCCCGACGAGCTGATCTGCCCGCCACCCGATCCCTCGGCCGCGCCGCGCTCGTGGGTGAGGGTGGTCATGGCCACCTGCCAGCCCTGGCCCTCTTCGCCCAGCAGTGCGTCGCGCGGCATCGGTGCGTCTTCGAGGATCACCTGGTTGAAGCCGCCCTCGCCGCTCATCTTGACGAGCGGTTGCACGGTCACCCCGGGCACGTCCATCGGGAAGAGGAAGTAGGAGAGGCCGTCGTACTTGCCCACGTCCGGGTTGGTGCGCGCCAACAGGATCATCCACTTCGCCTGATGGCCGATGGTGGTCCAGACCTTGTGCCCGGTAACGCGCCAGCCGTCGTCGGTCTTCACGGCACGGGTGGTCACGCTGGCGAGGTCCGAGCCGGCGCCGGGCTCGCTGAAGCCCTGGCACCAGATCTCCTCGGCCGACAAGATCGGCTCGAGGTAGCGCTTCTTCTGCGCGTCGCTGCCGTAGTGCAGGATGGTGGGACCGGCCCACTGGAGGCCGATGGTGTTGACGAAGAACGGCGCCCCTGCGCGAGACAGCTCCTGGCCCACGATGCGCTGGTAGCCCGGGCGGCCGTGGCCGCCGTACTCCTTCGGCCAGTCGAGCCCCAGGTAGCCGGCGTCGAAGGTCTTGCGCTGGAAGTCGCGCAGGTACTGGAACTGCCGGTCGCTCTCCACTTCGAGGAAGCTCTGCGGCAGCTTGAAGCCCGGGTCGCCGGGATGGTTGGCCTCGATCCAGGCGCGTACCTCGCGGCGGAAGTCCGCGATCTCGGGCGGCTCGACGGCTTCGGGCTGGGGGTCGGGGAAGCCCTTGGTGGTCTGCGAGTCCTTGGAACGCATCGGGAGAAACCGTAGCGCGGACACGAGGCACCGCGTACGGCCGTCGGACTGCAGATGGCGTGCCTACGTTGCGGCCCACACGACGTTGAAGAAGAGATTGGCCCAGAGTGCCCACACGCAAAGGGCGCTGAGCACGTAGGGTGCGACGCGAATCCGTGGATCGTTCCGAATCAGGACGACTGCCGTGTGAACCACGCGGAGCCCGACGAACCACCAGGCCAGGGTGACGGACGTGCCATCGACGGACTCTGTGGCAAAATCTCGAACTGGTTGCTGAAGTGGTGATGGATGTCGACGATCCTGTCAGCTGGGCGCGGCCCCTGCCCGACCCGAAAGTACTCGGGGGGCATCGGATCACGAAGGTAGGCCCAGCCGCGGACGCCGCCGAGCAGCCACCAGATCGCGGACATCCACAGGGTGCACGCACACATCGGAGCGACGATGGCTGAAGTCATGGTGCGTCTGCCGCCTGACTGGGCGTTCAGCTGCCGCCGACCGGCCCCCGGAGGTGACACGGAGCGCCCAAGTAGGATGCGAGAATACTACCAAGCGGCTGGCGGTCAGCTGCAAGGCCTCGCCAGGGGGCGGGCCTTTCGTTGCTAGCATCCCGACGAAACGGCTGGAGAGCCACGATGCCGGCCCGCTATAGGATTGACACGAGCAGGTGCATTCTCTTCTCGGAGACACACGGTGTGGTGACCGAGGTGGAGCTCAGTCGCCTCTGGCGCGCCATAGGACGGGACCCGCGGATGAAGATCGGGTGCGACGAACTCCACGACTACACCGCCGTCACGAAGGTGGAAGCCTCGACCGATTTTCTGCGAGATTTCACAGTTTCGTTCAGGCGCTACGACGAGGGTGGAGCAAACGAGGGGGCCAGAATCGCGTTCGTGGCCGCGGCCGACGAGATTTTCGGGCTCAGCCGTATGACCCAGATCATAAGGGAAGACTCCCCCCCGGAGATACGGGTCTTCCGCGATGTGGCAGCAGCGCGCGAATGGCTCGGCTTGCCTGTCGAGGAAGAGGGTTCAGCTAGCGCTGAGTGGGTGGACACCTAGCCCGATTCTCGGACACGCCGCCCAGACGGATCGGGCGCTCAGCTGCCGGTTCGCGGCTTCGGATCGTGCCACTTCTCGTACCGCGGCGGCCAGTTGTTGGGCTCGCCGCGCTTCTTGAGCCCGCGCGGAAGTCGAGCACGATCGCGATCTTCAAGAACAACTCCTGCTGGAGATCCATGGGGGCTCCGGGGGCAGCCGGGCTCCCGACCGATTGGCCAGTCAATGGTGCAGTATACTGCCGCCCCCTCCCGGTGGAAGTGGCGTGCCAGTACGGGAGAGGCCAGGAGAAGAGATGGATTTCGGATTCACCGAGGAGCAGGATCTGCTGCGCGCCGAGGTGCGCAAGTGGCTCGACCAGAACTGCTCCATGGACGAGGTGCGCAAGATCACCGAGGCCGAAGGCGGCGAGGGCTTCTCGCGGCAGCACTGGAAGGCGATCGCGGAGCTGGGCTGGCTGGGCCTGACGATTCCGGAGGAGCACGGCGGCGCCGGGCTCGGCTGGGTGGATCTGGTGGTCCTGCTCGAGGAGACGGGGCGCAGCCTCTTCCCGTCGCCGCTGCTCGCCAACACGATCGCAGCCGCCGCCATCCAGGAAGCCGGCAGCGACGAGCAACAGGCGCGCCTGCTTCCGGGACTCGCCGACGGCTCGGTGATCGCCACGCTGGCGGTGCAGGAAGACTCCGGGCCGCCCGAGGTCTCTGCGGTGCGGCTCGAGGGCGAGCGCGACGGCGACGCGGTGGTGCTGCAGGGCGAGAAGGTCTTCGTGCCGGACGCCGCAGCCGCGGACCTGCTGATCGTGGCCTGCCGCATCGGCGACGACGTGGCGCTGGCGGCGCTGCGTGCCGACAGCGACGGCGTGGCCGCCTCCGACGAGCCCGGCATGGACCTCACCAAGCGGCTCGGCCGGGTTCGCCTCGACGCTGCGCGCGGGGAGGTCCTGGAGCGGGGCGGCGCCGAGGTGCTGACGCGCATCGTCGACCGGGCGACCGCCGCGGTCACCGCGGAGATGATCGGTGCGGGGGAGGGCGCGATCGCTCTCACCGCCGACTACGCCAAGGAGCGCACCCAGTTCGGCTCACCCATCGGGCGCTACCAAGGTGTGAAGCATCCGCTCGCTGAGATGTACGTGGACGTGGAGTCGTTCAAGTCGCTGCTCTACTACGCGGCCTGGTGCCTCGACGAGAGCCCCGACGAGGCGCTGCGCTACGTCTCGATGGCGAAGGCCTACGCCAGCGAGGCGCTGGCACGCATCGGCATCGACGCCGTGCAGCTCCACGGCGCGGTCGGTTACACGTGGGAGTTCGACGCCCACCTCTATCTGAAGCGCTCCAAGTGGGCGCGCCCCATGTTCGGGGACAGCGACTACCACTACGAGCGCGTCGCGTCCCTGGGAGGCCTCTAGGCAAGCGGCGCGTCTGTGCCGCGCGCAGCGAGCCATAGGCGAACGGAGAACAACGATGGACTTCACGCTCACCCCCGAAGAAGAAGCATTCCGCGACGGTGTGCGCGCATTTCTCGACGAGAATCTGCCCGAGGATGCCAAGCGCACGGACCCGGGCTTCGTCGCCGGCTGGCAGAAGAAGGTCCGAGAGAAGCGCTGGGTCGGCTTCTCCTGGCCCAAGGAAGTGGGTGGTGGAGGAGGCTCCATCATGGAGCAGGCCATCCTCAAGGAGGAGATGGCCAAGCGGAAGGCTCCCCCGCTGGGCGGCTGTTTCATGGGTATCCAGTGGGTGGGACCGGCCATCATCGCCTACGGCACCGAAGAGCAGAAGCAGAAGTTCATCCCGGACATCCTGGACGGCGCGTACCAGTGGTGCACCGGCTACTCGGAGCCCGACTACGGAAGCGACCTGGGCGCGCTCCAGTGCAAGGCGGTGCGCGAGGGCGAGGAGTATGTGGTGACCGGCCAGAAGATCTGGACGTCCATCGCGATGTGGTCGAAGTGGATCATCCTGCTGGTGCGCACCAGCAACCACGGCGACGACAAGCACAAGGGCATCACCTGCCTTCTGGTGCGCATGGACAGCCCCGGCATCACGGTGCGCCCCATCAAGAACATGTCCGGCGGCGCGATGTTCGCCGAAGTGTTCTTCGATGACGTGCGCGTGCCCGCGGAGAACCGGCTCGGCGACGAGGGCGAGGGCTGGCGCGTCACCATCACCGCGCTGGCCCACGAGCGCTCGGGCATCGCCGAGGTGGAGTCCCTGACACGCAACCTGGATGCCCTCAAGAAGCTGGCGCGCGAGCTGGAGCGTTCCGGCGAGGCCTCGGTGCGCCGGCGCATCGCGGTCATGGAGACGCGCATCCAGGCCATGCGCATGAGCGGTCTGCGAGCCCTGACCAAGCAGCTGCGGGGCGAGCCGTTGGGCAGCGAGACGTCGGTGAACAAGCTGCTGCGTGCCCAGCTCGAGGTGGAGATGGGCGACTTCGCCGTCGACCTCCAGGGCTGCGCGGGGCCGCTCGTGGCCGGGGAGTCGGTCTCCGACGGCGGCCGCTGGCAGAAGATGTCGCTCTCCTGGCCCGAGGTCGTGATCGGCGGCGGTACGCCGAACATCCAGAAGAACATCATCGCCGAGCGCATCCTCGGCCTGCCGAAGGATTGACGGTTCCGGCCGACCGCCGTGAGCGCATCGAGGCGAAGTTGCGCGAGCGGCTCGCCGCGGAGCACGTGGAGGTGGTGGACGAGAGCCATCTGCACGCCGGCCACGTGGGTGCGCGCTCGGGCGGCGGTCACTTCCGGGCGCTGATCGTCTCGGAGCGCTTCGCGGGGCTCTCGCCGGTGGACGCGCAGCGCCTCGTCTACGAGTCGCTCGCCGACGAGATGGGCGGCGAAATCCACGCCCTTTCGCTGCGCACGCTGACCCCCGACCGCTGGCCCGCTTCCGACTAGAGGAAGTCGCGCAGCCAGCGCTCCAGGGGCACCGAGAATCCGGCGGCGTTGCGGTGGCCGCCGCCGCCGAAGCTCGACGCGATGCGAGACACGTCGAACTCGCCGATCGAATAGAGGGACGCGTCCACCCGGTCGCCCGCCAGCCGGTACACGCAGCCGACCGGCTCCCCGAATGCGGCGCGCTCGGCCAGGGAGTGCCCGATGTGGCTGCGCACGTAGCGGGAGTTCACCGCCTCGATGCGTCGGCCGTCGATGTGGAGCGGGTGCACACCCTGGAGCGCGCGCTCGATCTCGCGCCGCTCGGAGCGCACGATGGGGTCGCCCTCGGCGGCCAGCTTCTCCCAGGGGCGCTCGGCCAGGTCGTCCCACACCTCGAAGCGGCGCGGGTAGGAGCCGATGGCGGCGTTCACCTCGCGAGAGCGTGGCAACTTCCAGTTCCACAGGTCCTGGTCCTCGACGTACGCCAGCAGGTCCGGCAGGTCGGACTCCGCGTGGAAGGCGTGCCACGCCAGGGCCGCCCCGGAGCGCTCGAGGTCGAAGACGACCCGGTGGCCCGCGTCGTCGAGCGCATTCACGAGCGCCAGGTCCGAGCGCAGGCGGTCGCGCGAAGAGATGTGATGATCGAGGATGACCACCTGGGCGGCGACCTCGGACAACTCTCGCAGCGGCTCGTTGGGGGGAGCGATGTCCACGAAGACGACGAGGTCGCCCTCGTGCTCGCGCGCCGGCACGGGGTCGTCGTGGCCGCGCGCCTGGTAGCGCGCGCTGTCGCCCCAGGCGCGCCGGACGGCCCAGGCAGCCCCGAACCCATCGGGACAGCCGGCGTGGTAGAAGCAGACGCGCGCCATCGGCTCAGCCTAGCGGATCCCGCCCGGCGGCTTCGGCGCGCTGCGTCAAGCTGGCCTCGTCGGCCGCGAGATGCCGCGAGCCCAGGAAGAGACACAGCAACGCTGCAGCGTTGGCCAGGAAGGCCCACAGCATGGCGTTGCGCAGGCTGCCCAGGTGCACACTGGCGAGGCCGATTCCGTACGGCCCGAGGGCGAGTCCGATGAAGGTGAGGCCCAGCAGGTAGGCGGCCGACGCGATGGCGCGCATGCGCGGCAGCACGAGGTCCGTCACGGTCGAAGCTCCGGCGCCGATCCACATGGAGCTCGCCACCGAGAGCGGGAAGTTGAGGATGTAGGCCGTCGTCGTGCTCTCCGTCAGCAGGAACCAGAGCCCGAACGGAACCGGCGCGACGGCGACCACCATGCCCAGGTAGATGCGCCCCGCGGCGGTGCTGCGGCGCCAGCGGTCGGCCAGCACGCCGCCCAGTGTGACGCCGATCCAGCCGGCCGCCGCCGCAGTGCCGCCGAGCACGAGGCCGCTCTCCGCCGCCGAGACACCGTGGATGCGCTGGATGTACGGCGCCGTCCAGAACCCTACGCCGTAGCCGGTGAACGCGAGGAAGCTGAAGCCGAGCCCCACCCAGCGCAGCGAGGGCGTGCGGAAGACGAGCGCGAAGGTCGGGCGGTCGCGCATCGCCAGCGACTGTCCCCACGAGACCGCCGCGTAGACGCCGATGCCGAGCGCCGTCCACTGCCACAGGCTGCCCGTCACCCAGACCAGCGCCCAGGCGCCGCAGGCGATCGCCGCTGCGGCGAGCGCGTTGCGCGCGGCCACGCCCGCCCCGCCCACCCGCCACAGGTGCACGAGCGTCACGCCCGGCAGCACGGCCGCCAGCTCGCGACCGAAGGCGCGGAAGGGGTGCGGCTCGTCGGGCGTCACCAGTCCCTCGGCCTGGCCGCGCCGCGGCTCGCGCAGGCTGCGCACCCAGAGCGCCATGACCAGGCCGGGCAGTCCCACCACGAGATAGGCGACCTGCCAACCGCGCAGCCCGAACGGCCCCTCGCCCGCCGCGTAGGCGCCGTTCCAGGCGTCCACGACCAGGCCCCCGATGCCGAGGCCCAGGCCGGCGCCGATGTAGATGCCGCTCGAATAGATCGCCAACACCGTGGCGCGCCGTGCCGGCGGGAACCAGTCGGAGAGCAGCGAGAAGGCGGCCGGGGTGGCGCTCGCTTCGCCGATGCCGACCCCGACGCGCGCCACCGCGAGCTGGCCAAAGTTGCGCGCCAGTCCCGAGACGGCGGTCATGAGGCTCCACGCCGTGAGACCGATCGCGATGAGGCTGCGCCGGTTCCACACGTCGGCGAGGCGGCCGAGCGGGATGCCGAAGATGGCGTAGAAGACGGCGAACGCCGTGCCGTACAGAAAGCCGATCTGGTCGTCGCTGATGCCCAGGTCGCGCCGGATCTCCTCGGCCAGGATCGAGACGATCTGCCGGTCGAGGAAGTTGAAGACGTAGACGAGCAGCAGCACGCCCAGCACGTAACGGGCGTAGGGACCTCCGACGGCGTCCGGGTCCGGCGGGGTCCCCACCGGGCCTTGGGCGCGCTCGGAGGCGGAGGACATGCGGGGGCCATTCTATTACTCTTCGAGCCCCTGGAGGAACCCATGGCGACCCCGAAGCGAAGCCTCCCTCGCCCGCGCAGCCGCGAGGTCACCGAGGGCCCGGAGCGGGCCCCCGCTCGCGCCATGCTGCGTGCCGCCGGCCTTTCCGAGGAGGATCTCAGCAAGCCCCAGGTGGGCATCGCCGCCGCCGCCAACGAGGTGACCCCCTGCAACATGGGCCTCAGCGAGCAGGCGGACCTGGCCAAGACCGGCGTGGTGGAGTCCGGTGCGGTGGGACTGCGCTTCGACACGATCGCCGTGTCCGACGGCATCGCGATGGGACACGAGGGCATGCACGCCTCGTTGGTGTCGCGGGAGGTCATCGCAGACTCGGTGGAGACCGTGATGCACGCGGAGCGCATGGACGCGCTCGTCACCATCGCCGGCTGCGACAAGAGCCTGCCCGGCATGTTGATGGCGGCGGCGCGTCTCGACGTGCCGTCGGTGTTCCTCTACGGCGGCACCATCCGGCCGGGCTATTTCAAGGACCACGACGTCAACATCCAGGACGTGTTCGAGGCGGTGGGCGCCCACGCCGCCGGACAGATGAGCGACGAGGATCTCCTCGAGCTCGAGCGCAAGGCCTGCCCGGGCCCCGGCTCGTGCGCGGGCATGTTCACCGCGAACACCATGGCCGCGGTGAGCGAGGCGCTGGGAATGGCGCTGCCCGGCTCCGCTTCGGTGCCCAACGACGATCCGCGCCGCAAGGCCGTCGCCCACGACGTGGGCGTGACGGTGGTCGGGGCGCTGGAGGCGGACCTGCTCCCCAGCCGCATCCTCACCCGGGCGGCTTTCGAGAACGCGATCGCGCTGGTGATGGCCCTGGGCGGCTCGACCAACGCCGTGCTTCACCTGCTCGCCATCGCTCACGAGGCCCGCGTGGACCTCGGCCTGGACGACTTCGACCGCGTCAGCCGACGCACTCCGCACCTGTGCAACCTGCGCCCGTTCGGCAAGTACGTGATGAGCGACCTGGACGCCATCGGCGGCGTGCCGGTGGTGATGCGCGAGCTGCTGGCGCGCGGACTCGTGGACGGCGAGGCGCTCACCGTGACCGGGCAGCGCCTCGGCGAGGGCCTGGCCGACGTCGCCTTCCCGAAGGAGCAGGACATCGTGCGCGCCGGCGACGACCCGCTGATGAAGGAGGGGGGTATCGTCGTGCTGCGCGGGAACCTGGCTCCCGAGGGTGCAGTGATGAAGACCGCGGGCGGCAACGTGCGCCGCTTCGAGGCGCCCGCGCGCGTCTTCGAGACCGAGCAGGAGGCCATGGACGCGGTGACCGGCGGCGGAATCGAGCCCAACACGGTGATCGTCATCCGCAACGAAGGGCCCGCCGGGGGGCCCGGCATGCGCGAGATGTTGGCGGTGACAGCGGCCGTGAAGGGTGCGGGGCTCGGCAGCGACGTGGCCCTGATCACCGACGGCCGCTTCTCCGGCGCCACCCACGGATACATGGTGGCCCACATCGCACCCGAGGCGGTGCGGGGCGGCTCGATCGCCGCCGTGCGCGACGGCGATCGCATCACCATCGATCCCCAGGAGCGGATCATCGCCGTGGATCTCTCCGACGCCGAGATCGCGGAGCGCATCACGGCCTGGCGTGCGCCGGAGCCGCGCTATACGCGCGGGGTGTTGGGGAAGTACGCGCGCCTGGTAGGGAGCGCCTCACTCGGCGCCGTGTGTGACTGAGGCGCGTTTCGCCTGCGCGAGCGTGCGCCGCCGCCTGACGGGCGCTCCGCGCCCGGATTCCTGGCTCGCTGCGCTGCGCCCCGACGGCGCAGCATGGTTGCTGGAGAGCGCGCTCCCCGGTCACCCGCTGTCGCGCTGGACCCTGCTGGGCGCCGATCCGTACGCGGTGCTGCGCGGTTGGGTCGGGTCCGACGGCTCGCGGGTCGAGATCACCTGCACGCGCGCCGTGCGACCCGACCTGCCGCTCGGGCGTCGCGTCGGCCCCGGCCCCGTGCGCGACGCGCTGCGCGGTTTCCTGCCGCCGGCTCCCGGCCCTGGGTCCCAGGACTCGCTGGACGACGTTCCCTTCGTCGGCGGCGCGGTCGGCTGGTTCGGCTACGAGTGGGCGCGCGAGCTCGAACGCCTGACCCTGCGTGCGACCGACGACCTGGGGCTTCCGGACGTGGCGCTCCTCGCCGTGGATCGGCTGGTCGCGATCGACGAGCACACTGGTGAGGCGTGGGCGCTGGCGTTGGGTTTCGCGCCGGATGTTGCGCGCGCGCGCGAGCGGGCGGAGAGCGCTGCGGACGAGCTGGCGCGGCGCCTCGACGCGGCGCACGAGGTGGCGCCGGCGCCGCGGCGGCGGGTCGGCATGTCCGCCCTGGCCGCGGTCTCGGGCGTCTTCGACGAAGCCAGCTACGGCAAGGCGGTGGAAGTCATCCGCGACCAGATTGCCATGGGCCGCGTCTACCAGGCCTGCCTCGCCCAGCGGCTGGAGGCGCCCTTCGACGGCGACCCGTTCGCGCTCTACCGCGTGCTGCGCGACATCAACCCGGCTCCCTTCGCCGCGTTCCTGGAGCTGCCCGAGGTAGCGGTGGTCGGCAGCTCGCCGGAGCGCTTCCTTCACGTGGGCCGCGGCGGCGCGGTCGAGACCCGGCCCATCAAGGGCACGCGTCCGCGCGCCGCCGATCCCGACGAGGACGAGTCGCTGCGCCGTCAGCTCGTGGCGTCCGAGAAGGACCGCGCCGAGAACCTCATGATCGTGGACCTGATGCGCAACGATCTCGGGCGGGTCTGCGCACTCGGCAGCGTGCGCGTACCCGAGCTCTTCCGGATAGAGGCGTTCGCCACCGTCTTCCAGATGGTCTCGGTGGTGACGGGTCGGCTCGCGCCGGGCCGCGACGCTCTGGACGCCTTGGTCGCCTGCTTCCCGCCGGGCAGCATGACCGGCGCTCCCAAGCTCGCCGCCATCGGGCTGCTGGACGCCCTCGAGCCGATTCGGCGTGCGGTCTACGCCGGCGCGCTGGGCTACCTCGACGTCCGCGGCGGGGCCGACCTCTCGGTCGTGATCCGCACGCTCCTCGTCGGAGGCGGTCGGGCCACGCTGCACGCCGGTGGCGGCGTCGTAGCGGACTCGCATCCCCGCGCGGAATACCGGGAATCCCTCGACAAGGCACGGGCGTTGCGGGCGGCGCTGGCCGCGTCTTGAATCGACCCGTACCCTACCTGGCATGAAGATCCTGTACGTAGAGGACGACCCCGGCTCCCGTGAGTACATCCAGAAGGGCCTCCAGGAGAACGGCTTCGTGGCCGACCTGGCGTGCGACGGCGAGGAGGGCTTCTCGCTGGCCTCGAGCGGCGCCTACGACCTGCTGATCCTGGACGTGATGCTCCCGGGCCGCAGCGGCCTGGAGGTGCTCAGGGACCTGCGCGAACGCGGTCAGGAAACGCCCGTGCTCTTCCTCTCGGCGCGGGGCGAGGCCAGCGATCGCATCAAGGGCCTCAACCTCGGCGCGGACGACTACCTGGCCAAGCCCTTCGCTTTTGCTGAGCTACTGGCGCGGGTTCGCGCCATCGCGCGTCGTCGGCTGGGGGAGCCGCTCGACGGCCGCCTTCAGGTGGAGGACCTCGTCCTCGACACCCAGCGCCACACGGTCGAACGTTCCGGCCGCGTCATCGACCTGACGCCGAAGGAGTTCACGCTCCTGGAATACCTGATGCGCAACGCCGAGCAGGTGGTGTCGCGCGCGATGATTACGGAGAAGGTCTGGGGTTACAGCTTCGACAGCTACTCCAACTTGATCGACGTACACATCAACCACCTGCGCAAGAAGATGGACCGCGGCCTGGACCCCAAGCTGATCCACACGATAAAGGGGGTCGGCTACTTCCTGGGCCGCCGAGAGACCGGCGGGAGCTAGGGCGTGGCGCGCCTCTCGATCGGAGCAAAGTGGGCGCTGCGGTACTCGGTGGTCAGCTTCGTGGCCATCTCGTTGCTCGGCCTGTACGTGTACACGCGCGCCGAGGGCCGCCTGCGCCGGGATGCGGAGCTCATCACCCACGCCCCGCTGCGCAATGTGGCGGAGGCCATGAAGCGCTGGCCCGGCGATATCGACAGCCTGGCCGAAGCCATCAACCGCGAGGTCAGCGCGTCCGACGGCGACTTGCGCCTCGGCATCCAGTACTTCGACGAGAACGGCCGCGTGGTGCTTGCCAGCGGCAGCCTGGAGCAGCGGCCGATTCCGCTTCCGACGGGAGTGCTGGAAGGCCGACGGGCCGCGCTGTTCTGGGAGAAAACCCACGCCGACGGGCGCCGCTACTACGTGATGGCCTCGAGGGCCCCGGTTGGCTACCTGCAGACCGCGGTCTATACGCGGCGCTTCGACAAGCACGCCTCCTACATCGCGGACGGTTTCTACGTGGCGCTGCCGATCGCCCTGCTCCTGACCCTGGTACTGGGTTGGCTGCTCGCGCGCGGAAGCCTCAGGCCGATCAAGCGCATCACCGCGACGGCCCGTCACATCAACGTCTCGAACCTGGACGAGGATGTCCCCACCACGGGGTCCGGCGACGAGCTGGATCAGCTCGCCGCCACCCTCAACGAGATGCTCGGCCGGATCCGCAGGAGCGTAAAGCGAATCCGGCGCTTCAACGCCGATGCCGCGCACGAGCTGCGCACCCCGCTGGCCGCCATCCGCAACCAGGTCGAGGTGATGCTCGAGAAGGAACGCACACCCGCCGAGTACCAGCGCGTCCTCGCCAACCTGCTAGGCGAGGTAGACCGGCTGGCTGCCGGAGCCGACGCCATGCTGCGCCTCGCGCAGAGCGAGGCCGGGGTGGATCCGTCGGCGCGACAGGAGGTGGCGCTGGGCCAGCTGCTCGGGGAGGTGGTCGACTTCTTCGCGCCCTTGGCCATGGAGGCCGGCGTCAAGCTGGACCTCCGCGAGGCGGATCTGGTGCCGAGCTTGCAGGCGGACCCCGCCTGGCTGCACCAGTTGTTTGCGAACCTCGTGCACAACGCGATCAAGTTCACACCGTCGGGCGGATCGGTTCTGGTGCGAGTAGGCCGGGAACCCGACGGCGATCAGGGCATGGTGGAGGTGGTGGACACCGGCGTGGGCATTCCGCCGGAGCACTTGGACCGCATCTTCGAGCGCTTCCACAAGGAGGATCCGGCACGCAGCGAGTCCGGCTTCGGCCTGGGACTCTCGCTGGTGCGCGAGATCGTGCGCGCCCACGGCGGATCGGTCGCCGTGGAGAGCGAGCACGGCGTAGGATCGACCTTCCGGGTGATCCTGTCCCGCGGCGCCGCTCCCGAGGCATGAACGCGCGCCCCGTGCCCTGCGGAACCTGGCGCTCCACCCTTTCGGCACAACGGCTGGCCGAGGGGTCTCTGCGCCTGGGGGACGTGCGCGGCGTCGGCGACGATGTGCTGTGGGTGGAGGGTCGCCCCGCCGAAGGCGGTCGTTCCGTCCTCATGCGCGCCGGATCCGGGGGCGTCGCCCAGGAACTGCTCCCGGCGCCGTGGTCGGCGCGGACCCGCGTGCACGAGTACGGGGGTGGCGCCTACGCAGTGCACGCGGGCGTCGTGTGGTTCTCCAACTTCGCCGACCAGCGAGTGTGGCGGCTCGAGCCCGACGCGGAGGACGCTGAGCCCCGCCCCGTGACCCCCGACGACGGCCGCCGCTACGCGGACGCCGAAGTGGACGCCGTGCGCGGGCGCCTCGTCGCCGTGTGCGAGGACCCGCGCCGGAACGGTGAGCCGGAGAACGGGCTCGTGTCGATCCCCTTCGATGGGGGCGAACCGGTGCGCCTGGTCGGCGGGCACGACTTCTTCGCATCACCGCGCCTGTCGCCGGATGGCTCCACGCTGGCCTGGCTGGCCTGGGACCACCCGGACATGCCCTGGGACGGTGCCGTCCTCTACGTCGCGCGCGTGGCGCCGGACGGAACGCTCGGTGAGGCGCGGGCCGTGACGGGCGGCGACGGCGTAGCGGTATTTCAGCCCTCGTGGGCGGCGGACGGGGCGCTCTGGTTCGTCGCGGACGAGGACGGTTGGTGGAACCTGCGCCGGCACCGGGACGGGCGCTGCGAGCGGCCCCTCGTGCGTGACGCGGAGTTCGGGCTACCGCACTGGATCTTCCGCATGTCCACCTACGCGCACTTGGACGACGGGCGCGTGGCGGCGGCATACTGCGAGGCCGGGCGCTGGAGCCTCGGTGTCCTCGACCCGGACGCCGCCGCCGGCGCGCGCTTCGAGCGGTTCGAGCTTCCCTACACGGTCGTCTCGGACGTGGTCGCCGTGAGGGGTGGGCTGGCGTTCTCCGCGGGATCGCCCACGCAGCCTTCGTCGCTGGTGCGTCTCGACCCCGCCGACGGCAAGACGCACTTGCTGCGCGCCGGAGGTGAAGATCTCGACCCGACGACGGTGTCGGTTCCGGAGGCCATCGCCTTCGCCACGGCGGGCGGCGAGACCGCCTACGGCTTCTTCCATCCGCCGCGCAATCCCGACTTCCGCGTTCCCGACGGCGAGAAGCCCCCCTTGCTGGTGAAGATCCACGGCGGGCCCACGGGGGCGGCCTCCACGCTGCTCGACCCGCGCATCCAGTTCTGGACCACGCGGGGCGTCGCCGTGCTGGACGTGAACTACCGCGGCAGCACCGGCTTCGGTCGGGCCTACCGCGAGCGGCTCCGGGGCGCCTGGGGCGTGGCCGACCGGGAGGATTGCGAGCACGGCGCTCGCTACCTGGCCGCGGAGGGTCGGGTGGACGCCGCACGCATGGCGATTACCGGTGGCAGCGCGGGCGGCTACACCGCGCTCTGTGCGCTGGTCTTCGGCGACACCTTTGCGGCGGGCGCCAGCCACTACGGGGTCGCCGACCTGGAAGCCCTGGCGCGCGACACCCACAAGTTCGAGTCGCGCTACCTGGACGGGCTCGTGGGGCCGTATCCGCAGGAGCGCGCGCGCTACAGGGAGCGCTCTCCGATCCACGCAGCAGAGGCCCTCGCGCGCCCGGTCATCTTCTTCCAGGGCCTTGACGATCCGATCGTTCCGCCCGCCCAGTCGGAGGCGATGGTGGCGGTGCTGCGCCGCAAGGGGCTGCCCGTCGCCTACCTGCCCTTCGAGGGCGAGTCCCACGGCTTCAGGCGCGCCGAGACCCTGATCCGTGCGCTGGAGGCGGAGCTGGCTTTCTACGGCGCTGTCTTCGGCTTCCAGCCCGCGGACGACATCGCCCCGATCCCTCTCGAAAACGCCAGCTGAAGCGCGGCTGGCGGCCTACTTCGTCTCGAAGGTCCAGATGCCTTCCCAGGCCTCGGGCGGGTTGGCTTGCAGGAACGCGATCCGGGCCAGCAGCAGGTCGCAGGCCTTGTCACCGTCCTCGCGAGCGGCACGGGCCTGGGTGAAGATAGCGGCCGCCGCTTCGAAGTCGCCCTTGCGGTAGGTGGTCAGCGCAGCGCCGTATGCCTCGAGCCACTCCTTCTCGTTCGGCTCGGCCGCACGCTTGCCCACGATCTGGTGGATATGCACCGGCTCGTTCTTGCCCTTCACGCGGATCACGTCGAGCTCGCGCGTGAGGAATCCGGCTGCCGCAGGCAGCCGGTCCACCATCTGCTGGCTGGTGGTGATGCCGGCGCCGTACTGCTTGGTCATGCCCTCGAGACGCGCGCACAGGTTCACGCCGTCGCCAGTCATCGTGTAGTCCACGCGGGTGTCGGAGCCCATGAGCCCCACGTTGACCTCGGCCGAGTGGATGCCGATGCCGATGAAGAGCCGGTCGGCGCCGATGAGATCGGGGCGATTCCGGCGCATGTCGGTGCACACGTCCTGCATCGCCACCGCCGCCTCGGCCGCCCGCAGCGGATGGTCCACCACATCGAGAGGGGCGTTCCAGAACGCCACGACCGCGTCGCCGATGTACTTGTCGAGCGTGCCGCGGCTCTCGAACACGATGTGCGTCATCGGGGTGAGGTACTCGTTCAGGAGCTTGGTGGTCTTGTCGGGCCCCAGGTCCTCCGAGATCGTGGTGAAGCTGCGGATGTCGCTGAAGAGGATCGAGATGTCCTTGCGCTGCCCGCCCATCACGAAGCCTTCCGGGTCCTCGATCATCTCGTTGACCACGTCGGGCGGCACGAATTGAGCGAAGGATTCGCGGATGAAGCGCGCCTGGGCCTCCTCCGCAGAGCCGTGGGTCACCGCCATGGCGATGTACATGCCGCCCACCATGAGCAGCGGGTAGGCGAGGTTGAGGACCACGCCGTGCTCCACGAAGAGCCAGACGAGCGTGCCCGTCACAGCGGCCGCGAGGACGACCGAGAAGATCGCGCCGCGCACGGCGGTGCCGAGCAGTGGCACGGAAAGCATGGTGGCGATGCCCAGCAGCACGATGCCGACCAGCTCGTACACCACCAGGTCGTCGCGCTCGCGCAGGACCTCGCCAGCCACCAGATTCTCCAGCACCGAGGCGTGCACCTCCACCCCGGGGGCGACTTCGGCGAAGGGGCTGGGATACACGTCGCCGATCCCAATCTCGGTGGGACCGATCACCACGATCTTGCCCGCCAGCTCCTCGTCCGGGATGCGCCCGAAGATCACGTCTACCGCCGAGTAGTGCGTGAACGTCTGCGCGGGCCCCCGGTAGTTCACCAGCACCCGCCCGCTCTCGTCGGTCGGGATGATCACGTCGCCGGCCTTGAGCCCCTGCACGAAGCCGCGGTTCTCCTCCCAGATGAGCTGGGACTTCTTGCCGACGTAGAGCTCGTACATGGCCAGGGAGAGGGCCTTGTAGTACTGGCCCCCGCAGCGGGCGATGAGTGAGGTCCGCCGCACCACGCCGTCGTCGTCCGGCACGGCGTTGAAGAACCCCATGCGCCGCGCGGCCTGGTTGAAGCGATCGAGGTTGGGCTCGACCGACACGCACTCGAGGGTCGAAGTCCGCCGTATGTTCTCGGGCAGGCGCCCGGTCTGCAGGCGCGACTTGCGCACCATGGGGAGGGCCTCTTCCAGGGGCATGTCCACGTGGCCCTTGCCTTCCACGTCGAGGTTGTCGGCGGTGCGGAAGAAGTAGCCGGCCACCACGCGATCGGAGTTGCGGATGGCTTCCTCCAGGCGCGTGTCGGTGTCCGCCTGGGCGATGGCGCGGTCGAGCACTTCCACCACCTGGGAGTTGCCGTCGCCGTCGGAGGTGAGATGGGCCACCACGGCGCGCAGCGGCGCGATCTCGGGAGGCGTCTCGGGTTCGCTGAACACCACGTCGAAGCCGATCACCTTCACGCCGGCATCGGAGAGGCGGTGGACCAGGCGCGCCATCACGCTGCGCCGCCACGGAAAGCGCCCCAGCTCGTCCACGCTCTTGGCGTCGATGGCGACGATCGCCACCGGGGCCTTGGGCTCTTCCACGCCGCGCACCCTGAAGCGCCAGTCGTAGAGCTGGAACTCGAGCCGGTCCACGAAGCCCGGGTTCCAGGCGAAGGTGCCGATGACGGCCGCCAGGACCGCCAGGCCGACCAACAGCTCTACACGCTTCATGCGCTCCTCCGGTGGCTCGAAACGAAGAGGCCGCCCCCGGTCGGTGATCGGGGGCGGCCTTCAGGATACCGCGGGTCGTGTCCGCTCGACGATCAACGCTCGTCGGGCGAAATCCCTCCGGTGCTCCCACCCGGCGGCGGCGGGGGGGGCGGCGGCGGCGGCGGCGGGGGGGGCGGCGGCGGCGGCGGGGGCGGCGTGATCGGGATGTCGTTCACCTCGATCACGGTCGCGTCGACCGGCGCGCTGTTGATCGCCTGGTTGAACGGCTGGGCCGCCACGTCGCGCAGTTCCGCGGGCTCGGGCCGGGCGTGGGGCAAGACCTTGGCGCAAGCGCCCACCGGGGGCTCGTAGGAGCCGGAGGCGGCGGGGTCGATGCTCTCCAGGGTGACGAGGCCACTGACCACGCACACGAAGGTGGTGTTCACCTGGGTCAGGTACCAGGTCAGCCACTCGGTGCCCTTCACGCCGATCACGGCCGTGGGCGTGTGCATCTCCAGGCGCGTGGTGCCGCCGAAGGCCTCACCCACGCTGGTGCGTACGTGCCCCGCGACCAGGCTCAGCTTGGACGGCTTCGAGGTGGCCTGGGGCCCGACTACATACTCGTCGATGACCAGCTCGGTCTCCTCGTCGATCGTGACGATGGTGTCGTCCACCAGCACCAGCTTGGCCACGGAGTCGCGACCGGTGCGAATGGTGTCGCCGATGGACACGTCGGTGTCCTGCACGGCAAGCGCGAACGACCGGCTCCCGGTTGCTTTCACTTCGACGGTGCCTTGGGCCTCAGCCAGGAACCCGACGGGCTCGGCGAGCGCCTGGCCCGCCACGAGAACGGCTACCGCCAGCGCCGGAAGCAGGCGTCCGAGTGACTTGATCGTATGCATGGTCGCTCCTTTCGCAGCCCCGCGGGGACCGCAAGCGGCTCCTAGTACCGGTAAGTGACCAGGAAGTTGACTATGTGACGCTTGAAATCGTAGAAATCGACGTTAGAGCCCCAGTGCATGAAGCGGTAGCTGATCTCTCCGGTCATGTGGCTCGTGAGGGAGCGCCGCAGGACCAGTCGGGCCGACCAGATGTCGTCCTGGCGGCGGTCGAACTGCTGCTCGAGGAGGAGGCCCACCGTGCTCACCTGAGCGTAGTCCCGGCGATCGTACTCGCCCTCGGCCAGCAGGAAGAAGTCCCAGGGCAGAGCCTGCCCGACGATCAGGTTGGCGACCGGGCCGCGTGAGTCGGAATCGCCGCCCTGGGTCGACTCCTTTCGCCAGCGGAGGCCGCCGCGCACGAAGCCCCGTCCCCAGCCCGTGAAGTCCGGCGTGAACCAGTACTGCTCCATGCCGAACTTCTGCACGTCGCCGTCCCGATCGAGGGGGTCGATCCGCCGGCCCGACCTGTCGAACGGGGGCGGCAGGAACCTCGCGGGGAAGGGCCCGCGACTGGGGAAGAACGCGCGCTTCTCGTAGCGGTACAGGAGCCGCGTCTGGAGGTCCTGGCGCGGGCGCCAGCGGAAGCTGGGCTCCACCAGATGGGTGCGCCGGAAGTCGGCCAGCGACTCCGCCGGGTCGGTCCAGATGTACTCGAACGTGTACCGGAGGTCCGCGGTGAGGTCGGCAGGCAGCTCGTAGGCCGCGATGAGGAAGGCGCGGGTCTGGAGCAGGTCGAAGTCGCGGGCGTCGCCGTGACGCGACGTGAAGGTGTTGCCGCCGATGCGCAGGTTGAACTTGTCGCCCTTGACGATGTCCCAGTCGCCGCCGATCTCCGCGAAGATCCGGTAGTCCGCATCGCGCTTTCCAGAGACCGCGTCCTCGCCGGCAAGGTTCACGTTGGAGTCGTAGGCGGCGCCAAACGTGGCGTAGAGGCTCCAGTCGCGCGGCTCCGGGCGACCCACTGTGCGCCGCGCCATGTCGCCCAGCAGGCTGGCGGGCGCCAGGCGCTCGGCCTCGCGGAAGTGCGCCTCGGCGGAATTCCGGTTGCCCCGTTCGAGCTCGATGCGGCCCTTGCGCGCCTCGACCTCGGCGGCGAGCCACTCGTCGCGGTCGCGCGCCGCGTCGAGCTCGCTCATGGCTTCGTCGTACTGCTTCAGCTCGATCAGCGCGGAGGCCAGGAAGAGGTGGGACGCGCCGTTGCGGGAATCGCGTTGCACCGCGGCGCGCAGGTGGCGGGCCGCCTCGTCCCAGCGCTTCAGCTCGTAGTTGACCACGCCGAGGGCGAGATCCTCGTCCACGCTGTGCGTGCCGCGCGCCTGCTGGAGGATCTGCACGGCCTCGTCCTGACGGCCGGCTGCGATGAGGGCCTGGGCGTACGCCGAGAGCACGCTCGGGTCGCTGGGAGAGAGCCGCGCGGCCACCGAGAGGTGCCGGATCGCCTCGTCGTTGCGGCCCTGGCGCAGCGCGCGCGCGCCGCGCTCGTACGCGGCGTCGGCCGATGACGTGGGCTTGACCGACTCGAGCTCCTGGGCCCCGGCCGGGGCAGACCCCACGGACAGGAGAGCCGCAAGAAACACCATCGCCGCGGCACCTCGGAAGGGCCGCAGCAGGACGCGGGGGGGCAGCATTCTCGATCCGACTCCCTGGGTGTGCCACCGGAACCATGCGGCAGCACACCCGCAGCCGGGACCTCCTCCGTCCGCGCCTTCGGCGCGAAAGCCCCGGAGATTGCAAGAGGAACCGAATCCTACCACGCGCCACTCCCACAGGAACCGGCATCCCGGCGAGAAAACTCACCAATTTTA
>CAXMOD010000008.1:0-4528 GCA_964194905.1 uncultured Desulfobacterales bacterium | reverse complement strand
AGGGTGATCGTGGTCTCGATCATCGTGAGCGGTGCCGGGTCCGTCGGCGTCTCCGCGCGGCCCACCTTGCCGAATACGCGCTTCACCTCTGGGAATCGAGCGATGGTGCGATCGGTCTGCTGGAGGATCTCGCGGGCCTTGGTGATCGACAGGCCGGGGACCCGAGTGGTCGGCATGTAGAGCAGGTCGCCCTCGTCGAGGGGCGGCATGAACTCGGAGCCGAGGCGCGAGAGCGGGAGCAGCGTGGACGCGAGGATCAGCACCGAGAGGGCGACCACCGCGGCGCGGCGCCGCAAGGCCACCTCGATCAGCGGCCGGTACACGCGCACCACGAAACGGTTCAGCGGATTGCGCGCTTCGGGCACGATGCGCCCGCGCACCAGCCAGAGCATCAGCACCGGCACCACGGTGATGGAAAGCAGAGCCGCTCCGGCCATCGCGAAGGTCTTGGTGAACGCCAGCGGCTTGAAGAGGCGGCCCGCCTCCGCCTCCAACCCGAAGATCGGCAGGAACGAGACGGTGATGATCAGCAGCGAGAAGAAGAGCGACGGCCCCACCTCGACCGCCGCCTCCACCATCACGCGATGCCGCGGCGTGCCTTCGGGCGCGCGCTCGAGGTGCTTGTGGGCGTTCTCCACCATCACGATGCCCGCATCGATCATCGTGCCGATCGCGATCGCGATGCCGCCCAGCGACATGATGTTCGCGTTGATGCCCGCGTGCCTCATGACGATGAACGAGATCAGGATGCCGAGCGGCAGGATCGCGATGGCCACCAGCGCGCTGCGCACGTGGAAGAGGAACACCACGCAGATGAGGGCCACGATGAGGCACTGCTGAACCAGCTTGCTGCGCAGGTTCTGGATGGCGCGCTCGATGAGCGGCGCACGGTCGTAGACCGGCACGATCTCGATGCCCGGGGGCAGGGTCTTCGCCAGCTCGTCCAGCCTGCGCTTCACCTTCTCGATGGTCGCGAGTGCGTTCTCGCCGAACCGCATCACGACGATGCCGGCCACGACTTCGCCTTCGCCATCCAGGTCCGTGAGACCGCGCCGCAGCTCGGGACCCAGGCTCACGTGCGCGATGTCGCGCAGCAGCACGGGCGTGCCGCGGCCGTCGCTGGTGACCGCCACCTGGCGCAGGTCGTCGACGCTCGACACGTAGCCGCGTCCGCGCACCATGAACTCGGTCTCGGCCATCTCGATGAGACGACCGCCTACCTCGCTGTTGCTGCGCTCGACCGCCCGACTCACCTGCCCCAGCGAGATCCCGAAGGCTGCAAGGGCGTTGGGATCGATCTCCACCTGGTACTGGCGTACGTGGCCGCCGACGCTGGCCACCTCCGCCACGCCCGGCACCGCCTGGAGCTCGTAGCGCAGCTGCCAGTCCTGGATGGAACGCAGCTCGGCCAGATCGTGACGACCGGAGCGGTCCACGAGCGCGTACTCGTACACCCAGCCCACGCCGGTCGCGTCGGGACCGAGCGCAGGCGACACGTCCGGGAGCTTCCCCGCGATGGCGCTCAGCGCCTCGAGCACGCGACTGCGCGCCCAGTAGAGATCGGTGCCGTCTTCGAAGAGGACGTACACGAAGGAGAGGCCGAAGAACGAGTAGCCCCGCACCACCCGCGCATGGGGAACCGCGAGCATGGCCGTGCTGAGCGGGAAGGTGACCTGGTCCTCCACCACGCGCGGGGCCTGGCCGGAGAACTCCGTGAATACGATCACCTGCACGTCGGACAGGTCCGGAATCGCGTCGACGGGCAGCGTGGCCAGCGCCCATCCCCCCCATGCGAGGAGCCCGGCCATGCCGATGCCGACGAGCACCGGATTGCCGGCCGAGGCTTCGATGATGCGGCGAAGCATGGCTACTCCCGTCCCTCCGCCGGCGCGGAGGGCTCCTCGGCCTCGACCGATTCGTCCGCGAGCAGCTTCTGCATCGCCTCCTGGAGGCGGCTCTCGCTGTCGATCAGGAACTGGCCCGAGACCACGACGCGTTCGCCCTCGACGAGCCCGGAGAGGATCTCGACGCGTCCGCCGCCGGAGTCGAGCCCCAGCTGCACTTCGCGCGGCCTGAAGCGGCCGTCGCCCAACGCCACGATCGCGAGGTTGCGCTTCCCCGAGCGGAGGACGGCCTCGTCGGGAATGACGAGTACGTCGCGACGCGCCTCGGTCGCGAGCGTCACGTTGGCGAACATGTCGGGCTTGAGGACGCCGTCCGGGTTGTCGAGCTCGAGGCGCACGCGCGCCGTGCGCGTCTTCGGATCGAGGAACGGGTCGATGTACGTGGTGCTGCCGTGGAAGGTGCGTCCGGGCAGATAGCTCAGCTCCACCACGCCGTGCTGGCCGACCTGCACCCACGGGAGCTCGTTCTCATAGATGTCGGCCAGCACCCACACGCGGGAGAGGTCGGCGATCGTGTAGAGGTTCTGGGCGGGGTCCACCTCCATGCCGTGGCGCACGCCCAGATCGAGCACGACGCCTCGCGCCGGAGCGGACAACGTCAGCGTCTTGCGGATCTGGCCGGTGGCGAGCAGACGCTCGATGGTGGCGTCGGGGATGTCCCAGAGCTCGAGCCGCCGCCGCGTGGCGTCGAACATCGAATCGCCTCCGCGCCTCACGTCCTCGACGGGGCTTCCCGAGGTGGCGTCGCGGTAGCGCGCCGCGATCAGCAGCTCCTCCTGGGTCGACACGAGTTCCGGGGAGTAGATCTCCAGGAGCGGCTGGCCGCGCTCCACCTGCTGTCCCCGGTAGTGCACGTGGAGCTCCTCCACCCAGCCCTGCACCTTCGTGTGCACGTGGGATACGCGACGCTCGTCCCACGCCACGCGGCCGACCGTGCGGATGCTCCGCGTGAGGTCGCCGCGCTCCACGGGCGCCGTGCGCACGCCAATCCTCTGGACGACGCCCGGATCGACCTGCACCTCTCCGGCAGGGGCCGGCGCGCTCCCTTCGGTTCGCTCTGCGCCGGGACACACCGGAACCAGATCCATGCCCATGGGCGACTTCCCGGGCTCCTTGCGCAGATAGGTGGGATCCATCGGCGCGCGCCAGTACAGGGGCTCCGCGCCGCCCGGGCAGACGCCGGCTCCAGCCGTCCCGGCGCCTCCAAAGTACGAATTGCCCCACCAGCCGGCGGCCCCAGCGGCTCCCACCAGGACCACCACGATCAGCACGTGCAGCGGCCTCATCGCAGCTCCCCCCCCACTGCGGCCTCGAGCGCGGCGAAGGCCGCGCGCCGATCCACGGTGGCTCGCTCCAACCGCAGCTCCGCGTCGAGCAGCCGGATCTGGGTGTCCACGAGGCTCGGAAAGTCCACACGCCCTACCTCGTATCCCGCGCGGCTCGACGAGAGGGATTGGCGGGCCTGGGGCAGCAGACCGCTCGCGATGAGCGAGTGTTCGTCGTGGGCGCGCACCAGCTCGGCGAACGAAGCGCGCACCCGATCGCGTAGCGACGCGAGCACGGCGCGCCGGCTGGCGCGCGCACGTCGGAGCAACGCGTCTTGCTCCGCCACCCGCGCGCGCCACTTGGCGCGATTCACCGGCAGGCGGATCGTCACGCCCGCGTGCACGAAGTCGTCGCCTTCGACGGGATCGCCGGGGACGTTCTTGCGTACCCGGTAACCGGCGTTCAGGTCGAAGCTCGGGTAGCCCTCGAGCTCGGCGGTGCGCCGGCGACGCTCCACTTCCTCCACGCGTGCCGCCACCGCGCGCAGCTGGGGGTTGTGGGTTTCCATGCGCTCCAGCAGGTCGGCCAGGAGCGGCAACGCCGCGCTCTCGGCCAGCGAGGCGGTGCGCGGCAGACCGGCGTCCGGGGGCAGGTCGAGCAGCGCCGCGAGCGCCGCCTCGGCGCCCTCGATGGCGGCCGTGCGCCGGAGCTGCTGCCGGAGCAGCGCGGTCAGCTCCACGTGGGCACGCAGCACGTCCTGCTGCAAGCCCAGGCCGACGCGGTAGCGGGCCTCGGCGACCTGCACGAGCTGGCGCAGGAGCTCCACGTTGCGCTCGGTGATTTCGAACGCGCGCTGTGCGAATCCGAGCTCCGCCCAGGTCCGCTCCACTTCGGCCGCCACTTCGATGCGGCGGGCCGCCAGGTCGGAGCCGGCGGCGTCTGCCGCGGCGCGCGCCGCGGCCTTCCGGCTTCCGAGCAGGCCGGGAAAGGGGATCTTCTGCTCCACATGGAACTGGTGTCCCGAGAGCGGCGTCGAGCTGAAGTCCCAGCGGCCCACAGGAACGTTGCTCGCTTCGTAGCCGATGCGCGGGTCTTCCCAGGCGCCGGCCGGCGTGATCCGATGCTGCGCGGCTTCGGCGCTCGCCGCGTCGGCGGCCACCTCCGGGTTGGCGTCGGCGGCGCGCTCCAGGCACCAGGAGAGCGGCAGCGGCGCGGGAGCCGCCTCCGGCGGACTCGCATCCGCGGCCACGGGTACCACGATGAATGCCCAGACGATGGGCACGAACCAGATCCTCACGCTCGAACTCCTTCGCTCCCAGTCCGGCTGCGTGCGGGACGTCTGGAGCGGCGATCACGGG
>CAXMOD010000007.1:0-10118 GCA_964194905.1 uncultured Desulfobacterales bacterium | reverse complement strand
GGCCTTCTTGCGGCGCTTCTTGCGCGTGGCCTTCTTCTTGGTCGCCTTCTTGCGACGGGCCTTCTTGCGAGTGGCCTTCTTGCGAGTGGCCTTCTTGCGAGTGGCCTTCTTCCTGGCCTTCTTACGACGAGCTGCCATTGTGGGTTCACCCCCCTGTTCGGGCTCAGTGGGGTCGCACCCTGCCACCCCCCGGTCACCAGTTTTTGGAGGTGACCTCGAGCCCCTTGACGGACGCTTGGTTGCGTCCCCAAGTTGCTTTCGGCCCCTCATCGGTGCCCAGAACCCGCGACTTGAAGGCAAATGCGCCTTCCGTTCCATGGCGAACCGCCATAGTCCGCGGGCCTAGAGCCACTCTTGCGGACGAGGCTACCAGCAGGTTTTTCCATCCGTCAAGAGGGAAACAGCAAAAAAATCAACAGGGTGCGTCCGAGAGATGCTAGCAACGGGACGATTTCGGGCTGTACGGGGAGCGAAAAACCGGCGGGCGTTGACGAATCCGCCGCGAGCGAGTATCCCTGCCGGTCCGAATTCGGAGGAGCTTGCCTCGTGGGCAGCGTCATCAAGAAGCGCCGCAAGAAGATGCGGAAGCACAAGAAGAAGAAGCTGCTCAAGCGCGCTCGGCACAAGCGCAAGCGCTAGAGCTCCCTCCTCTCCCCCTCAGCCCGCCAGGTGCAGAGCCTCCAGCTCCGCGTCGTCCGGCTCCACGTGAGAGCGCACGCGCCCGAGCCAGCGGTTGACGAAGTGCCGGCGCGGCAGGAAGCCGAGCACCGGGCGGCGTCGTACGCCCAGAGCCGCCAGGTCCGCCAGGATCTCGTCGCTGCCCGGGTCGATCATCAGCCCGCGCCGCAGGTAGCGAATCGCCTCCGCCTTGAAGCCGAACACCAGGTGGACCCGCGCCAGGTTCCGGTAGAGGTCGGGGCTGAAGAACTCCTCTTTCACCGCCGCGCGACAGAGCTCCACCGCCTTGTTGAAGCGCCGCTCCACCAGGGCGAGGCCCAGGCCGTAGTAGGAGGCGTAGCGGGCGCTGCCGCGGTCCAGCTCGTGGGCCGCCCGGAAGTGCTCGAAGGCGTCGTTGCGGCGCGGGCCCTCCAACAGGCGGCGACCTGTCAGGTAATGCTCTTCCGCGGTGAAGGTGGCGTCCATCGGTCCTGTCTCCACTCCCGTGTGATCGGGCTCACGTCACCCCGAGGAAGCAGCAAACACCGTGCCCAAACGGCCACCGGCAGGTATCGCTCCAACCCCCCGGCCGACGGTGTTCCCCGCCGGGGCCGTGTGAATTCGCACGCGGTCGGGTTACGAACCTGTAACCCGTAGTACGACGACGTACGGCAGTCCTGATCCCGGCCGCGGGGCGCCCGAGGGCTCAGACCTCGAGGAGCGCTTCTCGCTCGGCGTCCTGGAAGAGGGTGCGCAGCTCGGCGAAATAGCCAGCGCCGAAGGAGCGGTAGGCGTCGTCACCGCGCTCGCGCCAGAAGAGCGACGCGTCCGGAAGCCTCTCGCGGTGGAAGTGGTCGCGCTTCAGCTCTCGCACCAGGATCTTCTGGGTCTGGGTAAAGGTGAAGTCGTCCACCAGCCGCACGAAGTCCGGGAACCACTTGCGGTCCATGGCCCCTTCGCTGCATTGCCGGTCGCACCAGGCGAAGAAGCCCTCGGGGTCGAACGAGGCGCCCTCGCGCAGCAGGAGGGCCGCCATCACCAGCTCGTCCGACACCATGCACGGCACGCCGTAGGCCGCGGCGAGCGACACGTCGGGGTGCTCCTGGAGCAACCGGGCCACCTGGGCCGCCGAGAAGTTCTCGCCGTCCTTGCGAATCCAGTCGTCGGTGCGGCCGTCGAAAAAGAGGTAGCGGCGGCCGTCTCGGATCACGACGTGGCCGAGATCGCCGGAGTGGTAGACGCCGTCCCGGTACTTCGACTGGTTGGCGTCCGGATTGGCGAAGTAGCCCTGGAAGAGCGCCGTGTCCTCGGCCGCGCGGCAGATCTCGCCCACCGCCTCGGTGTAGTTCAAGATGCGCCCCTCGGCGTCCAGCTCGGCCGGAGGGCGCTCCTTGCCATCGTCGTCCAGGATCTGCACCGCCTCGTCGGTCACCTCGCCCACGCTCCCGCGCGGGTCGCCCTTCTTGCGGAAGGTGCTGATCGCGGCCTCGGTGGATCCGTACAGCTCGTACATCTCCTCCAGCCCGAACCAGCGCATGAACTTGTCGATGTCCGGCGGTGAGGCGCCGTTGCCCACGGCGAAGCGGAAGCGGTTCTGCGGGTTCTCGGTCAGCTCGGCGCGGATGCGTTCCTCATCGCCTCCGAACTGCGCCTCCACGGCATCGAGCACGTAGTGCACCGGCTCGCCGACGTAGTTCCAGCCCGTGACGCCGTAGCGCAGCACGTCGGGCAGGAAGCCACTCGCACTGAAGCGCCGGCGGATGGCCACGCTGCCGCCGACCCAGAAGTTGGGCGAGACGCCCACGAACATGGAGTTCGAGTGAAAGAGCGGCATGCAGGTGTAGCCGACATCGTGCCGATTCATCTCGGTCGCGCGCGAGACGCCGATCCCGGTGGCCAGCAGCTTGAAGTGGTTGTTCAGGATGCCCTTGGGCAGGCCCGTGGTGCCCGAGGTGTAGATCACCATGAGGTTGGTCTCGGGCGTGACGTCCACACCCGGCGCGTCCAGCGATGCGCCCTCTGCCGCCACCTCGTCCGCCACGCAAGCCAGCCAGTCGCGCCCGCCGGCCACGGGGCCCTGCTCGCGCAGCACCAGCACGTTCTCCGGATCGAGGTGCTCGAGACGCTCGGCCACCCGCTCCACCTCGGGCAAGAAGCGCTCCTCCACCACCAGCAGACGTGCACCGGACTGGTTGAGCACACCGGCCAGCACGTCGCCGCGCAGGCCTGTGTTGACTCCGAAGAGCGTCAGGCCCGCGTAGGCGCAGCCGCCGTAGAGGGCCAGCAGCTCCAGGTGGTTCTCGAGGAGCATCGCCACGTGGCCCGGCCGCGCGTCGTCGCAGCGGCCGAGGCGGCCGGCCAGGAAGCGCCCGTGGCGGACGGACTCGTCGCGGTAGCACCGATAGGTCCAGGAGCGCTCGCCGTCCAGCAGGTACGGCTTGTTCTCGGTGACCGGATGCGCTGCGCGCGCCTCGATCTGATCGGGCACCGTGAGGCGCGCTTCGAACTCCAGAGGTGCTTCCACGGCGGACGTCTCCTCGGCAACGACTGGGCCGGGTAGCTTGGGAGAAGCGGAGCGCTCGGCGCGAATTCAGTGCTCGATGATCTCGAGGATGTAGCGCTTCTTCTCCTTGCCACTGCAGGCGGCCATCAGGGTGCGAATTGCCGAGGCGTGGGCCCCGCCTTTTCCGATCACCTTCCCAAGGTCTTCCTTGGCCACCGTCAGCTCCAGGACATGGGCGTGGTCCCCGTGGACCTCGTTGATGCGGACTTCGTCCGGCTTGTCCACCAACGCCTTCACGATCTGCTCGATCAACGGCTTCATGCCACCTCCACAGCCGTAATGGGCTGGACCCGGCGCAAGGGTCCTGCCCCTCCAAGGCGCTTCAGCTCGCGCGTCGAGAAGGAGTGTACGCCGCCGGGCCCCGAAGGGGCAGCGAAAAGGTGGCGCGATCGGGCCGGGGAATACCCTGAGGTCACACGCCTCAGGCGGCGCGCGGCCAGGGGCGCGTTCCGCGCGCGGCGGCGGGACCAAAGGCCAGATCCACGAGGGCCTCCGCATCCGGCGTTCGCGTACGGGTTGCGGGAACGCGCTCGCCGAGCCGCTCGAGGGTTCTGAGGGTGGCCTCGCCGGCAGCGGGATCGTCGAGGGGCGGACAGACAGCCACGAGCGACGCCACGGCCTCGTCGCCGTCGAGCGGCGACGCCGACGCGCATGGACCCGACCCCACCCAGTGTAGTGCCTCGAGCGGAGCGGAGCGGTTGGATTCGGGCCGCGACCAGGGTGTGGCGTGCACGCGAAACCCGGTGCCTTCGCTGCGCACCGCGACGAGCCCTTCGGCGAGGAGGTCCACGTCGGGGCGCCTCGCCAGCACTGTGGCCAACGGCGTCCGGCCCGCGAAGACCGCGCCGTCCCCGACGAACATGCTGGCCCGTCCGTCGCACACACTGACGCAGCCCGAAAGCAGGACGCCGCCCGCACGCGCCAGCCGGTGGCGCACGATCCACTCGTCGAGGGGCGACGCCAGCGGATAGCCGCACTCACGCGCGGTCTGCGACGTGGGGGCGAGGATGATCTCGCCGGTGTGCAGCTCGCGGTCGAAGCGCGCTTCGCACTCGATGCGACCGGCGCGCCGATGCAGCACCTGCCAGCCGGAGCCTTGGCGATGCACCTCGAGACGCTCGCGGCCGGCGCCGGAGAGGTCTGGTCGACGACTTTGATCGACCCGGCCCACGCGGACGCCGAGGTGGAGGTCGGCGTCCTCGGCGGAGACGGCGAAGGCGTCGAGCTGCCCGCGCTCCAGCCTCCAAGGCAAGGCGGGCGGCGCCTCGATGGCGATCCGCAGGTCTCCAATGCTCACAGCGACAAGGCGTGTCCGGGCCATGTGATTCCCCCCGTCAGCACGAATCGGCAGCGGGCCCCGGGCCTTGAGCGAAATCTCAAATTTTATCGGTGGGTTGGGGAGGATCTTGCGGACCCGAGAAGGCCCGGCTCGAGCTAGCGGCGCACCCGCAGGCTGGCGATGCGGCACGGCCCCAGCTCCAGCAGCGCCGCAGCGCCCTCCCCCTCCACGGGCTCGAGCCCGACCGAGGGGTCCGCCTGCTCGAGCAGGTCCACCGCCTCCAGGCTGGCGAGCGGATCCACCCAGGCGACGCGCACACGCTTCGCCGTGCCGGTCGCGTTCCACAGGCGCACGACCGCGCCGTCGTCCCGGGGCTCGATGGCGCTGACCACCACTTCGGGATCGTCCACCTCCACGAGGCGTGCGCCATCGCGCAGCGGCGCCCGGGCGGGCCCCCCGCCCGGGAAGGCGACCGGCGGATGGGCAAACGCGTGCGCTCGGGCGAGCCACTCGGCCTCCTGGAGCGAGTGCAGACGCAGCGAATACTCCTGGCGCTGCGCGCCCGGGACCTGGGCGCCCGGCGTCGCCAGTCCCGGCCCGGCGTGGCCCGGCCGGAGCACGAGATCTTCGCGCGACAGCCAGCCGACGGCGCGCAACAGCGTCGGCGCCAGCGACGTCGCGCCGTCGACTTCGGCTACCGCCTCCACCTCGGCCGTTCCGCGCGCGGCCAGGGTAAGCGCGTGGCTGCCGTCGTCGATGCTCGCGAAGCCGCGCTGCGGCACGGCGGCGATGGGGTGTTCCGCCGGCTGCCGCCCGTCGGATCGCTCCGGCCTCGCCACCAGCGGGCGCTCCGCCACCTCGAAGGCCGACTCCACGCGGAAGCGGCGCGCCGTGAATGGCGCGCGCACGTGCAGACGCAGGCGCTGGTCGCGGGCCGTGTTGTCGATGTCCAGGTCCAGGTCGATCCGGTCCACTCCCTCGTGGAGCTCGATGCGCAGCGTCACGGGCAGGGTGACGTGACGTTCGTCGCGTGTCTCGCGATTCGGCGCCAGCCCGGCGGGCACCCGGTAGCGGCCTTGGATCTCCACCGCCACGCGCGCCTCGCCCAGCGAGAGGGCGCGCACCCGAACCTTCTCGGGGCGATCCAGCGGCGGGTCGGCGGGGACCGGGTCGAAGTTGTACTCGTCGCCCCGGTCGCCCTCGGAGACCACACGCAGGGCATCCTCCATGACCGTGCCGGCGGCGCGGTGTTCGAGACGCACGCGACCGGTGGCGTCGACCTCGACGCGCCAGTGGGTGTTCTGCGCGAACGCCCCGCCGAGTGCGGCCTTCCCGCAGGAGACGCGGGATTCGCCGGACGCGTCCGCGCGACCGCGCGCCATGCGGTAGACGCGCAGGCCGTGTCCGGGCAGCGTGTCGGCGAAGCGCAGGCGCAGCCGCGGCGCCGTGAGCACCTTCACGGCGAAGCGCTCCACGTCGTCGTGGGCCAGTGCGGCCTCGATGCGCTCGCGCGCAGCGCCGGCATCGTAGCCGGTGTGCAGCTCCGAGACGCGTACCAGAAGCTCGAGCACGCCGTCCACGACCTCGAACTGCGCGTCGCGCACCCGGTGACCGGCGAAGCTCTCGCCGAAGGCGCTGAGCACGAAGGACGCGGCGGCCTTCGGCAGCACCTGGGAGAAGAGCTCGCGCTCCGGCTCCAGCAGCTCGGCCGCCACGGGAATGCGGCGGCCGTCGGCGTCGCGCAGGTGGAAGGCCGCGAGCTTGCCGCCGCGCATCGGAGCGCGGAGCTCGAGCTCCGCGTCCACCACGGCGCGGTCACCCGCCCCCGGGTTCCACACCACCAGGGGCTCCGCGGTCGCTCGGCCAAAACCGCGCGCCGGCGCAGCCACGTGAGCCGCCAGCTCGCCGGCCACGCGCTGGAGGTGGGTCGTGGCCAGCTCGTGTACGCGGCGGAAGCGGGTGTCCATCTGGTCGTGCACCGCGTCGATGGAGCAGCCGCAAATCGAGTCGTGGGGGTGGTTCTCGAGCGCCACGCGCCAGGCCAGGTCGAGGACACCCGTGTCCGGGTCGCCGCCCTGCACGCCCAACCAGGCACAGAGCGGCTCGAGAACGCGCGTGAGCAGCGTGTCGTTGGCGAAGTCGGCGCGCTTCTGCGGAGCGCGCGCCGAGGCGCAGCCGGGCAATAGCGGGGCACGCTGTCCCGAACGCAGCTCGCCGCGGTGGACGGGCAGGTCCGCCGGCGCCTCGGCCAGGACGCGCTCGATGTAGCGCGGCAGGGTGCCCATTTCGAAGCTCACGCCGTCGAGGCCCGCCACCGCCTCCTCGAGGGCTGCCGGGAGTCCCGCCTGAGGCTCCAGATGATCCGAGCCGTTCATCAGCAACAGAGTGGGCGTGGACGCGTACCTGTCGAGCGCGCCCACGGCGATCTTCAGGCGGGCACGCAGCCCATCGGGGTCGAGAGGCAGGAGCGCGGCGTTCCCATAACCCTGCGCCAGGTAGGCGGTGGGCAGCCGCGTGCCGTCGGGCGCCTCCCAATGGAAGGGCGTGCTCTTTACGTCTGGGCCCACGCCGCGCCAGAGGATCGCCGCTGGGAAGCCGAAACCGGCGAAGATCTGGGGTAGCTGGCCCACGTGGCCGAACTGGTCCGGCACGTAGCCGAGACGCATGCTGCCGCCGATGGCGTCGGCCTTGCGGATGCCCAGACGCAAGTTGCGCACAAGCGCTTCGGCGGACACCAGCCACTCGTCGGGCAGCACGAACCACGGGCCCGCGAGCAGGCGCCCCTCGCGCACGAGCTTCTCAAGGCGCTCGCGTGCCTGGGGGCGGACCTCCAGATAGTCGTCCACCACGATCGACTGGCCGTCGAGGGTGAAGTGGCGAAACGAGGGGTCGATCTCGAGCAGGTCGAGCACGCGATCCACCAGGCGGACCAGCCGGTAGCGGAACTCCTCGTGGGTCCGCCACCACTCGCGGTCCCAGTGCGTGTGGGGCACGACGACCAGATGCTGGTTCATGGCCGGATCCTACCATCCCGGCGTGGGGCTCCGGCGCCTTCGCTCGAACGGTCAACCGGGGTAGAGGTTTTGCCGAAACTCTGGTAGGAATCCCCTCGCCCGACGATGCACCAAGAGACCAGCGAGAGCGACGCGCGGCCCGAGCCGCAATCTAGGATGTCCGACCTGCACGGGTACGTGTGCGTGCGGTCGGGCAGAAACGCGGATCCCGCCTAGAGGCCCATTGCGCGGAGGCCCCGGCGGAGTCCAGGGGCTTTCGGAATGGCGCCGACCGAAGTCACCACCCGAGTTCTGAGACGACTGCTGGCCAGCGGCGTAACGAGCCGCGCCGAGCGGCTGCTGTCTCGCGTGCACCCGGCGGACCTCGGTCCGCTGTTCGCCGACCTGACGCCCGAGGAGACCCGCACGGTCATCGAGCTCCTCTTCGGCCAGCACCGCGCCGCCCATACCCTGCGCGAGCTGCCTCCGGAACTCCTCCCCACCGTCTTCGAGGCGGTTCCCGACGAACGGCTCGCCGCGGTGTTCGGGCGCCTCGAGATCGACGACATGCTCGAGCTGGCGGCCTGGCTGCCCGAGGACCGACACGAACGCATCCTCCAGCTGCTTCCACCCCACAAGCGTGAGGAGCTGCGCAAGCTCGAGCTCTACCCGGAGGGCTCGGCCGGTCGGGTGATGACCACCAGCTTCCTGGCCGTGTCGGAGAAGCTGACCGCGCAGGATGCCATCGAGCAGATCCGCGCGCTGGGCGAGACCACGGACGCCGTCCTCTACGTCTACGTGGTGGACCCTGCAAACCGCCTGGAGGGCGTGGTGCCGATCCGCAGGCTCGTGGCCGCGCGCCCGGACCGGGCCTGCGGCGAGATCATGATCCGCGAGCCGGTCTCTGCCACGGTCATGTCGGACCAGGAAGACGTCGCGCAGCTCGTGGCCCGCTACAACCTGTTGGCCATCCCGGTGGTGGACGCCGAACGCGTGCTGCTCGGCGTCATCACGGTGGACGACGTGATCGACGTGATCACCGAGGAGGCCACCGAGGACATCTACCACCTGGCGGGCCTCGACGACGCGGACCGGGTCTTCACTCCGGCCAGCACGTCGGTACGCAAGCGCCTGCCCTGGCAGCTCCTCAACCTGGGCGCGGTCTTCATCTCGGCCTCGGTGGTGGGTCTGTTCGAGCAGACTCTCGACAAGATCGTGACGCTCGCGATATTCATGCCGGTCATCAACGGCATGGGCGGCAACGGCGGCGTGCAGGCGCTGACCGTGGTGACGCGCGCGATGGCGCTGGGCGAGATCGAGTTCTCGAGCGGCCTGCGCGCGGTCGGCAAGGAGCTGGTGGTGGGCCTCACCATCGGCGTGTGCGTCGGCAGCGCGGCCGGCGCCGCGGCGTGGCTGTGGAAGGGGAACCCCTGGATGGGCCTGGTCCTGTCCGTGGCCATGCTGATCACACTGGCCGTGGCCGGGCTGCTCGGCGCCGCCGTGCCCGTGCTGCTGAAGGCGCTGCGCCAGGACCCGGCGCTCGGCTCCGGCGCCATCGTGGTCACGGCCACCGACGCCTTCGGCCTCTTCTGCTTCCTCGGCCTGGGGACGCTGCTGCTCGACCGTCTCGCCTAGGGATTCCGGACGGGCGGCTAGGCCGCGTAGGTGTCGTACAGGTAGGCCACGATGTCGGCCGACTCGAACATCTCCACGCCGCTGTTCGGGTCCGCCAGGTAGGGAACCATCATCCTGCCCGAACGCTCCACGAAGGCCTCGCGGCCGGCGCTGCCCTTGGCCACGTTGTGCAGCGTGTAGGGGATCTCCAGCTCGCAGAGCGCTTCGCGCGCGAGGCGGGAGAAGGGCGAGCCCTCGAAGCTCCACAGCTCGAGTGGCTGCAGCGGTGGCTTGGCGGTCCGGTAGCTCACGCCGCGGCCGGCGCGCACAGCGCCCGCGAGCGCTGCGCCTGCCAGCGTGATCGCGCCGAGCGAGAGCGACAGCGGAACGCGTCCGTCGCCGTACGTCTCGTAGACGTAGCGCACGATGTCGTCCGATTCGTACATCGCCTTGCCTGAGTTGGGATCCACCAGGTACGGGAACTGATACTTGCCGCCGCGGCGCTTGACCTCTTCGCGGTAGCGCGGTCCGTTCTTGGGGCACGGATAGATCACCGCATCCAGGTCGAGCATGCTGAAGGCCTCGCGCGCCTTGCGGCAGTACGGGCAGCCTTCGAACTCGTAGAGGTGAAGCGGCTGCTCGGGCCGGCGCCCCAGCGTGCCCACTCCGAGGCCCGCGGGCGTCCGCAGCAGCGTGGCGGCGATCGAGCTGGCCACGTCGAAGGTGCGGTTCATGGCGTGTCCTCCAGCGTGCCAGGGTAGCACTGGCTCGACTCCCCCCCCGCCCGACTCTGGTAGGCTGGAGCTCGACATGACGTCCGCGACCGGCCACGAGCCCACACTCCCCGCACCGCGCCTGCGGCGCCAGTGGGGCCACGGTCTGCGTTCGCTCGGGCGTTTCATCACCACTCCGAGCGACCTGGCCAACAGCTTCGAGGCGATGTTCGCCCTGGCCGGCCCCACGGTGGACCGCGAGTTCCGACGCTTCGCGACCCATCCTATCGGCCGCAAGC
>CAXMOD010000006.1:0-9464 GCA_964194905.1 uncultured Desulfobacterales bacterium | reverse complement strand
CACGAAGTGGGGCCGGCACCAGTCCACGGTCAGCAGATTTTCGGCGGTGGCGTCGGGGAGGATCCAGGTCGCCTTCCCGGCAAGCTCCAGCTCCACCACCTTGGTGATGGTGACGTCACCGATCTTCCACTGCTGCATGGCGTCCCCCCCGTTCCTGCGTCCCGGAGTCCGCTAACGCCGCCGACGGGTGCGCGCGGCGGGTTGCGTGCGCCGGCGGGGTAGCACCGGGCGCAGGTGCTTGGCCGTGTGGCTGCCGCGTGCGTGCGCCACGGTCTCCGGCGGTCCCTGCGCCACCACCTGACCGCCGTCCGGCCCGCCCTCGGGCCCCAGGTCGATCACCCAGTCGGCGGACTTGATCACGTCCAGGTTGTGCTCGATCACCACCACGGAGTTGCCAGCATCGACCAGGCGCCCGAGCACGCGGAGCAGCTTCTTCGTGTCGTCGAAGTGCAGGCCCGTGGTCGGCTCGTCGAGGATGTAGATGGTGCGCCCGGTGGCACGCCGCGCCAGCTCGCGCGCCAGCTTGATCCGCTGGGCCTCGCCGCCGGAGAGGGTCGGCGACGGCTGGCCGAGGTGCAGGTAGTCGAGGCCCACCTCGCGCAACAGCGCGAGGGGCCGGGCGACCTTCGGGTGCGCGGCGAACAGCTCGGCGGCTTCGTGCACGGTCAGCTCCAGCACGTCGGCGATGGAGTGGCTCTTGAAGCGCACGCGCAGCGTGGCCTCGTTGAAGCGGCTGCCGTCGCACTCCTCGCAGCGCACGTACACGTCGGGGAGGAAGTGCATCTCGATCTTGCGGACGCCGTCACCCCGGCAGGCTTCGCAGCGACCGCCGCGCACGTTGAACGAGAAGCGGCCCGGCGCGTAGCCGTGCAGGCGCGCCTCGGGAAGCAACGCGAAGAAGCGCCGGATCTCGTCGAAGACCTTGATGTAGGTGGCCGGGTTGCTGCGCGGCGTGCGTCCGATGGGTCGCTGGTCGATGCTGACCACCTTGTCGAGCTGTTGGGTGCCGGTGATGCTGCGGTGGCGTCCGGGCCTGCGAGTGGCGTTGTGGTATTCGCGGGCCAGGGCCGGCGCGAGGATGTCGTTCACCAGGGTGGACGTGCCCGCGCCGGACACGCCCGTCACCGCGGTCATCACGCCCAGCGGAATCTCCACGTCCACATCGCGCAGGTTGTTGGCATTGGCGCCCAGCATCTTGAGGGCGCCCGCCGGCGTGCGGCGCTTCCCCGGCACTTCGATCTTCTCGCGTCCGGCCATGTAGGCACCGGTCAGCGAACCGCGTGCGCGCTCCAGGCTGCGCGGGGTTCCCGCGTGCACGATGCGCCCACCCTTCACGCCCGCCCCCGGGCCGAAGTCGATCACGTGGTCCGCCGCCCGAATCGTCTCCTCGTCGTGCTCCACCACCACGACGGTGTTGCCGATGTCGCGCATGCGCTCGAGGGTGGAGAGGAGGCGGCGGTTGTCACGCTGGTGCAGGCCGATCGAGGGCTCGTCCAGCACGTAGATCACGCCGGTCAGGTCCGAGCCCACCTGGCTGGCCAGACGGATGCGCTGGGACTCGCCACCCGAGAGGGTGGGGCCGGGCCGGTCCAGCGACAGGTAGGACAGGCCCACCGCCGCCAGGAAGTCCAGCCGGCTGCGGATCTCCTTCAGCAGCTCCACGGCGATCTGGCGCTCCGCACCCTCGAGCTTGAGGTTGCGCAGGAAGGCGCGCGCCTCCTCGATGGTGAAGCGCGAGAGCTCCACCAACGTGGCTTCGCCGACCCGTACCGCTGCGCTCTCCGGCCGCATCCGCGTGCCCTTGCAGGCGGAGCAGGTGGCATCGCCGATGAACTGGCCGTACCAGCGCTTGGCGCGTTCGCTGCGGGTGGCGAGGAAGCGGCGCATGAGGCGCGGGACGGCACCCTCCCACTCCAGGTCGAACTGCCCCTTGCCCGACTTTCCCGACCAGCGCACGCGGAAGCGCCGCTCCCCGGCGCCCCAGAGCAGCTGCTCGCGCTGGGCCTTGGGCAGCCGGTTCCACGGCTTTGCGGCGTCGATGCCGAGCTGCTTCACGATCTGGCCGCGGAAGCCGTGCGACCAGCCCGTCTTCTGGGACACCTTGGCTCCCCACGGCTTCATCGCGCCTTCGTCGAGGGAGAGTGCGCCGTCGGGCACCACCAGCTCCGGGTCGATCTCGACGCGCGAGCCCAGGCCGTTGCACTCGGTGCACATGCCCTGGGGGCTGTTGAAGGAGAAGCTCTGGGGCGTCAGCTCGGGGAAGGAGATGCCGCAGTCCGGGCAGGCCATCTTTTCGGAGAAGACGCGTTCGGTGCCGCCGGGCTCCAGAGCGATGAGCATGCCGCCGCCCACGCGCAGCGCAATCTCCACGGACTCGGTCACTCGAGAAGCGGCGCCGGAGCGCACGGCGACGCGGTCCACCACTGCCTCGACCGTGTGCTTCTTGCGCTTGTCCAGCGCCTCTACATCTTCCGACTGCACGATCTCGCCGTCTACACGCAGACGCACGAAGCCTTCGCGGCGCGCCTCCGCCAGCAGCTCTCGGTGCTCGCCCTTGCGGTTCACCAGCAGCGGCGCCAGCAGCGAGACGCGCGACCCCTCGGCCCGCGAGAGCAGCTCCCGGGCGATCTGTTCCGCCGTCTGGCCCTTCACGACACGCCCGCACTGGTGGCAGTGTTGCACTCCGACCCGCGCGAACAGCACGCGCAGGTGGTCGGCGATCTCGGTAATGGTGCCGACGGTGGAACGCGGATTGGTCCCCGTCGTCTTCTGCTCGATCGAGATGGTGGGTGAGAGGCCGCGGATGGTGTCGTAGCGGGGCTTCTCCATCTGGCCGAGGAACTGACGGGCGTAGGCCGAGAGCGATTCGACGTAGCGTCGCTGTCCCTCGGCATAGAGCGTGTCGAATGCGAGTGACGACTTGCCGGAGCCGGACACGCCGGTGAGGACCACCAGCTTCTTCTTGGGGATGCGCACCTCGACCGACTGGAGGTTGTGCTCTCGGGCACCCTTGATGTGGACGTGGTCGAGCTCCATGGGGAGCGCGAGAATAGCTTCTCCCGCTAGCGCTGCGCGAGGAACTCCTGCAGTCGCTGCAACACGTCGGCCGCGTGCTGGGGCCGAGCGTCGGGTTCCTTGGCCATCAGGTCGAGGATAAGCCGCGCCAGGGGATCCGGAACGTCGGCCTGCCGCTCGCGGGGGTCCGGCGGCGGCGTGTTGCGGTGGTGGAAGGCGACGTCGCCCTCCTCGAAGGGGAGGCCGCCGGTGGCCAGCTCGAAGAGGGTGGCGCCGAGGGGGTAGAGGTCGGCCCGGTGGTCGACCGATTCGCCCATCGATTGCTCCGGCGCCATGTAGTACGGGGTCCCGGCCACCACGGTGACCGCGCGCCGCACCTCCTCGAGCATCTTGGCCAGCCCGAAGTCCATGATCTTCAAGGTCTTGTCCTTGGTGAAGAAGAGGTTGGCGGTCTTGATGTCGCGGTGGACGATGCGCTGGTCGTGGGCGTAGGCCAGAGCGGAGCAGGTCTGCACGCCCAGGCGGGCTACGTCGCGGGGTTTGATGTGCCCGATCTTGCGCAGGATGCTGTAGAGGTTCTGGCCCTCCAGAAGCTCCATGGTGATGAAGAAGTGGCCCTCTTCCTCGTCCGCGTCGAAGAGGGTGACGATGTTGGGGTGGTTGAGGGCGGCGGCGGCTCGGGCCTCGCGCAGGAAGAGCTCCACGGCCTTGGGGTGGTCGCGCAGGGTCTCGGGCAGCTTCTTCAGGGCCACGATCCGTCCCAGCCGCTGGTCGCGGGCCCGGTACACGACGCCCATGCCGCCCCGACCGATCTCCTCCAGCAGCTCGTAGCGGGAGCTGCCGCGGCTGAAGGCGTGGTTCACTGCCGTGGGGGCGTGGCCCACCGTGGCGTTGCGCTCGTGGCTGAGCTGCTTGCGCAGGGTTTCGATGCGAGTCAGGACGCCGGGCCAGCTGGCGTCACGCCGGAGGATGCCTTCGTACACCCGTAGTGCCCGCTCCGGGTCGCCGCTGCGCTCGAGGGCGTGAGCCAGGGTCTCTTCGATCTCGAGGGTGGCGCCCTCCGGTCCCCGGCTGCGCACCAGCTCGTCGAGCTTGCGGGCGCCCATCTCGGGTTCGCCCAGCTCGTCGTGACAGCGCGCCTGCAGCACGCAGGCGTCGGCGTAGCGCTCGTCACCCGGGGCCACGTGCTGGAGGTTGCGGATGGCGCGCGTCCAGTCGCTCTGCTCCACGCACAGCTCGGCGGCCTCGAAGTAGGAGCCGAGCTGCTCGAGGGCGCCGACCAGGTGGCTGGTCGCGCCCGCTTCGCGGTAGCAGGCGGCCGCCTGCGCCCACTCTCGCGCGCGCTCGAAGGCACCGCCCGCGGCCGCCAGCTCGCCGCAGGCGCGGTACATCTCGGCGGCGCGCACCAGCTCGCCGCCGCGGTCGAAGAGCTCGGCGCTGCGCTCGAATTCGGAGAGCGAGGCCCAGAGCTCCGCGGCCTGCACCAGCCTGTCCGCCGATTCCAGGTGGCGGGCCGCGGACTCGACGCGGCCGTGCTCCTCATCGAGGCGCGCCAGCAGCACGTGGGCCACCTTGGCCTGGCCCTCGCGTTCGAGAGCGCGAGCCGCCGCCGTGTAGTCGCCCTGGAGATACGGCTCCACTGCGGGCGGGCAGCCCTTGAAGAGAAGCTCATCACCCCCGGCGAGGTCGAGCACCGCCCAGGTGGTGCGGTAGGAGCTCACGTCGACCTCGCACTCGCCCACGCGGTCACCGCTTCCCACCACCAGGGTGTGGCTCCCTCGCGAGAGCTTGAGCCGCACTGTGCCCCCGCTGGCGCGTCTCACCGAGCCCGGCACGCCGTGCAGGGCCACCTGGGCTTCCCGCACCGGGCGCTTGTCCCAGAGCACCTTCACCTCCACCGGGCAGTGCTCCGGACGCAGGTCGAAGGACAGTCGCACCGTCTTGCCGCGGCGCACGCGCACCTTGTCCTGGGCGATGCGGGACTCGAGGATCTCGTCGCTGTCGGGATCCTGAAGGACGCCCTCCACCTGCACCCACCACGAGCGCGCCTGCACGCGCTGGAAGCGTGTCTCGCGAGTCACCACCGGGTGGTCCGTGCGCGTGGCCGAGCGGTTGTCGCCCGGGTCCGCGGTCTCACCCCGCGCCAGGTGACGCCGGCCGCGTCGCTTGGAGACGCGCACGCGGAAGGTTCCGTCCAGCTCGTCCGGGTAGTTGAGGTTCACGGCCAGATCGCCACGTCCGCGCAGCAGCGGGAAGACCACGAAGACCAGGAGCGGCAGCCCGACGATCGTGCCCACGCCGATGCCGAGCAGCAGGAGCGCGTCGGCACGGCTCTCGTCGTCTTGCAGGCGCTCGGCGAAGTGGCGCAGCGGTCCCCCGAGGCGGGCCAGGCGTCGCAGCGGCTCCCCGTCGCGCGCCGCGGGGCGCTGGCGCGCAACCGATCTGGTCTCTCCGGGCTCGAGAGCGGGTCCCAGCGGAGTGCGGAATTCGCTGCGCGGGCGCTCGGGTGCGTTCTCGGCAGAATCCTGGGCGGGTGCCTGGGGCGCTCCCAGGAGAGCCGCCGTCAGGAGCAGCCCTGCGCCCATCGACCCCGCTCTACAGAAAAACGACGCCATCTCGGAACCATCATCGGCCCCCCTGCCGCCCCGGTTGAGTGGGGGTTGAGACCGCCTCCCGTGCCTCACCCACGCGGATTTCCGCCCGTACAGCGCGGATTTGCGTATGCTTTCGCGCATGGCGTGGATCCGTCGGGCGTTCATCGTGCTGCTCGCGCTGGTCGTGGCCGGGGTGGGGCTTGCCATCTGGCGCCTCAACGCGGTCGCCGCGGAGGCGGTGGAGAGCCAGGGCACGGCCGCCCTCGGGGTCCGCACGACCATCACGTTCATCTCCATAGGGTTCCTGCCGCCGTCGCTGCGCGTCGGCGGCCTCGAGATCGACAACCCGGAAGGTTTCAAGGACGACAACTTCCTCGAGCTCGGGAAGGGCGCGTTGGACGTCGAGTTCAGCAGCCTCTTCGGTCCGACGGTTCGGGCGCGCTCACTGCAGCTCGCCGACATCGCCGTCAGCCTCGAGCGCGGTGCTCGACGCAGCAACTACGGCGTCATCCTGGACAACGTGAAGGCCGGCTCCGCTCAGGAGCAGCCGCCCGCGGACGCCGGCCCCGGCAAGAAGTTCCAGATCGACGAGATCGTGCTGCGCGAGGTGCGCGCCAACCTGGTCGTCGACCTGCCGGGGCGCGCCCAGGCCTTCAGCGTGACGATGCCCGAGGTGCGCCTGGAGGGGGTGGGGTCGGACAGCTCCGGCCCCGTCGTGGCGGGTGAAGTGTTCAAGCGCATCGCACTGGGCGTGCTCGAGGCGCTGGTCAGCCAGGGCGCCTTGCCGGCGGACATGGCCTCCGATCTGGCCGGCGCCCTCGTCGGCGTGCCGCGTTTCGCCGTGAACGTGACCGGCGACGTGCTGCGCACCGGCGGCGATCTCGCCGAGGACGTCGGCCGGGGTGGCGCGGGCCTGGTGAAGGATGCGGCCGAGGGAGCCGGGAATGCCGTCGAGGGGGTGGCCGACACCGCCGTCGGGGGCCTGAAGAAGCTGGTTCCGGGCGACTAGATTCCGCGCCCGGGTTACGGCTGGGGTTCGATGCGTAGACGCGCCTGCGCGCACGCCTCCTCGCCATCCTTCGGGAGCGGGCGGATGAAGAGAAGCCGCGCGGGGTAGGTCGCCAGGTCGGTGACCATCCGCACCGCCGTACCGGCCAGATCGAGCGCCGAGACGCCCACCCCGAAGTCCTCGAAGTCTCCGTCCACCTTCACCGGCGTTCCGAGGCTGAAGAACTGGGGGCGCTTGGGTCGCGGCTGGAGCAGGGCGCTCACCCGCTGCTCGTGGAAATCGACGCTCGCCCTGCCGCCGACCTGGATGCGGCTCGTGTCGATCAGGATCGACCGCGAGGTCATGATCCCGTCCTCGAGGTCGAGGACGGCCACCACACAGTTCACGTTGGAGTCTCCGCCCGAGACGACGGGAAGCACCGAGGCGACCAGGTTGACGGCCCACAGATCGATCAGGCCCGCCTCGAGGTTGACCGGCCGGAGGGAGACGTCGAGCCTCCCGTCGGCGTAGGCCATCAGGTTGTTCGGGTCGGGCGAGTCCGCTTCGACGAGCATGTCCACGTCGAGGATCCCGCCCATCGTCGAATCGGGCGCCGTGCGGCGGGCGAGCACTCCGACGTCGAAGTGCTCGGTCTCGAACTCGATGCGCGCAACGGTGTGCGTGGCGTCGGCCTGCAGCGAAGCCTTGAGCCGAAGCGTGCCTCCGGGGACGTCGACGCGCAGCGGGTCGATCTGGACGCGTCCGTTCGCGAGCTCGGCGCGCAGCTCGCCACCGCCCAGCGACTCGTCGCCGCTCACCACGTCGTCCACCCGCACGCGAAGTCGCGCGTCGATGAGCCGCATCACCTCAGGATCGAGCAGGGCGCGCTGGTCTTCGGCAGCGCCCGGCTCCGCCGACGCCTGGGTCGTGTCCGCCTCCGGCTCGCTCTCTGCCCCCCCGGCGGCGGACCAGCCTTCGGCCAGGAAGTCATCGACGCGAAAGCTGCGCGAGGTGAGCTCGAAGGTCGCGAGCGGCCGCGCGGCGCCGCGTGCGATGGAGGCGTTGCCGACGAGGCGGGTGTCGCCCACGCCGATCCGCAGCGTGTGCAGGCTCCATTCGTCGCCGCCGATCTTCGCCTCGGCGCGCACGTCCACGGGACCCAGCGGTGGCAGCATCAGACTGAGCGGGCGGTTGAGCCTGTCGAGGCGGTCCACCGAGAACGCCAGCCGGTAGCTGCCGCGCGCCTGGGCCGCTCGCACGGAGTCCACGGCTGCGGTGTCGGGGTCGAGTGCGGCTTCGTCCAGCTCCGCGAGCTGGAGCGCAATCTCCATGTGCGCGGTCCCCAGGTCCAGCTCCAGGTCGAGGGGCAGCTCGGGCCGGGCCGTCAGGAGATCGGCCAGATGACCCGCCCCGACGCGCACGGCGAACGGCACCTCCCGGAAGCGGCCGCGGATCGACAGACGGATCGGTTCGCCGCGCGCGGCGGCGCCGAGGCACTCCTCCACCATCAGCTGCTCTGCGACGCCGCTGGTCTCGTCGCGCCAGGTAACCGCGATGTCGCGGAACGCCAGCTCCTCCAGTTCCTCGAAGATCCGCGTCTGCCCGGTCTCGTGTTCCGCAGCCTCGGGGGCGGGATCGGGGGTTTCCGCTTCGGCCGCCGGCAGTTCGAACGCCCAGCTCGCGTCCCCGTCCGCGTAGCGCACGAGGTTGAGCCGCACGCCGTCGGCGCTCAATTCGTCCAACTCGATCTTTCCGCGCAGTATGGATATCAGCGAGAGCACCACTCGTGCGCGCGCGAGGCGGGCGAACTCCGCGCCCTCGCCTCCGTACGGATCCGCGATCGAGACGTCGTGAACTTCCAGTGTTGGCCAGTAGCTCGGCACCACGTAGACCGGGCCGTCGAGGCGCAGCTCGCGGCCCAGCGCCGCGCTGCCGCGCTCGGCCACGAGCGGCGCGAACTGGGTGACCTCGACCTGGATTCCGATCGCCAACAGGACGAGGGGCGCGACGATCAGGATCGCGAGCGCGATCGCGAAGCCGATCGCCAGCCAGCGCAGCAGACGGCGCACCAGAGCCAACGCACCCCTCCTCGCCGTCCCCGGCGTGGGCTCACTCTAGCCGAAGAGGTCGAGCTGACGGCCGCCGGGCGCGCGGAAGGCGGCGCTGGAGAGGGCAGGCCGCGGGCGATCGAGGCCGCAGCGCCGGGCCGAGGCCGCGAAGAGCGCGTGGACCTGCTCGGCGTAGAGCCCCTCGCCGGCCATGCGCGTGCGGAAACGCGGGTCGTTGAGGTGCCCGCTGCGCACCTCGCGGATGCGGTGCAGGATCTTTTCGCGTCGCAGCGGATAGTGCTCCGCGAGCCAGGCCTCGAAGAGATCCTTCACACCGTGGGGGAGGCGAAGCACGATGTGTCCCGCCCAGCTCGCGCCCGCGTCGGCGGCGGCACGCAGGATCGCCGGGATCTCGTGCTCGTTGAGGCCCGGGATCACGGGGGCCGCCATCACACCGACGGGAATGCCCGCGTCCGCGAGGCGCTCGATCGCGCGCAGGCGCAGCTGCGGCGCCGACGCGCGCGGCTCCATGCGCTGGTGCAGCTCCGGGTCCAGCGTGGTGATCGAGACGTTCACCGCTGCGGCGCCGTGGCGCGCCAGCTCGGACAGCAGGTCCGCGTCGCGCGCCACGAGCCGGTTCTTGGTGATGATCGCCACCGGGTTGCGAAACTCCGCCAGTACCTCGAGGCAACCGCGCGTGATGCGCAGCTTGCGCTCGGCCGGCTGGTACGGGTCCGTCACGCCGGAGAAGGCGATCACCTGGGGCTTCCAGCTCCGGGCCGAGAGCGCCTTGCGCAGCAGCACGGGTGCCTCGCGCTT
>CAXMOD010000005.1:0-9627 GCA_964194905.1 uncultured Desulfobacterales bacterium | reverse complement strand
CCGGGCAGCTCCTCCTGGTCGAGCGGCTGCGGGTAGCGACGGGCCACGAAGTGCGGGTCGTCCTTGTGGTGGCCTCCGTGGGCGACCGCGCCGGCCGGAACGCCCGCGGCCTGGAGAGCCGTCACCAGCTCCTGCTGCGGGTGCTTCGCCGTCCACGCGGAGAGCTCCGCGTCGATGGCCTCGCGCGCCGCGACGCGGCCCTCTGCCGTTGCCAGCGCGGTGTCGCGCGCCCAGTCCGGGTCGCCGAGTGCATCGCGCAGCGACTGCCACTCCGCGTCGTCGTGCACGCTGATGGCGCACCACGCGTCGTCGCCCGCGCACGGGTAGATGCCCCAGGGCGCGCCGAGGGGGCTCGCGTTGCCTTGGGGCTGCACGCTTCCCGGCGCCAGGCTCTCCTGGGCGAGCAGATCGCCGAGCAACGAGATGGCCGTCTCGAACTGCGCCGCGTTGCAGGCGTGCCCGGCGCCGCTGCGGCGCCGACCTACGAGCGATGCCAGCACCGAGACCGCGCCGACGCGCCCGCAGAAGTGGTCCGGGTGCACCGCCGTGCTCCCGGCCGGGCGCTCCGCGTCCTCGGGGTAGTTCCACAGGTACTGGAGGCCCGACACCGGGTGCGTGTTGGGCCCGTAGCCGAGCCAGTCCTTCCACGGCCCCTCGCTCCCCACCATCTGGCTGCTGAAGGTGACGAGCCGCGGGTTGATCTCGCGCAGCACGGCGGCCCCGATACTGAGCCGGTCCATCACGCCGGTGGCGTTGTTCTCGATGGTCACGTCGGTCTCGCGCACCAGCTGATGCACGAGCTCCACGCCGCGCACGTCCTTCAGGTTCACGCCGAGGCAGCGTTTGCTGCGGCTCGACGAGGCGAAGCACGGGTTCATCCAGCTCGAGAGAATGGTGCGAATGAAGTCGGGCGCGAGACGCGATTCGATCTTCACCACGTCGGCGCCGTACTCGGCCAGGAGCCGTCCTACCTCGACGCCCACGGCACCCACGCCGAAGTCGAGCACTCGCACACCGGCCAACGGGCGACCGTTCTCCGGCCCGCCCGTGCGCCCCTCTCCGGCGAGGAGCGCCTGCCGGTCCGCGCCGGGCGGGCCGAAGCCCTCGAACGAATCACCGGGCTCCGGCGGGCCGCTGCGCATCCCCACCCGGTCGCCGTCGAGAGTCCAGAATCCAGACGCAACGCGCGCTTCGTAGCCGCTTCCGACGGGCAGCGTGCGGAAGGTGCCTCGCGCGTCCACGTGCTCGTTGGTGATCACCTCGCCGGGCAGGAGCAGTGGCGTGCACGCCAACCCGCGTCTCTGCGCCTCCTTTGCGACTTCGACCTTGGGCTTGTCTCGGAAGAAGCGCTCGAGCACCGGCACGATGTCGGACATGCGCATGAGCCGGTTCAGGAAGACCTCGAAGGCCGGGTCCTCGAGCTCCGGGGGATGGCCCAACCAGTCGAGGAGCGCATGCCAGTGGTGCTTCACCAGCACGATCATGCGCACGAAGCCGTCCGCGCAGCGGTAGAGGGTGTAGATGCCGGTGCCTGCGCGCGTGCCCGCACTGGGGTTCATCGACCAGTTTCCGAGTGCCCAATCGCTGAGGTTCGCCACCGACTCGACGATCGACACGTCCAGGTGCTGGCCGCGACCCGTGGCGAGGCGTTTCCAGAAGCCGAGGAGTCCGGCGTAGACCCCGTTCATCGCGGCCACGTCGTAGGCGAAGGAGCCCGGAATCGTGACCGGGGGCTTCTCGGGAATGCCGGCGCGGAAGGTCATGCCGCCCAGTGCTGCGTCCACGAGACCGCTGCCCTTCCAGTCGCGGTAAGGGCCGGTCTGCCCAAAGTGGCTGATGGAGACGACGCACAGCTGCGGGTGGCGCTCGATCAGCGCCTCGGGCGGGAGGCCCAGCTTGGCCATGTGGCCGGGTGCCGAGGACTCGATCAGGAGGTCCGCCTCGTCGGCCCAGTCCTCCAGGTGCGCGCGGTCGTCGGCGTGGGTCAGGTCGAGGGTGGCGCCTCGCTTGCCCGCGTTGCGAACTCCGAACCAGAGGCTGGTCTTCCCGTCCGGCGCAAAGGGCGGCATGCGTCGGCTTCTCGCGCCACCCGGAGGCTCCACCCGCACTACGTCGGCGCCGAAGTCGGAGAAGATGCGCCCGCACAGGTCGCCGGTCTCGTCGGCGAGGTCGAGAACGCGCAGTCCGGAGAGGGGGAGGTCGGTCATGTCAGTCGGTGATGGCTCCGTAGATGATGGACTTGAGCTGGCCGCGGAAGTTGAAGGTGCGCGACGGCATGAACTGGGTCAGGAAGATCACGATCAGATCCTCGGCGGGGTCGATCCAGAAGACCGTGCTGGCCGCGCCGCCCCAGGCGAACTCGCCGCTCGATCCGACCACCCCGGTACGCACCGGGTCGAGGGTGACCGAGAAGCCGAGGCCGAAGCCCGTACCCGGCGCGGCGATCTCGCCGAAGCCGCCGACGGAGGCCTCCTCGGTGGTGCGCCCACCGCTGATGTGGTTCTGCGTCATCAGCGCCAGGGTGCGCGGTCCCAGGATACGCGTGCCGTCGAGCTCGCCGCCGCCCAGCAGCATGCGGCAGAAGCGCAGGTAGTCGCGGGCCGTCGAGACGAGCCCGCCGCCGCCGCCGAGGAAGCGCGGCCGCCTGCGGTACGCGCGGCTCTCGGGGCCGTCGATGCGCTCCAGCTTCTTGTCCGGGCCGCGCTGGTAGTTGGCGGCGAAGCGGTCCCCGTCCTCCTCCGCCACGTGGAAGCCGGTGTCCGGCATGCCCAGGGGCTCGAACACGTGGCGGCGCAGGTACTCGTCCAACGGCTCGCCGGAGAAGTGCTCCACCAGGTAGCCGCACACGTCGGTGGAGACCGAGTAGTTCCAATGACTGCCCGGCGAGAACTCGAGGGGCAGCTCCGCGAGCTGCGCGATCATGTTCGCCAGGTCGCCATCGTAGAGCTTGCCCAAGGTGCCGATGCCCAGGCGCCGGTAGCCGGCGTCTACGTTGGTGCGCATCATGAAGCCGTAGGTGAGTCCCGACTGGTGCGTGAGCAGGTCGCGGATGGTCATCGGGCGCTCGCACGCAGTGGTGGCGAAGTCCGGGTAGCGCCCCGCCTGGAACACGCGCAGGTCCCGCCATGCCGGGATCGACTTGTAGACCGGATCGTCGAGCTGGAAGTGGCCGTGCTCGTAGAGCTGCATGAGCGCCACCGACGTGACGGGCTTGCTCATGGAGTAGATGCGGTAGATCGTGTCTTCGCGGGTTGGCTTGCCGGCCTCCCGGTCCATCAGGCCGAGCGGGGAGAGCCAGGCAATCTCGCCGCGCCGGTACACCAGGGTGAGGGCACCGGTGATCTTCTCGGGGTCCAGGTAGCGCCGCTTCAGGTGCGAGTCGATGCGCGCGAGGCGCTCACTCGAGAGTCCCAAGTTCTCGGGGCGCGCCGACATGCTGTCTCCTCGTCTCTTCCCGTTCCGTCGGCCCGGCGCCGACGGAACGGTCCATCCTAGCACCGGCGCCGTGGTCGCCCGGCTCGGCTGGAACGGGAATCTCTTCCGGCGCCGTCGGCTCGAGGGCCGGCACGGGAAGCGGGTCGCTGATCTCGTCGGCCGGACGCAGGACCTCGGCCGGCGGGGGAGGGGGCGAGACCGTCGGCGGCGGCGGTGACGGCGGGCACCCGCGGACGGCCAATACGAGGAGGGGTGCGAGTCCGACGAGCAGGACCGCGATGATGCGCCCCATCGGCCGCCGTCCTTCCCGTTTAGCCCAGCGGGTACGCGCGCGCGTGCCCGGAGATGGCGCCGGTGAGCGTGTCGTAGAGCTCCACCGGCATGTCGTGTCCCATGCCCGGGATGAACAGACCCCGCGCACCCGGTATGGCCTCGAGGGTGGCGCGGCCGCCCTCGGCCGGCACGAGCGGGTCGTCCTCGCCGTGGATCACCAGGGTCGGCGTCTGCAGGCGTTCCAGCGCGTCGCGCCGGCTGCCCGCGGCCACGATCGCCACGAGCTGGCGCTCGGAGCCGGCGGGGTGATGGCAGCGGTCGAAGGAGCGACCGGCGCGATCCCGGATGCGCGCTTCGTCGAACGGAAAGCCGGGGCTCCCGATCACCTTCCACGTGCGCAGCGACTGGGCGATCACCGCATCGCGCCCCGCCGGTGCCGGCGTCATGAGCACCTGTCCCGCCTCGGGGGTGGGCTGGCCCAGCCCGGGCTCGCCGGTGTGCGACATGATCGAGGTGAGCGTCGCCACGCGCTCCGGAAAGTCGATGGCGAGGCTCTGCGCGATCATGCCGCCCATCGAGGCACCCGCCACGTGGGCACGCGGCAGCTCGAGGGCGTCGAGCAGGCCCGCTGCATCGGCGGTCATGTCGCGCAGCTCGTACGCGGTCTTGACGGGCTGGCCGCTCGCATTCTTGCGAAACGCCTCGATGACGCTGTCGTGCTCCGTGCCTTCGAACTTGGTGGACAGTCCGACGTCGCGGTTGTCGTAGCGGATCACGTAGTGGCCGCGCTGGACGAGCTGCTCGCAGAACGGCTCGGTCCAGCCGAGCATCTGGGTCCCGAGACCCATGATCAGAAGCAGCGGCTCGCCGCCTCCTTCGGAGGGCGAGGGGCCGAAGGTTTCGTACTCGATTTCGATTCCGTTGGTGTGTGCGCGCGGCATGGCCGCGCATCCTACCCTAGGTCGGGCGGCAGGCGGCAGACCCAGGCGCAGAGGGAGTCTCCTCGCGCCCCGCACGCGGTCTTCTCCAGCCGCGGCGAGGGAACGCCGGAGGTCTCCACCGCGGCCGCGATGTAGCCCTTGGCCACCTCGCAAATCTCGGCCGAGGCGTCCTCGAAGCCCGTCACCCGCAGGTGGAGCTGATCTGCCTCGCGGGTCACTACGAACTCGCCGGTGTCGAAGATGCTGCTCCACATCGACCCGCTGCGACGCATCAGCGAGTCGAGGTCGTGGGTCGCGTGGAGACGCTTGTAGACGCCCCCAGCGTGTTCCTGCGCGAGGAAGTTGCCCATGAACGCGAGCGGATCCTCCACCGGCAGGATCCGCGCGGCCGCCATGACCAGACCCCGCACGTCCGCGGTGGGATACCAGTCGGCGACGTGAATACGGTCGGACAGGTAGTGCTGAAGCTCGGCGGGAACGAGGTCGTGGGCACGCTCCTTCTGGGTGCGAAGGAACCGCACGATCTCGATGGCCGCGCTGCCCTTGATGGATCCCGTGGCGTCTAGACCTCGGGCTGGAGCGAGTTCAGGTGTTCCACGGCGTCGAGGTACTCCTCGACCATGCGCATGATGACGTCGCGGCAGGGTTCCACCGCGTTGATCTCGCCCACGATCTGGCCGACCGGGTTGAAGGCCACGCTGCGGGCCTTGTCGGCGTAGCGATGCGTTCGAGACACCGCCTCCGCCGTCACCATGAACTGGAGCGGCATGCCGAGCGGATCGGGGGTGTCGGGCTGACCCCAGGCCTCGGTCCAGTCGTTGCGCAGCATGCGCGCCGGCTTGCCGGTCCACGCGCGCGAGCGCACCGTGTCGTGGATGCTGGCGTCGATGTAGGTCTGCTTTTCCGCCGGCTCCGCGGCGGCTTCGTCGACGGCGAGCCAGAGCGAGCCGGTCCAGACACCCTGGGCGCCCATGGCCATCGCCGCCGCCATCTGACGGCCGTTGCCGATGCCGCCCGCCGCCAGCACCGGAAGCGGAGCCACGGCGTCGATCACCTGCGGCCACAGCACCATGCTCCCGACCTCGCCGGTGTGGCCTCCTCCCTCGGTGCCCTGGGCGATGATGAAGTCGAGGCCCGCGGCCTGGTGGTTGAGGGCGTGCTTCGGGCTTCCGCACAGCGCACCCACGAGGCGGCCCGAACTCTGGATCTCCTTCACTACGTCGGCCGGCGGCGTGCCGAGCGCGTTGGCGACGAGCTTCACCTTGTCGCTCTTCAGCGCCTGCTCCACTTGAGGCCACGCCGTCGTCGCGGTCCAGCCGAGCAGCTCGCGCGTCTGCTCGCCTTCGGGCAGCTCGGGCACACCTGCATCGGCGAGCAGCTTCTTGGCGAAGTCGCGGTGCTGCTGCGGCACCATCGAGCGCAGCTTCTCCTCGAGCGCAGCGGCATCGAGGTCCTCGCCCTTCCCCTCGTACTTCTGGGGGATGACCAGGTCGATGCCGTAGGGCTCGTCCGTGTGCTCGTCGATCCACTTCATCTCGACGGCCATCTGCTCGGGGCTGAAGCCCACGCAGCCCAGCACGCCGAGCCCGCCGGCGTTCGAGACGGCGGCCACCACGTCGCGGCAGTGGGTGAAGGCGAAGATCGGGAACTCGATTTCGAGGCGTTCGCAGAGTTCGGTTCGCATGGCTGGGGGTCTCCGGAGAGGGGCCTGGGGCGGCCCAGGACGCGGAGTCTAGCGCTACCTGGGCCGAAGTGAAACACGTTCTAGTTCTCCGAGGAGCCCTCATGGGCCTCGGAACGGTCGTCGCAAGGGGTAGGAAGGGGCTTCTCAAGCCCCGGCGTTGAGGGTAGGATAGGTCCCACTTGGGGAGGACCTCGTTCGGAGGTTCCATGCGCTCTAGTTGCTTCGGGATTTCGCAGAATTCGCTCGCCGCCTTGGTCCTCGGCGTGGTCGTGCTGGCCGCCGCCGTCGGTTTCGCGCTCTCTCGCGATTCGGGTACCTCCGAAGACGCCTTGGCCGAGGCCGCTGCCGACGCGCTACAGGCGCGAGCCTCCTTCGAGAGGGATGCGCTGCGTCTGCCGCAGGAGCTGGAGAGCGACCGCTGGACCCCGCGCAAGGCCCGCCGCGAGGCACCCATCCGGAGGCGCCGCGCGCTTGCTCGCCCCAAGGCGACTGCGGCCGTCGATGCAACCGCCGAACGCGAGCCCGTCGTCGTGGCAGCTGCGACGCCCCCGGCGCTGCGCCCCGAGGTGCCGGACGTATCCGCCGAGCCCGTACGCGTGACGCTGCCGGACGATGGCTGGGGCTGGCTGCGCTCGGCTCTGGGATGGGTCGCGCCGAGCGACGACTACGCGCGCACCGACGCGGCGATGACGTCCGCCCCGGCGCCGCCGGCGATCACGTCGGCCGAGACTCCGCTCCCCGTGCCCTCGGGCGCCACGCCCCAGGCGCCCGAGGCCTCTCCCGCCCCGTCGGCGGCCCCGACCCCGAGCCCCGCGGCGCCTGCCACTCCGTCGCCCGCGCGGCCGGTGGTGGCGAAGCCCGCGCCGGCGGTCCCTGCGCCGAGCCCCGCGGCGCCTGCCGCTCCGTCGCCGACACCCACGCGGCCGGTGGTTGCGAAGCCCGCGCCTCCCGTCCCGACGCCGAGCCCCGCGGCGCCTGCCGCTCCGTCGCCGACGCCCGCGCCGCCGGTGGTTGCGAAGCCCGCGCCTGCCGTCCCGACGCCGAGCCCCGCGGCGCCGGCCGCTCCGTCGCCGCCGCCCGCGCCGCCGGTGGTGGCAAAGCCCGCGCCGGTGGTCTCGACGCCGAGCCCCGCGGCGCCTGCCGCTCCGTCGCCGACGCCCGCGCCGCCGGTGGTGGCGCAGGCCGGCCCCCCCGACTTCGTGCTCGGCACGGCCGGCGACCTCGAGGACCTGTCTCTGCCCGGCAAGAGCGGCATTCACGTGAACACGCACGGCGCGCTCGGTGGAAGCGGCTTCGTGCCCGGCTCGTTGGTGGTGGCCGGTTCCTTCACGCCTGGGCACTCCCCCGGCCTGGTCGAGGTGGCGGGCGACTTTGCGTTGGAGTCCGACGCCGTTCTCGAGATCGAGCTGGCGGGTACCGATCCGGAAGACTTCGACCGCATCCTCATCGAGGGCACGGCCACGCTCTCGGGCGTGGTGCGCGTGCTGTTGCTCGACGATTTCATGCCCGGGCCGGGGGACAGCTTCGAGGTGCTCCTCGCCCAGGCCATCGAAGATTCCGGCGCCACCTACGAGTTGCCGGATCTGGGGCCGGACCTGCTATTCCACCTCGCCCTGCTGACGAGCGACGCCGGGCAGGCTCTGGTGCTCTCATCGCTGGTGACGGTCGGCGCGGCCAGCACTCCGCTGCCCGAGCCGGGAGTGGTCGTGCTGCTGGCCTCGTCGCTTGCCGGCCTCGCGCTGCGGAGGCGCTTCAGCCGCTGACTTCCGGCGCCTCCAGTGCAGGCAGCGGCGCGAAGCGCTTGGGCTGGTGGAAGTCGGGCGCCGCGCCGGGCACGGCGTGCGCGGCCAGGTAGCGCCGGGCCGCGCCCACGCCGTGGATCGCGTACGCGTTGCCCCGGAGCGGCCCGGGCGGGAGCCACGCGGCCGGTACTCGCGCCGTGCCGCGCCAGCGCGCGCCGCTGCGCTCCGCCCGGTAGTCGAGCGGCAGCGAGTGCTCCGCCACGCGGCGTACGTCCGCCAGCCGGAGCACCAGGTGGTGTCCGTGGGGGCCCAGCTCCACTTCGAGATAGGCCGCCCCGCTCCCGGCCACGAAGAGCTCGACCACCTCGTGCTCCCACAAGCCGACGTGAGGTCCGGGCGCGCTGGGCGGCGCGGGGTCGCCGTGGAAGGGCGCCTCGACCTCCACCGTCAGGACGTCGCTCTCGCGGCGCAGGCGCAGGTGCGCGGCCTCGTCGGGCCCGACCGGGTCGCCGTCCCACGTGCTGCCCACCACCAGCGCGCACTCGCCCATGCTACTCCTCCGGCCATGTCCCGCGCGCTCTTCGAACCGCTCGCCGCCTACGGACTCGAGTCGGCGCGCGTCGAGCCGATCCCCATCGGCTTGATCCACCAGAGCTTCGCCGTGTCGGGCGCCGGCGTCGAGTACGTGCTGCAACGGGTGAGCGACATCTTCGCAGCTTCGATCCACCAGAACATCGACGCCGTGACGCGTCGGCTCGACGCCCGCGGCCTGGAGACCTTGAGGATCGTGCCCACGCGCGCGGGCGCACTGTTCGCAGACCTCGGCACCGCGGGGCGTTGGCGCCTGCTGACGCGCGTGCCGGGCGTGTGCTTCGAGCGCTGCGCTTCGGCGGCGCAAGTCGCGGCGGCGTCGGCGCTGGTCGCGCGCTTCCACGCTGCGCTCCGCGACTTCGACTTCGAGCTGCAGCCCATGGGCATGGCGTGGCACGACGTCGAGGCCCACCGGCGCGCGTTCGCGGAGGCGCTGGCGGATTGCACCGAGCACCCGCTGCACCGCGAGGTCGCCGGGCTGGCGCAGGCCGTGGACGCGGCGTTTGCGGCGTTGCCGCCCGCGCCCGACGTCCCGGCCCGCATCATCCACGGCGATCTCAAGTTCAACAACGTGCTGTTCGCGGGCGCCGAAGGCGCCGCGGCCGAGCGCGCGGTCGCGTTGATCGACCTGGACACCCTGGTGCGTCTGCCGCTCTGGATGGAGCTGGGCGACGCCTGGCGCTCCTGGTGCAACCGGGCCGGCGAAGACGAGGCCGCGGCCGAATTCGATCGCGAGCTCTTCCGCACGGCCGTCGAGGCCTACGTGGAGGGCGGCGCCGTCGGGCCCGACCCAGCGGAGCACGCGTCGTTCGGCGACGCTGTGGAACGCATGGCGCTCGAGCTGGCGGTGCGCTTCGCCGCCGACGCGCTGCGCGAGTCGTACTTCGGGTGGGATGCGGAGCGCTTCGAGTCGTGCGGCCATCACAACCTGGTACGCGCGCGGGGTCAGCTCGACGTGGCG
>CAXMOD010000004.1:0-18779 GCA_964194905.1 uncultured Desulfobacterales bacterium | reverse complement strand
GTGCTGGGCGCCTACCTGATCGCCGGCTGTGTGCTGGGCGCGCTGCTGGTGCTGGCCGTCCCGCGGCGCCCGGCCTCTTAGCGCAGCTTCGCGAGGATCTCGTCGTCTTCCGGGAAGCGGCCGGCTTCGTGCTTGGAGAAGATCATGCGGCCGTCCACCACGACGTCGAAGATGCCGTCGTCGCCCTTGTTCAGCGCCGCTTCGACGCCTACCTCAGCCTTGATCCTGGCCGCCAGACTGGAGGCCCGAGGGAGGTAGTTTCAACGCACGCAGTAGGTGATCTCGATACTCACCGGAGTCTCCTCGTCTTCTACACGGGCTAGAGGTTGGCGAAGAAGTCGTTGCCCTTGTCGTCCACCACGATGAAGGCCGGGAAGTCCACCACCTCGATCTTCCACACGGCTTCCATGCCCAGCTCGGGGTAGTCGAGGACCTCGACCTTCTTGATGTTGTCCTGGGCCAGAATCGCGGCGGGGCCGCCGATGGATCCGAGGTAGAAGCCGCCGTGCTCGTTGCAGGCGTCGGTCACGACTTTGCTGCGGTTGCCCTTGGCGAGAGTGACGAGGCTGCCGCCGTGGCGCATGAAGAGGTCCACATAGGAGTCCATGCGGCCGGCGGTCGTGGGTCCGAAGGAACCCGACGCATAGCCTTCAGGCGTCTTGGCCGGACCGGCGTAGTAGACCATGTGGTCCTTGAAGTAGGCCGGCAGCTCCTCGCCGGCGTCGAGGCACTCCTTCAACTTCGCGTGGGCGATGTCGCGTGCCACCACGATGGTCCCGGAAAGGGCGAGGCGCGTCTTCACCGGGTACTTCGAGAGCGTGGCGCGGATCGCATCCATGGGCTGGTTGAGGTCGATGCCGATGACCTCGCTCTCCAGCTCGTCCTCGCGCATCTCGGGCAGGAAGCGCGCCGGGTTGGTGTCGAGCTGCTCGAGGAAGACGCCCTCGGGAGTGATCTTCGCCCTGATCTGGCGATCCGCCGAGCAAGACACGCCGATTCCCACCGGGCAGCTCGCCCCGTGGCGAGGCAGGCGGATGACTCGTACGTCGTGACAGAAGTACTTGCCGCCGAATTGGGCGCCGATGCCCGTCTTGCGCGTGAGCTGGTGGATCTTCTCCTCCAGCTCCACGTCCCGGAAGGCGCGGCCCAGCGCATTGCCTTCCTTCGGCAGGGAGTCGAGGTAGCGGCAGCTGGCCAACTTCACCGTCTTGAGGGTCATCTCCGCCGAGGTGCCGCCCACCACGACGGCCAGGTGGTAGGGAGGGCAGGCGGAGGTGCCGAGGGTGCGGATCTTCTCGTCGACGAACTCGAGCAGCGAGTCCGGATTCAACAGCGCTCTGGTCTGTTGATAGAGGAAGGTCTTGTTGGCCGAGCCTCCTCCCTTGGTGATGAAGAGGAGCTCGTACTCGTCGCCCGGATCGGCGTAGAGCTCGATCTGGGCGGGCAGGTTCGTTCCGGTGTTCTTCTCCTCGTACATGGAGAGAGGTGCCATCTGCGAGTAGCGCAGGTTGGTCTCGGTGTAGGTGCGGTGGATGCCGAGCGAGAGCGCCTCGGCGTCGTCGCCCGCAACCCAGACGTCCTGGCCCTTGTGGCCGATCACGATGGCGGTGCCGGTGTCCTGGCACGAGGGCAGCACCATGCCGGCCGAGACGTTGGCGTTCTTGAGGAGCTGGAGCGCCACGAAGCGATCGTTCTCCGAGGCTTCCGGGTCGTCGAGGATGCGCCGCAGCTGCTCCAGGTGGCTGGTGCGGAAGAGGTGAGACACGTCGCGCACGGCTTCGGCCGCCAGGTTCGTCAGCACCCCCGCGTCCACGCGGAGAAGGGTGCGTCCGCCGCCATCGGCCGTCTCGAGCGTGCTCACACCGTCGCTGCCGAGGGCGCGGTAGGGGGTGTCGTCGTCTTCCAGCTCGAAGACCGGCTGGTAGCGGAACTCGCTCATGGTGACTCCTCGGGCGCTCGCTCAGTCGTCGAACGGGAGGGTAGCAGTCCCCCCAACGGTGAGCGTGCGCGCGGGTCCGGTCGCGATGCGGTACGCGGCGGCGCCCGGGTCGTACCAGGGGATCCGGAGAGGAGGTAGCGCCAGCGCGCCCTCGCGCCGGGGAACGAGCTGGTAGCGGAAGGTGCGTCGCACCACGAGATCGTCGCCGGCATCCAGCTCCGTGGCGGGCCGTTCCGCGAACACGTCCACGCCGTCGAGCCCGTCCTCGGCCAGCGGCGAGGGCACCGCCCAGAGATTGCCGGGACCCCGCAGCACCACCCAGAAGCGCGCCGACTCGCCCAAGCGGATGCGGTCCGGTTCGAGCCGCGTGACGACCCGTACCGGGCCCACCACGCCCGCGAAGTCCTGGGGCGCGCCGTCGGGGAGCGGAGTCACCTCCAGGGTGGCACCGGAGACCTCTGCGGATTCGGCCCCGCAGCGGAGCTTCGCTCCGGGCACATGCAGCTCTCCGGGGCGCGCGGCGAAGAGCGCCCGACGCTCCTCGCTGCGGCGCCAGACGACGCCGTCGCGGGTGATGGGATGCGGGTCGACGCGTCCGGGCAGCCAGGCGGCGCGGAAGCTCGGGAAACGCGGGGCCTCGAGCCACTCCACATTCTCGACGCCCACGGCGCGCAGGATCTCGAGGGTCCAGAACACACGCTGTCCGACGAACGCGCGGGCGGGTTCGACGCGCGTCTGCGTCCGACACTGGGCACCAGCGTCGCCGGCGACCCCCAGCGCTGCTTCGAGCGCGAGCACGAGCACGAGCGCGAAGCGGGCAGCCGGCGCAGCTACCACCCCGGCTCCCGGGAGGGGCGCAGCGACGAGGGTACACGCTGCCCCATGCTGCGCAGCCCGCGGCGGGCGTCGTCTTCGACCGACTCGAGCCAGCGGCGTGCCTCTTCCGGCGTCAAGGGGCGCGGGTCGCCCGCAGCCTCCGCCGGCTGCGGCTCCGGTTGCAGCTGGCGCTCGGCATCCGGGTCCGGACGCGGGCGCGCCGAGGGCGGAGGCGGCGTTCGCGTGGCCAGCGCCGCCAGAGTCCACTCCAGGTTGTAGACGGCGCGCCGGTCGCGCGGACGCAGGGCCAGCGCGTCGAAGAACGCGTCGCGGGCGCACTCCAAGTCGCGCTCCTCCAGGGCCGTCACCCCCAGGTCGTAGAGGGCCGTTGCCGCGAGGTCGGGATCGCGCGCACGCAGGGCCGCAGCCTCAAAGGCGCGTCGAGCCTCGGCGTGGCTACCGCGTTCGGCGCGGGCGATGCCCAGATGGAGCAGCGCGCGCGCGTCGTCGGGGCGCGCCTGCAGGTGTGCCTCGATCGCGCGCTCCTCGGACGACACGGATCCCAGCATCACGAGAGCGCTCGCGCCCAGCGCCAGGCCGCGCCAACGCGAGAGGCCGCCCAGGGTGTCCAGCGCCAGCAGCGCGAACGCCAGGGCTGCGAAGGGCGCCACGCGCACCGCGGCCACGCTCCGCTCCACGCTCTCGCCGGCCGTGGGGGCGACGTCTCGGTGGATCGATGCGCTCACGGCGTCGAGGTCTAGCTCGCCCCAGCGGTCGGCGGCGAAGAACGCGCCGTCGGTCATCTCCGCCAGGCGTGCCAGCGCCTCCGCGTCCCGCTGGGAGACCACCTCGCGCTGGCGTCGGTCGCGCAGCCATGCGTCACCGTCGGGAATCCGGCTGCCGTCTTCGGATCCGAAGCCGAGGGTTACGACGCGGGTGGCCACGCGCGCCGCCTCCGTAGCGGGAGCGGCCACACCGCGTCGCAGCGGGTCTTCGCCGTCGGAGAGGACTACCAGTACCCGCGGACGCTCTGCCGCAAACGCGCCGAGTGCAGCCTGAACCCCGCTCGCCAGGTCCGAACCCTCGGTCCCCACGAGCGAGTCGTCGAGCAGCGGAACCAGCTCGGCCAGCGCACGCAGATCCGAGGAAAGGGGCGTCAGCAGGACTCCGTGACCCGAGTACGCGGCGAGCGCCACCCGGTCGCCGGCCCCCAGTCGCGCGAGCAGCTCGCCGGCCGCGCGGCGCGCGCGGTGCAGGCGGCTCGGTGGATTGTCGCCGGCGGTCATGCTGCGGGAGGTGTCGAAGAGCAGCACGACGTCGGCGCCCAGCGCGCTCGAGCGTTCGACTCTCGTGCCGATGCGGGGCCCGACGAGCGCTACGCCCAGCGCCACGAGCGCGAGCCACGGCAGCAGGTCGGCGCGCGGCCGCGGCGCGCGGGGACCGAGTAGTCGCGCGCCCCGTCGCCGCGCGCCGAAGCGCGCGGCGAGGAGCAGCAGCGCGGCACCGCCAACGACCATCGCGACCGTGACCAGCCACTGCGGGTACTCGAGCATGGGGCCCGTCACGGCAGCCTCCGGCGCAGCACTCGCGCCACGAACAGCTCGCCCAGCACCCCGACGGCAGCCAGCGCGAGAAGCGGGGTCGCCTGGGCGCGCGCCTGGGGCGGGGGGGCTGCCGGTCGAGCCACGCGCTCGAGGCCGGCGATCTCGGCGTACACGGACTCGAGATCGGCGGACCTGCGGGCGAGGAAGGTGCGCCCACCGGTGGTTTCGGCGATGCGCCGGAGGGTGGCCTCGTCGAGGTCGTGGCGCTCGAACCGCACGCCGCGGGGTCCGCTCAGGACGGGCACCTCCCCGGTACCGCCGATTCCCACGGTGTGAACGCGCACGCCGGCCCCGGCGGCGACCTCGGCGGCCACGTCGACCGGCACCTCCCCGGCGTTGCTGCGGCCGTCGGTGAGGAGCACCACCAGGCGCCCGGCCCGGCGAGGGCCGGAACCCGATCCGGAAGCCGCCGGGTCGGGCTGCGCCCCCAGCGTTCCGCCGAGAGCCCGGCGCGTAGCCAGCACCATGGCGTCGCCCAGGGCCGTGGCCTCCCCGGCGATGCCGGGCTCCACGCGGCGCAGTGCGGCAGCCAGCATCGCGCCATCGCGGGTGAGCGGAACCTGGGTGAAGGCGCGCTCGCCGAACAGCACCAGCGCCACGCGGTCGCCTTCCGCCGCACGTTTCTCCGCGAAGCGCGCCACCACCTCTCCGGCCAGCGCGAAACGGGTGCGCGTCTCGCCTTCCTGCGAGACGTCGAGGGCGCGCATGCTGGCCGACGCGTCGAGCGCCAGGACCAGGTCGAGACCGGGAACCTCGTGCGGGGCGGCGTCCACGCGCGCCACCGGTCGCGCCAGTACGAGCCCGGCCGCTACGAGCGCCACGGCTCGAAGCGCGAGGGAGGCGATGCGGACGAGGTCGATGCGCCGCGCGCCGGCCGCCCGGGCTTCGGCCATGGCCGGCCACGCCAGCACGGCCGGGCGCTGGCGCAGTGCCAGCACCAGCGCCGCGAGCGCGATCAGCGCCAGGCCGAGGCCCGGCGCCTCGAACCCGTCGATCCCACCGATCACCGCAGGGCCTCGGGCGTGGCGTCGCGCACGAAGGCTTCCGCCTCGTCGAGCGCTGCCGTCAACTCGGCCGCCTCCACCGGCCGGCCGCGGAAGTGTGCGGCGTCGAGACGCTGGAGGAGAACCAAGAAGGTCTCCACCCGTTCGCCGAGCGCGCCGCGGACGATCCCGGCGGCCAGCTCCTCGGTGGTGCGCACCGGAGCGTCGGTGCCGAAGCGCCGCGCCGCGAAGTGGCGTAGGGCCATCGAGGTCAGCGCCGCCGCCGTTACAGCGTCGGGCTCGGCGCGCGCCCGCACCAGCGCCGCGCGCGCTTCGTCCCACTCGGGGGGCGGCCGCGGAGCCAGTGGTTCCGGGGCGGGAGCCGCGCGTCGTCGGCGCACTAGCGCCACCAGCGCGACGGCTGCCAGCGCCAGCGCGGCGCCCGCAGCGGCGGCCAGCGCCGTCGGCAAGGCCGGGGCGTCGGCGGAGGGCGGGACCCTCAGTCCGAAGGGCGTCACCCGGTCCGGGAACTCCGGGAAGACCGACACCACCTGGAGGGACAGGGCATCGAGTGGGACCTCGTGCTGCGCGCCGTCGGGATCCTCCACTACGACGCTGCGCGCAGGCCACTCGAAGGTGCCGACCTCGCGAGCGCGGATGCGCACGCCCATGCGGTGGACCCAGCGCCCGGCTGTCTTCTCCACGGTCGGGATCTCGACGCCGATCACCCAGAAGCCGTCGAGTGGCTTGGGTGGGGCCAGCGGCTGCACGCGGTAGGCGGGTGGCGTGGCCACTGCGATTTCCACGCGGGCCACCTCGCCCACTGCGACCCGCGGCGGCTCCAGCAGCACGGCGCCGCGCAGCGACGGGTGCGCCGAGGGCGCGGGCGGCGGGGCGGCCTCACACGCCGCAAGGGCCAGCGCTGTCAGAGCCAGGCCGAGGAACCCGCCGAGCCGGCCGAGGACCCGCATCAGGCAGCGTTCCGCGTGTGCGCTGCCCGCAGCTGGAAGAAGTGTCCCAGCACTCGCAACGGATCGTCGGCGGTGGAGATGCGCACCAACTCCGCCCCGGCGCTGCGCACCCGGTGCTCGACGGCGCGCCTGCGCACCGCGGCCGCAGCCGCGTAGAGTGCGCGCACCCGGGGCCGGCTCGCATCGAGGACGCGGGTGGTGCCGGGCCGCTCGGGATCGGCCACGAGGATCGGCCCGGCGCGCGGCAGCTCCGCCTCACGCGGATCCTCGACCGCGATCGCCACCACCTCGTGGCGATGGGCGGCCGCGGCCAATGGCGCACCCAGGGCCTCTTCGTCGCGAAAGTCCGACACCCAGAACAGGAGCGCCCGGCGTCGCACCAGGCGGCGCGCCCGCTCGACCGCGACCGCGGCGTTGGCGGTGCCTTGCGCCGAGCCCGAGAGCGAGGCCGCCGCGCGCAGCGCTTCCCAGGTGTGGGCGGGGCCGCGACCCGGCAGCACCTCCGTGTGCACATCGGCTGCGTAGCCGAGCACGCCCACGCGGTCGCCGGCGTGACCTGCAGCGGCCGCCAGCAGTGCAGCGCTGCGTGCCGCGGTCTGGGCCTTGTTGCGCGGACCGCTGCCGAAATCCATCGACGCCGAGGTGTCCACCAGCACCAGCACAGAGCGGTCGCGCTCCTCGCGGAAGCGCTTCACGTGCGGCTGGCCGGTGCGCGCGGTGGCGTTCCAGTCGAGGGTGCGGACGTCGTCGCCCGGGACGTAGGGGCGCGACTCCTCGAATTCGATCCCGCCGCCGCGGAACGCGCTCGCGTAGGCGCCTGCAAAGAGCTCGCCGCCGCGCCGGCGGATGCGCACCGCCAACAGGCGAGCCTCCCGTGCGAGGTCCGAGAGCGGCTCGCTCACGGGGTCTCGACCGCGCCGAGCACCCCCTCCACGACGGCATCGGGCGCCACGCCGTCCGCCTCCGCCTCGTAGGTCACCACCACCCGGTGGCGCAGCACCGCGTGGGCGACGCGTTTCACGTCGTGGGGGGTTGCGTAGTCGCGCCCGTCCAGCAGCGCCCGGGCACGCGCAGCGCGCACCAGGAAGATGGAGGCGCGCGGAGAAGCGCCCAGCGAGACCACTCCCGCCGCAGGCCGTCCGTCCGGCAGGCGGGCGTCCACGGCGCCCGGCTCGCGTGTGGCCCGGGCCAGGCGAACCGCGTAGTCCGCCACCGAGTCCGCGAGGTGTACCGCCTCGGCGGCGCTGCGCAGCTCGCGCACGGCTTCGGCGTCGGCCACGGCGCGCGCCGCGCGCGGCCCCCCGGCGTCGCGCGCGACGATCTCGCGCTCCTCCTGGGCGTCCGGGTAGTCCACCACGAGCTTGGCGAGGAAGCGGTCGGTCTGCGCTTCGGGAAGCGGGTAGGTGCCCTCCATCTCGAGCGGATTCTGGGTCGCCATCACCAGGAAGGGATCGGGCAGCGGGAAGGTCTCCTCGCCGATCGTGACCTGGCGCTCCTCCATCGCCTCGAGCAGCGCGGACTGGACCTTGGCCGGGGCACGGTTCACCTCGTCGGCCAGCAGCACCGGAGCGAAGATCGGGCCCTGGCGCACGGTGAACTGGCGGCGATCCGGGACGTAGATCTGGGTGCCGACCAGGTCGGCGGGCAGCAGGTCCGGGGTGAACTGGATGCGCTGAAAGCCCAGTCCCAGCGCTTCGGCCAGGCTGCGCACGGCCGTGGTCTTGGCCAGGCCGGGCACTCCCTCCACCAGCACGTGACCACGGGAGAGCAGGCCGATCAGCAGGCCCTCGACCAGGTCCGTCTGCCCGACTACCACGCGCCCAATCTCGTCCGTCAGGCGCTTCAGTGTCTGCGAGGCGCGCTCCATCTCCATGCGGCGAGCTTACTTCCCCGGGGTTCGACGTGCGCGGCGTCCGCCTCGTTTCGCGATTCGGGCCGCGAGGGCCGTGGTGCGGGCCGCCGGGACCTGGCGCAGGCGCACCACACGGCCGCCCCAGCTCTCCACCTCGCGCCGGCCCACGATCTCCGAGAGCTTCCAGTCGCCTCCCTTGGCCAGCACATCCGGACGCAGGGCTTCGATGCTGGCGAGCGGGGTATCGGCGCCGAAGATCACCACCCAGTCCACGCAGTGGAGGGCCGCCAGCACCTCCGCGCGCTGGCGAACGGAAACCAGGGGGCGCCCGGCGCCCTTCAGCCGCCGCACGCTGGCGTCGGAGTTCATCGCCACCACCAGCCGGTCACCGAAGCTCCGAGCCTGCTCGAGGCTGCGCACGTGGCCCACGTGCAGCAGGTCGAAGCAGCCGTTGGTGAAGACCACCCGCTCGCCGCGTCGCTGGGCACCGCGCACCGCGCGAACCGCGGCCGCCCGGGTCAGGATCTTGTCGCGTGCGCGGGTCACGAACCCTCCGATGCCGCTCCTTCGGGGAGCGGGTTGAGACGCGCCAACGCCGAGCCGATGGCGCGCAAGCCGTTCATCACGAAGCCGGGCAGACTGCGCAGCATGCTCGTCTCGATCTTTTCCACCCGCGGGTCGCCCCACGGTCCCGTCACTTCCAGATAGCGGCCGACGATTCGCCCGTCGGGGCCCTGGAGGATGGCGCCGAGCAGCGGAACGCGCCCGACGATCGTATCCACCGTATTGCGCGGGAAGAGCGCGACGACCAGCTCCAGGTCGTGGGGATCTTCGCCGACCCGCACGCCACCCGACGCCACCACGCGCAGCTCGTCGTTCTCCAGCACCAGCGCATCGGTGGAGAGGCGTCCCTCCGCAAGCTCGAACTCTCCGCTCAGGCGTTCGAAGGGAAGCGGCCCATCCGAGATCCGGGCCAGATCGCCGTCGGAATCCGCCATGGCGCGCGACAGGGGGGGCCTGCGCACGAGGGCTCCGTCGCGGGCTTCGACGGCGATGCGGCCGTGCAACCGCGGCAGCAGCGCTTCTCCGGGAAACAGCGTGCCGTCGAATGCCGCGCCCGCTTCGAGCACGCCTTCGAGATCGCTGGGCGCGAGGCCGAAGGCGGGGGCCAGCGCGGGGAGCGCGGCCTCCACCCACTCGACCCCTGCGCGCAGGCTCACCGCGTCGCCCTGCGACAGGTCGAAGCTCGCCCCGGCGAGAATCTCGCCCGCGCCCGGCGTCGCCTCTTCGGGTCGGGCGAGGGCTGCGCGCAACCGGCGCACGTGCAGGTGCGTGTCCAGGCCCTCGAGCCTGGCCGTTGCATACGGAAGGGTGAGACCGCGCACGCGCGCGTCCTCGAAGCGGAGATCGGCGACCAGGAAGACACCGTCGGGCGGGAGGTTCTCGCTCGGCGGTGCGTCGGGCGCGTTCACCTCGACCCGCAGCGTGAGTTCGTCACCGGTGTAGACACCGTGGGCCGTGGCCGGCAGCCCGCCCCAGACCCCCTGGGCGCTGAGCTTCAGCGCGCGGTCTCCTTCAGGAACGATTTCCATCTCCACGTCGCGCAGCGGGAAGCCCACTGCGGGGTGCGAAAGAGTGTCGATGTGGACGACGGCGCGGGTGAACCCGCGAGCGGTCGGGGGTGCGTCGGCTTCAGTGACTTCCGGGTCGTGCTCCAGGGCCTGCACCAGGATGCGACGCAACGCAGCCAAGCCGGGCACCCGCGGCGGCGGACGTGGGTCGCGCACGCCGTGGGCCAGCAGGCGCTCCAGGCCGAGCACCTGGAGGTCGATGCGCGGCGCGCCGGGAGCGGTCGTGACGTCGTCGAGGGTGAGCTGGCCGCGCTTCAGGGAGATGCGGCCGGAGATCAGCTCGAGGCGGTCTTCGTCGCCCACCCGCACCGCCACGCTGCGCACGCGGGCGCTCCCCGAGAAGTCGACGGGCAGGCGCTCGCTCTCGGGGTCGAGCGCTTCCCCCCACTCCGCGAGGCTCGCCGACCCAACGAGCTCGAGCTCGTCCACCCGACCCGATTCCACGATGGCGAGGGGACCGGATAGATCCAGTGCCTTGGGCAGCAGCTTCGTGAACTCCTCGGTGTTGGCCAGATCCAGGTCGCCCAGTCGCAGGGTGAGGCGCGCACGCGCATCGGCACCCAGGGGCCGCTCGACGACGCCCTCGGCGGCGAAACGCGTTCCGTCCAGATCCAGCTCCGCGTGCCGCAGGTGCAGACGGGAAGGGGTGAATTCGATGTTCGCCCGCACGATCGCGGTGTCGCCCTCCAGGAGCAGCGGCGCTCGGCCGCCGCTGCGGGGCAGGTGGAGCCGCGGGCCGCCCACGAGTACGTCCAGCTCGACCCGCTGATTCTCCGTGGACGTGATCTCCAGCCGCGCCGTGCCGCGCGCCACGCCCTTCAGACTCAGTTCCGGGTGCAGCCCCTGCTGGTAGGAGCGCAGCGCCCGCAGATCCAGGTGTCGCGCCTCGAGTTCCAGCCGCGGCAGTTCCTTGGCCTCGCGCGAGCCCACCAGGGTGAGCCAGCCGCATTCGCCTACCTCGTCCACGAGGCGCCCCGAAGCCACCAGGGTCGCTGCGCGCCGGCGTCCTCCGTGCTCGAACCTTCCTTCCAGGTCGCGCAGCTCCAGGTGGGCCCCGCTGCGGGCGTCGCTCAGCACGACGCGGCCTCTCACGATCTCGAGCTGCTGGGGCGCCAGCGTGGCGCGCAGCAAGGGCAGCGGGGCCTGAAGGATGGAACGCGCCACGCGGGCGGCGCGCTGGAGCAGGCCCAGCGCACCCTCCTGCCCGGACAGGGTCAGCTCGCTGTCCCCCAGCAGGAGGGCGGCCAGCGCCCCAGGCGCCAGCTGGCCCTCGGCGTCGCGCTGAACCCGCAATTCGGGGCGCTCGAGGGTCACCCGGCGCAGGCGCACCTGGCCGAGCAGCAGGGACACCGGGTCGATTCGGGCTGCCACGCGAGACACGCGCAGCGCGGGCTGGCCGTCGCTCCCGTAGGCGTAGAGGCCGAGCGCCTCGAACGAGAGGCCACCGAGGAGGTCGAGCTTGGCGGTCATGACCTGCACTCGGGTGCCCAGAGCGCGCCCGAGGCTGCGTTCAGCGCTCAGGCGCACCTGCTCCGCGCCCAGCGGGCCCGCGGCCAAAACACCGGCAACGGCCGCGAGAAGGCTGGAGACGGCGAACAGAGCCAGAACCGGGCGGCGCATGCACGCCTCCGAGCGGGGGCAACAGCGAACCGTAGCAGGCCCCATTCCGGCGCGGGGAGCGATGGAGCCCCGGCGGCCGTGGGGGGCTTGCACCTCGGTTGCACCCGAGGGAACCCTAAGTTGCCCTCAGGGGGCCCTCCCAAGAGCGCGCAGAACGGGTGCATGTCCCCGCAGCTACGCGACTTCTGCGCACGGAACGCGTGCGGTCAGCTGAGCCAAGGCTCCATTTTCGCTCAAGAAATCCGCGGTACCGCCGAAACAGATACGCGTCTGGATCGAAGCCAGCGTGCGCTGGACACAACAGGAGTGCGAGCCGATGGCACATAACGGCCACAGCCCGAACCGCGTCCGTGAGCTGCGTGAGAACCGCCTGATGACCCAGGCGCAGCTCGCGCGCAAGGCCAAGGTCGCCCTTCGCACCATCCACAGTGTCGAGAAGGGCATGAACTGCCGCATGGACACCAAGCGCAAGATCTTGCTGGCCCTGGGAATGCGTTTCGAGGACAAGGAGTACGTGTTCCCGGCTGAGCAGCGCAGCGACGGCGACGCGCTCCACGCGCGCCTGCCGTTCGCTTCGACGGGCTCGACGCATCATCACTGATCCACGGCCTCCTTCCATTTCGGTACCATCGACCCGAGGCGGGCGAGCCCCCATTCACCCCCGGGTGGGCGTGCATGAGGTGCGCGTCCGCGAGACCCGGGGATCGCCATACCTGACCGCGTCACACTCCTGGCGGACGTTGCGGAGATCGTGTCCCAATCGCACGATTTCGTGGAGACGCTCGCCAACGTGGTGGACCGGGTGCGCCAGCGCCTGAACGCGGACGCCTGCTCGATCTATCTCACCGACACCGACCTGAAGAGCCTGACCCTGCGCGCCACCGACGGGCTCGACCCAGGCTGCGTCGAGACGCTGCGCATGGGCTTCGGGGAGGGTCTCGTGGGGGCCTGCGCAGAGGCCGGAGAGCCCATTGCGATGGAGCGGGCCCGCGAGCACCCGCGCTTCAGGCATTTCCCCGAATCCGGCGAGGATCGCTTCGAGTCCCTGATGGCTGCGCCCATCCGGCTGCGCAACGTGACGACCGGCGTGCTGGTGGTGCAGACGGAGAAGCCCCGCGTGTTCACCGACGAGGAGGTTGCGCTCCTCCAGACCTGCGCCCAGGTGATCGGGCCGGTGGTGATGAACGCCCAGCTCCTGGCGCTGGTGGGCGCGGATTCCGAGCAGCGGGAGGAGGTGCTGGACGAGCTGGCCAGCTCGGGCCTTCCGGTGGCCGCGAGCGGGCGCAGCGAGCCTGTGCCGGGCGCGGTGCTGCGCGGCATCGCCGCCGCCCGTGGGGTCGCCATCGGCACCGTCTACAGGCTCGAGGATCCGCTCGACCTGGAACATCTGGACTACTCGCCCAGCGACGACCTGGAGCAGGAGAGCAGCGAGCTGATGGGCGCTCTCGCCGATGCGCGTCGCGAGCTGCACGAGGTGCGCGACAAGGTGGGCGAGCGCTTCGGCCCCGAGTTCGCGGCGGTCTTCAACACCCACATCCAGATCCTCGAGGACACGGGCTTCGTCACCAGCCTGGAGCAGGCGGTGCGCGAGACCGGTGACGCACTGCGGGCGCTGCGCCAGGTGCTGGCCGCCTACCGCAAGACCTTCGAGAGCATCGAGGATCCGTACTTCCGCGAACGCGGCGATGACATCCGCGACGCGGGGCGGCGCGTGATGGCCAACCTGCTGGGCGTGCGCCACCACAACGTGCCTCTTTCCGAGGGCGCCATCCTGGTGACCGACACCATCCTGCCCAACCACTTCGCCACCCTGGAGGTGGAGAAGATCGCCGCCATGGTGTCGGAGCACGGCGGCGCGGCCTCCCACGGGGCGATCTTCGCACGCTCCCTGGAGATCCCGCTGGTGACGGGCGTCGCCGGCATTCTCGAGGCGGCGGCGCCGGGCGTCCGGGCCATCGTGGACGGCTCGTCGGGTCAGGTCTACGTGGATCCGGACGAGGCCCTGTGCCACGAATACGCCCGGGCCCAGGAGCGCTACGCGGTCGAGGTGGAGCACCTGGATGCGTTGGGCAGCCGGCCCGCCGAGACGCTCGACGGCCGTCACATCGCCCTCACCGCCAACGCAGGTCTATGGAACGACATGCCCTTGGTCGATCGGCACGGCGCCGAGGGTGTGGGCCTGTTCCGTACCGAGCTGCTGGCGCTCGCCCATCGGGGCTTCCCCCAGGAGGACGAGCAGGAGCGACTCTACGAGCGGGTCACCCAGTACCTGGCGCCCCGGCCGATCACCATCCGTACCCTCGACCTGGGCGGCGACAAGGCGGTCCCCATCCCGGGCCTGCAGCGGGAGGAGAACCCGCAGCTCGGCTGGCGTTCGATCCGCATGCTGCTCGGCCAGGTGGACGCGTTCCGCGCGCAGCTGCGCGCCATCCTTCGCGCCAGCGCCCACGGCAACGTGCGTCTGCTCCTCCCGATGATCTCCTCGGTGATCGAGCTGCGGCAGGCGCGTCGCCTGGTGGAGGAATCGCGCCAGGAGCTGGCGGAGCGGGGCGAAGCGTTCGACCCGCACATGCCCTTGGGCGTCATGATCGAGGTTCCCGCGGCCGCGCTCGTGGCCGACTCGCTGGCCGCTGAGTGCGACTTCTTCAGCATCGGGACGAACGATCTGACCCAGTACACGCTGGCGGTGGACCGCGGCAACGAGCGAGTGGACCACCTGTACGATCCGCTCCATCCCGCGGTGCTGACCTTGGTGGACCGCAGCGTGCGAGCCGCGCGCCGCGCGGGCATTCCCATCTCGGTGTGCGGCGAGATCGCCGGCGACCCGCTCGCGGTGCCCATCCTGGTGGGCATCGGGGTTGGCGAGCTGTCCGCTGCGCCGGGCCGCGTGCCGGTCATCAAGGAGATCGTGCGCGCCCTGCGCACCGGCGACGGGGAAGAAGATGCGCGCCGAGCTCTCGAGCTGGGGACGGCGGCGGAGGTGCGCGCTCTTGCGGCAGAGCGCCTGCGTGCGACGGGCCTGCTGGAGCACCCGGACATCGGCGACTGGCTGAAGACCATCCTCGACGGCATCCGCGTCGAGGTCTGATCAGTCCTCGGCGGGATCCGGCGCGGGCGAGAGATCCACGACCAGCGCGCTGTGGTCGCTGCCCGGGATCGTGACCACCTGCGCCTCCTCCACGTGCACCCGGTCCACTAGCGCATGGTCGATGCGCAGCAGGCGCGGAGTGCCCGGTCTGGGTCCCCAGGTCCGGGGCGGCCGTGCGCCCCGGCGGCGCGCCACCTCGCGGGGTCCGTCCTGGAGGCGGCCGGCGAGGCGCCGGTAGACCGGCCAGAGCGGTGTTGCGTTGAGGTCGCCCACCAGGGCGCGAGCTTGCGGCGTCGCCTCGTCCAGGTAGCGCAGCAGGCCGAGCAGTTGGCCACGGCGCGCGCGCCAGTTCGCGATCCAGGGCGGCACGTGAGGACCCATGACGTGTACGGCGATCACTTCGAGGGGGGCCGGCAAGCCGGGCCAGAGCGCCGGGTCGAGCATCGCCACGTGGGCGTCGCGACACGCGAGCTCCAGCCGGCGCAGCTCCGCCGGGCGGCGCAGCGCGATGCCCTGGCCGTCGCTGTTGCGGTCCGGCTCCAGACAGCCGTAGGGCAGCACCCGCCCGAGCGCCTCGGCCTGTTCGGGGGTCAGCTCCTGGACGCAGACCACGTCGGCCTCCAGCTCCTGCACCAGATCGGCGAAGCCGTCGGGGTCGGCGCCTCCGTTCCAGAGGTTCGCCGTCAGTACCCGGATCCGATCGCTCACGCGCTTCCTCCAAGGAACGCCGCAACCTCATCGCGCAGGCCGTCGAGGCGTCGCTCGAGCTCCTCGCGCGTCTTCTCGCGCTCGGACTCGTCGGTCCTCTTCGGCACGGCGAGGGGCTCTCCGTAGAGGCAGACAACGCGGGCGAAGGGCAGGGGGATTCGTGTGCGGTCCCAGCTCCTCACTCTCCAGCAAGGGCGCGAGCCGAACGCGACGGGCACGATCGGGACGCCGCAGGCGCCGGCCACCGCGATGACCCCGGGCTGAGCCCGGCCCGCGGGTCCGCGCGGCCCGTCCACCAGCACCGCGACCGTGGTCCCCGCAGACACGGCGCGGATCAGCTGGCGCAGCAGACCCATGGCGCCGCGCGAGCTGGAGCCTCGGGCGCTGGCTGCATAGCCGAGGTGCTGGAGCGCGGCCTCGAACAGCTCGCCGTCGCGCGAGAGGCTCACGGCCACCATGACGCCGCGGTCGCGGTAATACCAGCCGGCGATCAGCGAGTCGGAGTGCCAGAGGGCGCCGAAACGCTCCGCTCCGTCGGCGTAGGGGTCGTAGCCCAGCACCTGGACGCGCCAGGTCGCGCCCAGGGCGCGAAGGACCCAGGCGATCAGTCGCGCGAGGAGGCGGCGCCACATGCAAAGGCTCACGGTAGCAGGCGCGGGTCTCCCCCGGGGCCTCTAAACCCGCGAGAAACCTACGGATCAGGTGGAGGGCTGCCCGTTCGTGTGGTAACGATTGAGCCCGGCCGGACTGCCGGATCGCAACTCCAGCCACAGGAAGCGCCATGGCCGCAGCGGCACTCACAGCGTTCCGCAGCTACGCCGAGTTGACGAAGCCGCGCGTGATGCTGCTCGTGATCTTCACGGGCCTTCCCGCGCTCGCCATGGCCGGGGGCGCCTGGCCGGCGCCGGGCTTCGCGCTGGCCACGCTGACGGGAATCGCCCTGGCGGCGGGCGCGGCCAACACCTTCAATTGCTACATCGAGCGCGAGCGCGATGCGCTCATGGCGCGCACGCGCAGCCGGCCGCTTCCCTCGGCACGCCTCGATCCGACACGGGCCCTCATCTTCGGCTGGGTATTGGCATTCCTCTCCACCGGCCTGCTGCTCGCGGTGGCGGGTCCCGTGGCGGCCGGCCTCGGCGTAGCCACCATCCTCTTCTACGTCTTCGTCTACACGGTCTGGCTGAAGCCGCGCTCCACCTGGAACGCCGTCGTCGGCGGGGCCGCGGGTGCCGCCGCACCGCTCATCGCCGACGCCGCCGTCAACAGCCACGTTGGCGCGGCGGGCTGGCTGCTCTTCGCCATCGTGTTCTTCTGGCAGCCGCCCCACGTATGGGCCATCGCGCTCTTCCGCAAGGCGGATTACGCCGCGGCGGGCATCCCGATGCTGCCCAACGTGATCGGCGACGAGCCGACGCGCTGGCGCATGCTCTACTACACGCTGGCCCTGGTGCCGGTGACCCTGGCGCCCGTTCCGCTGGGTCTGCTCGGCTGGCCCTACCTGGCAGTGGCGCTGCTGCTCGACGGCTGGTTCGTCTGGCACGCGGTGCGCGTGCTGCGCGAGCGCACGCAGCGCGCCGCACGGCGCCTCTTCCACGTCTCGCTCGTCTACCTTTTCGCCCTCTTCCTGGCGATGCTGGCAGACCTCGCGCTGAGCTAGAGACGCACCCCGGCCGTCCGGGCTGCAGCTTCGCGCGCCTCGCGGTGGTGCTCTTCCAGGTCGGCGATGCGCGCGCGCAGCCACCACAGCGCGCCGCCGATCATCAGGAGCGGCAAGGCCGTCAGCAGGCCGGTGGTGACGATGAAGGCCACGCGAGACTCCTCGGTGCCGGGACCGCAGACGCTGCACGCCTCGGCTGCTCCGGGGAGGAGCAGCGCAACGGCGACGACCAGGACGAGACAGGCGGAGTTCACGGCGGGCCTCACAGGTAGATGCGAAGGTAGAGGATGGGCCAGACGCCGACCACGAAGTACCAGAAGATCGACACGGCCCACAGAGTTCCCTGACGCAGCTTGCGTCGGGAGAGCTGCGACCATGCCCAGCCGAGTGCGATCAGCGCCGCCACAGCGTGCAGCGCGTGGGTGCCGACGATGAGATAGAAGAACGATCCGTGGGCGCTCGACGTGAGGGTGAGACCCTCGCGGATCAGCGCCAACCACTCGAAGCCCTGGAAGAGCACGAAGAAGGCGCCCAGCGCGATCGCCACGGCCAGCGGCACGCGCGCGCGCGACGGCCACACCGCATAGGTGCGGTTCGCGTACCAGAGCACTCCGCCGGACGCGAGCAGCGCGGCGGTGTTGATCGCCGTCTCGCCGACGGGCAGGCGCGGCTGGCCCGGCGGAGGCCACTCGACCGCGTTGGCGCGCACGATCATGAAGGCGCTCACCAGGCCGGCGAACAGCATCACCTCGGTGAGGACGAAGATGAGTATCCCCAGGACGCCGTTGGGGAGCAGCTGCTGGCGGCGGGGTGCGACCGGTCCGGGATCGGTCGCGGGCTGAAGCGGTCGTTGGGGCACGCTAGTGGTGCTCGGCGCCGGCGTTCGCGCCGTGGTCGGCCGGCCCGCCCTGGACGACCTCGGGCTTCACCCAGTTGGTACCGTCGAACTTCATCACGTCCGGTGCGACTCCGGCGAACAGTAGCAGCATGAAGATCAGCATCGTCGACATCAGGTAGACGATGAACCTCGGCTCCAAGTTGACGTGCATGAAGTTCTTGGCCACGAGGTAGGCCTTGATCAGGGCGATGCCGAACGCCGTGAAGAGCGTCACCGCCTTGATTCCGAACATCGGTCCCACCACGCTCACGATCAGCAGCCCGAGCAGGATCGCCCAGATCTTCACGTAGTTCGGGTGGACGTCGTGGTGTGCGGTGGCTTCGGCCATTTCGAATCCCTACTTGGCGATGTAGAGGAGTGGGAAGAGGAAGATCCAGATGATGTCGACGAAGTGCCAGTAGATTCCGATCAGCTCTACGCGGTGGAGCTCCAGGTTCCTGGCGGCGTCCTTCGCCACGATGAGCATGATGATCACACCGGCGATGACGTGCAGGGCGTGCAGTCCGGCGGCGGTGTAGTAGAACGACCAGAACGTGTTCGACGTGATGGTGAAGCCGTGGCTGATCTCCGTGAACCACTCGTAGCTCTTCACCGCGATGAAGGTGGCGCCGCCGGCGCTGGTGTAGAGCAGCAGCCTGGCGGCCTTCTTGCCGTTCCCCTCCACCGCCGCGGCGTGGGCCAGCACCGCGAACAGGCTCGATGTCAGCAGCACGAAGGTGTTGAACGCGCCGATCCAGGTGTTGGTGTTGGCTGCCTGAACGGCCCAGGCGTCGTGGGACAGACGGTGCATGATGTAGGAGGCCAGCAGGCCGCCGAAGATCACGATCTCCGAGGCGATCACCCACCAGACGGCCAGGCGACCGGTGGGAATGCCCGAGGCACTTCGGGTTGTGGCGATGGGTCGGGCTGCGCTCATCGTTCCTTCCCTAGCTGGGTAGGTTCTGCGGCCAGTAGTCTTCGTCGCGGTCCGGGTGGCTGTACTCGTAGGGGCCGCGATAGACGACCGGCAGGT
>CAXMOD010000003.1:0-21459 GCA_964194905.1 uncultured Desulfobacterales bacterium | reverse complement strand
GCCATGCAGCAGTGGAAGATCGGTGACGTCACCATCACCAAGGTGGTGGAGCTGGAGCTTGCCGGGAAGGCGACCTGGATCCTCCCCGACGCCACCGCCGAAAATCTGCTGACCGTGGACTGGTGCCGGCCCCACTTCGTGGACGAGGCCGGCGCGTCCATCATGAGCGTGCACGCCCTGCTGGTGGAGTCCCAGGGAGCGCGCATCGTGGTGGACACCTGCATCGGCAACGACAAGAGCCTGCCGGGCATGCGCGCGTGGCACCAGAAGACCGGTGGGACCTTCCTCGCAGACCTGACCCAGGCGGGCTTTCCGCCCGACTCCGTCGATACCGTCCTCTGTACCCACCTGCACGTGGATCACGTGGGTTGGAACACGGTCAAGGAAGATGGCCGCTGGCGTGCCACCTTCCCCAACGCCCGCCACCTCTGGAGCAAGGCCGAGTACGAGTACTGGGCCGCCGCCCCCGAGATCCAGGGCGACGTCGTCGCCGAGTCCGTGATCCCGGTCTTCGAGGCCGGGCTGGTGGATCTGGTGAGCGAGGACCACGTCGTCACCGACGAGGTGCGTCTGGAGTCCACGCCCGGCCACACTCCCGGCCATGTGAGCGTGCACATCACGTCGCGCGGAGAGGAAGCGGTGATCACCGGCGACATTACCCATCACCCGGCGCAGCTCGCCCACCCCGAGTGGCACAGCAGCGCCGACTGGGACGGCGACATGGCGGAGGCCACACGGCGCGCGTTCCTCGAGCGCTACGCCGACCGCCCGGTGCTGATCATCGGGACGCACTTTGCGACGCCCAGCGGCGGCCGCATCGTCCGCGACGGCGACGTCTGGCGCCTCGACGTCTAGCGCTGCCTAGGAAACGGGCCGCTGGGCTCCCGCCCTTCGTGCACAGGCGCAAGAAGATGGAGTGGGGTCCCAACCGTGGCGGGTGTATCGTGAGGCCATGGCGGCCCCTCGCTCGCGGTCCTCCGAGGGCCAGACCACGATGCGCCATCTCCTGCACGAGATGCGCACGCCACTCGGTCAGATCATCGGCTACGGCGAGATGCTCCAGGAGGAGATGGAGGATCGGGGCCAGCAAGACCTGGTGCCCGACGCCCAGAAGATCCAGGGCGCCGCCCGCAAGCTGCTCGAGCTGCTGGAGGACGTATTCCAGTCGGGTCCAACGGCCGTTGCTCCTGCGGAGGCGGCCGCCGCTGCGGAGCGAGCCGGCGATGCCGGGATCGCTCCCGGGGCCGAGCCGACCGGCTCCACGGCCGGCGGCCGGCTTCTCCTGGTCGACGACGAAGCCGACAACCGGGACCTGCTCGCGCGCCGTCTGACGAAGGCCGGCTACGAAGTCACCGCCGTGGAGGACGGCACCCGCGCGCTGCACGCCATCGAATCGGGAGACTTCGATCTCGTGCTCCTGGACGTGCTGATGCCGGGCCTATCAGGGCTCGAGGTGCTCGAATCGATCCGGCGCACGCGCTCGGTCTCCGACCTCCCGGTCATCATGGCGACGGCGCTCGCGGGCAGCCAGGACACGGTCGGGGCGCTGCGCGGCGGAGCCAACGACTACGTCACGAAGCCCTTCGACATGCCGGTCGTGCTGGCACGCATCGAGACCCAACTGGCGCTCAAGCGGGCCGCGACGGAGATCGCGGCGCTGGCCCAGCAACTCGAGATTCGCAACGCGTTCATCCGCCGCGCGTTCGGCCGCTACGTCTCGGACGAGGTCGTGGACAACCTGCTCGAGAACCCCGAGGGCCTCGAGCTCCGCGGCGAGAAGCGTCGGGTGACGATCCTGATGAGCGACCTGCGCGGATTCTCCACGTTGACGGAGAGCCTCGCGCCGGTGCAGGTGGTCTCGCTGCTCAATGGCTACCTGGGCAGGATGGCCGAGATCATCCAGGCGCATGGCGGAACCATCGACGAGTTTCTCGGCGACGCCATCCTGGCGTTCTTCGGTGCGCCCGCGTCCCGCGAGGACGACGCCGAACGAGCCGTGGCTGCAGCAGTCGCAATGCAGCTGGCCATGGAGGACGTGAACCGCGCCAACCGCGATGCGGGTCTCCCGCAGGTCGAGATGGGGATCGGGATCGGCACCGGCGAGGTGATCGTCGGCAACATCGGCTCCGAGAAGCGGACCAAGTACGGCGCGGTGGGCAGCCCCGTCAATCTCGCCAGCCGGATCGAGTCCTACACGCTGGGCGGCGAGGTTCTCATCTGTGGGGAGACCCTCGCCGCGGTGGCGAAGCTCGTCCGTGCGGAGCCGCCGCGGGAGGTGCATCCCAAGGGCCTGGAGGCGCCGATCTTCATCCACAGCGTGCGGGGGATCCGGGGGGCGTACGGCCTGGAGCTTCCGGATAGCGCTTCCGAATGGACCGAACTCGCGGACGAGGTGCCGGTGCGCTTCGCCCTGCTCGAAGGCAAGCAGGTCTCCGAGGCGTCGTGCAGCGGCAGCTTCTTCGCCCTCTCGCAGACGGGGGCGCGGCTGCGCTCGGACGACGCGCTACCGGAGCTGGCGGACCTGCGCATCGAGATCCTCGACGGCTCCGGTGCCCCGCGACCGGGAGCGTTCTACGCCAAGGTGGTGCGCGCCGAGCCCGGCGCGGAGGGGACCGTTCTCGTGCGCTTCACCTCGCGCTCGCCGGCGCTCGAGCGAACGCTCACGCACGCCCTGGGTTCGCAATGAGCGACGCCGGGCCGACCGCGCTGCCCGAGAGCTACGAGGAGTTCAGCCGCACGTTCATCGTACGCCGCTGGGGAATCCTGGCGACGGTCGGCCTCATCGCCTGGTCCACTTACCTGGTCCGGGACGTCGTCTCCTACGGCTGGGGCTCGCAGCCGGTGGGTTATCGACTGGTCGGCGCTTCGATCCTGTTCGTCATGCTCCTCCTCCACCGCACCGGGTTCGCCCGCCGACACCTGAATCCCGTGTTGATCATCGGCACCTCTGCGATGACCTTCACCGCGCTCCTGGCCAACATAGGGGCCCTCACGCTGGACGGAGCGGACGCCAGGGTCCAATTCGAGGAGGCCCGCTTCGGGATCGCGACCATATTCGTCTTCTCGGCGGCCATGGTTCCCGCGCGCTGGCCCGTGCACGTGGTGGTCCAGGCCATCACCGTGGCCTTCTTCGCGCTCAACTGGGACATCTTCGCGACGCTGGCTGCACAGGATCGCCTGGTCGTCGGTCTCCAGGGTCTCTTCTGGCTCTGCTTCGTCTGCGATCTCTCGATCTTCCTCTACTCGCGGCTGCAGCGCTCGGAGTTCGACGCGCGTCGCGAGCTCGAGGAAGTGTCCCGCGAGCGCAAGGCACACCTCGACGCGCTGGTCGGCGTGGGGATCTCGGCCACCTCGACGGACCCAGCGCAGCAGGCGCGCTCCGCGCTAGACGAGATGATCCTGACGCTCGGCGCCGACCGCGCCTGGCTCTACCTGCGCGACGCCGAGGGGGTTTCGCGCTTCCAGGCCGGGCGCGACGCGCAGCGCGGCGATCTGGCCGAACCCGGCGACGATGCCACCGAACGGATCGAGCTTCCGCTTCGCATGCGCGGCCACGAGGTCGGCACCATCCTGCTCGCGAAGGATGCGGGGGCCGGTGGCGTCCCCGACGACGACTTCCTGCGCGCGCTGGCCAGCCATGTCGCCATCGCGCTCGAGACGGTGCGCTCCACCGAGGAGCTGCGGATCGCACGCGACCGGGCCCTCGACGCCGGGCGCGCCAAGGACGCCTTCCTCCAGACCATGAGCCACGAGCTGCGCACGCCCCTCAACGCGATGATCGGCTACAGCGAGATGCTCCAGGAGGATCTCGGCGAAGCGGGCGACGCCGAACGAGCCGCCGATGCGGGCAAGATCCAGTACGCAGCCACCCACCTGCTGGAGATCATCGCGGACATCCTCGAGCTGACGAAGCTGGAGGGTGATCGGCATGCCGTGAGTACGAGCTCGTTCCCGGTGGCGGACCTCGTCGCGGAGCTGGAGGCTGGGCTCCGACCGCTGGCCGAGCAGGGGCAGAACCTGCTCGAGTTCGTGCTCGCCGACGACGTCGGTGCGCTGCGCTCGGACCGCGCGCGGGTGGAAACGGTCCTGCGCAAGGTCCTCGAGAACGCCTGCAAGTTTACGCGCCAGGGGAAGGTGGTGTGTCACGTCAGCCGCGAGACGCGGGAGGGAGTGGACTCGCTCCGCTTCCGGGTCAGCGACACGGGCATCGGAATGGACGAGGAGAAGCTCGCGCGCTGCTTCGAGCCCTTCTACCAGGCCGATCCGTCCGCCACCCGCGAGTACGGAGGCACGGGCCTCGGCCTCACCACCGCGCAGCGTCTGTGCGAGATGCTCGGCGGCCGGCTCACGGCCCACAGCGCGCCCGACCAGGGCGCCGTCTTCGAACTGGTCCTGCCCGTTTCCTAACCGGCTCCCGGCTCGGCCAGCAGCTTCTCCATCTTCTCGAGTAGACGCGGCAGTTCCACGGGCTTGGTGTCGAAGTCGTCGCAACCGGCTTCCAGTGCCTTCTCGCGGTCTCCGGCCATGGCGTGCGCGGTGAGCGCGATCACCGGGATGGACTGCGTTTCCGGGTCCTTGCGCAGCTCCCGGGTCGCGTCCCAGCCGTGCAGGACCGGCAGGCTCATATCCATCAGGATGAGATCCGGGCGCTCGGACCTGGCCTTGGCGACGCCATCGGCTCCGTCGACGGCGATCACGACCTCGTGGCCGCGCTTGGTGAGGCGCCGCGACAGCATGTCGCGGTTCATCTCGTTGTCTTCGACCAGAAGCACCTTGGCCATGCGTCCGTGTTCCCCCCGTCCCTCACGTTGTCCCGGCGCGCGCGCCGACCAGGTTTTGGATTTCGGCCAGCAGATCTTCGCGGCCGTAGCTGCCCTTCTGGAGGATCCGTGCCACCCGGCCTTCGAGCCGCGTGCGGTCCTCCGCGGTGACGTCCTTGGCGGTGATCACGAGGATCGGGATCGAGCGCCCGCTCTCCTTCTCGCGCAGCTTCGCCACGAACTCGAAGCCGTCCATCTCGGGCATCATCAAGTCCAACAGGATCAGCTGCGGCGTGGCGTCGGCGACGAGCTGCAAGGCGGCGAGGCCGTTCTCGGCCTCCGCAACGCGCCAGCCTGCCCGCTCGAGCGCACGGCGCAGCATCTCGCGCGCCCGGGGCTCATCGTCCACGACCAGCGCCAGGGACTCGCCGTCCTCGTCGGCGTAGCGGTGCAGCACCTTGCCCAGGCGGTCCCAGTCCACCGGCTTGGTCAGGTACTCGGAAGCGCCCAGCGCGTAGCCCAGGTTCCGGTCGTCGGTCATCGAGATCAGGATCACCGGTATGTCGGCGAGCTCCGGGTCGGCCTTCAGCTCGGCCAGCACGGCCCACCCGTCGACGTGGGGCATGATGATGTCGAGCGTGATGATGTCCGGGCGCCGCTCGCGGGCCAGGCGCAGGCCCTCCTCGCCGCCCGAGGCGCTGATCACCGCGAAGCCCTCGCCGCCGAGGAAGCGGCCCACCAGGTCGAGCGCCGCGGGATCGTCGTCGATCACCAGCACCGTCGTCGCGGCGTCGTCCGCCGCGGGGCTAGCGAGTTCGGCGTGCGCCTCCGCGGGCTCGGGAGCGCGCGCCGGCAGCAGCACCTCGAATGAAGATCCGCGCCCCGGCTCGCTCTCGGCCGTGATCGAGCCTCCCAGCAGCTCGCAGAACTGCTTGGTGATCGCCAGGCCGAGACCGGTGCCGCCGTACTCGCGGGTGGTCGAGGAGTCCGCCTGGCTGAACTCCTCGAAGACCTTGGCGAGCTGATCCTCCTTCATGCCGATTCCGCTGTCGCTGACACCGAAGCGGAGCCAGTCCGTCCCGCCCTTCCTGAAGCGCTCGCCCTCCAGGCAGATGGTCCCGTTCTCGGTGAACTTGCTCGCGTTGCTGAGCAGGTTGAAGAGGATCTGGCGCAGCTTGGTGGCGTCGCAGTGCATGCCGCCGAGGCCGTCCAGCCCGGTCACCTCGAGGGCGTTCTCGTTCTTGCGCACCAAGGGCTGCACGGTGCCCTCGACGCCGTGCACCAGCTCGGCCACGTCGAAGTCCTCGAGGAAGACGTCCATCTTGCCGGACTCGATCTTGGCCAGGTCGAGCACACCGTTGATCAGCTCGAGCAGGTAACGGCCCGAGCCCATGATCTTGCCCAGGTCGGCGACGTAGGCGTCGTTGCCGTCGTCCCGGACCTCTTCCTGGAGCATCTCGCTGGAGCCGATGATGGCGTTCAGCGGGGTGCGCAGCTCGTGGCTCATGTTGGCCAGGAACTGGCTCTTGGTCTGGTTGGCCTCCTCGGCCTCGGTGCGCGCGCTCTGGGCGTCGGCCAGGAGCCCCGCGTTCTTCACCGCCGTGGCCAGCGTGGTGACGTGACGCTGGATGGTTTCGATGTCGTGCTCGTTGAGCGCGAAGGGTTCCTGCAGGTTGGTGAGGAAGAGCGCTCCGATCACCGCGTCCTCGAGTTCGAGCGGGCAGAGCAGCAGTCCCTGCATGGGATTGCGGTCGTAGATGGCTCGGTCGTGCGGGCTGAGCGCCTCCACCATCTCGGGCCCGATCTCCGCGGCGTAGACGTGGCGGCGCTCCTGCACCGCCAGCACGGAGGCGCTGGCCCCCTCCGTCATCGGGATTCCGGCGCTCTCGAGCTCCCGCGTGAGCTCGGGGTCGAACTGGGGACCGGCCATGCGATCGAGCATCAGGTGCTCGCCGGCCTCGTCGAGCAGGAAGAGCCCCATCTGGTCGAAGCGGAAGATCTTCTGGAGCCCGGCGTTCATCGTGGCCAGCACCCGGTCGAGGTCGAGAGTCGCGTTCACCGTGCGCGACAGCTCGTTCAGGTCCAAAAGCTCCGCCGTGCGCTCCGCCACCTTGCGCTCGAGGCCGCGCTCGGATTCGGCCAACGCGCGGTTCGCCTCGCGCGTCTCGTCCAGCATCCCCCGCAGCCGCGAGCCGGAGTGCCAGAGGGACACGCAGATGAGCGCGAAGTAGGCGGTCGCGATGATCCCCGCGATCCGCCGGATCGCCACCTCGGGCATCGTCGAGGGAACCAGCACGTCGTCGTAGGTGTTGAGGACACCGCAAGCGGCGCAAACCAGCGTGGAGATGACGATGATCCGCAGCAGCGTCCTGCGGGAGGAGTACGCGACCCCGAGCACCACGGGCAGGAGGCTGAAGAGCGCGCCCGTCGCCAGGTACGACCCGCCGCGGGCGGCAACGGCAAGCAGTGCGAAGGTCCAGATGGTGCCGGAGGCGACCAGCAGCGCGGTGTCGACGCGGTTCTGGGCGGCCAGGCGCCGGCCCCAGGCGAGGCTCGGGAGGGCGACCGTCGCGGTCAGGATCAGCAGCCCCATCGAGACGGGGCTGCGGAAGAGCACCCACGTCACGATCAGGAGAACCGACACGCCCAGCGCGACGGCCGCCGCCCAGGCGAGCCACTGGCGCAAGAGCACCGCCTCGGGCGTCAGCTCGAGGGGCTCCGCTGCGGTGTCGTCACGCGTGAGTGTTGCCACGGCCAGCCATTATATCCGAAGCGCCCCCCCGAGGGGGCCGTTTCGTTGCGTTTCCGCTCAGACGCTGGTCAGTGCCGCCACCGGGCAGGAGGCGCCGCGCACCACGCGCTCGGCGTGGCTTCCCCGGAACACGTCCAGGAAGTTGTCGCGCCCGTCGGTGGCCATGGTCACCAGTTGTGCGGGCAGCTCGGTGGCGGCGGCCAGGATCTGCTCGACGGGGTCACCCTGGCGCAACGAACGCGCGACGGTCCACTCCTTCGCCTTCTCGGGGAAGGTGAGCTTGACGGCGGGCATCTCGTCGCCCACGTGCATCAGGTGGATCTCCACGGGATGCTTTCCCAGCCAATAGGCCGCGCGGGAGGCAGCATCCAGCGCGGGGGTGGGATCGGGCGCGTGGTCGACGGGAACCAGGATGCGTTTCAGCGAGAGCGAGCCGTCGGCGGGGGAAACGAAGCCCGGCGACCCCTCCGGCACGAACAGCGCGTCGATCCTGGACTGGCGCGCAGCGCGGTGCCCGACCGACCCGCGCAGGAATCCCGGCAGGCCGTCACGCTGCTCGGTGGCGACCACCAGCAGATCGTTCGGACGCTCCTCGAGATACTCGGCGATGGCATCCGCCGGATCGGAACTCTCGACGGACACCTTCTTCACCTTGACCTGCAGCTTGTCGAACACGTCGGCCCGATCGCTGCCTTCTTCGAGCAGGCCCCAGGCCTCCAGCGTCTCGCGCACGGGCGGGAAGCGCTGCCAGTCCTCCACCGTCGGCAGGTCCGACTGGACGTTCAACAGCGTGAGCTTCGCCTTGCGGGCGATCGCGATGGCCAGCGCGTGGGCGAACGCGACCTGACTGGCCGGGGAGAAGTCGGTGGGGTGCAGAACTCCGGGGGCGAAGGGCTCCATGGGCGGCGAGGCTAGCCGAACGCGCGGGCCCGTGCCGCGCTCGACCCGCGGCGCCACACGAGGCCCTCCACGACGTTCGGTCCCCTCGACACCCGCTGGGATCTGCGGTGGAATGGGCCGGACAGGGGGGCTTGGTGGCCGAACGCAGGACTTCGATCGCACCGGTGGCGGCTGCCGTGGGTCTGACGCTGGTCGTGCTTGCCGGTGTCGGCTTCGCTGCCTACCAGCGCGCAGCCGACCAGCTCCTCCAGCGCGCGGAAGACACCTACTCGGCCCTGATGGAGCTTCGCCGCGACGCGCTCCAGAACCACCTGCAGGCCGTCGCCGGCCAGGTCCGCTACTTCGCGTCGGACCGCGACATCCGCGGCATCCTCGAGGATTTCAGCGAGGCGTGGGACCACCTCGGGAGCCGCGCTCCCGCCCGCACGCGCCGCGCCTACGTCCTGGACAACCCCTACCCGGTGGGCGAACGCCACCTGTTGAAGCAGGCCCGCGACGGATCGGCCTACACGGCACTGCACGGCGCCCACCACGACTGGCTGCGCGGCTTCCTGCACCAGCACGGCTACTACGACGTCTTCCTGCTCCAGCCCGACGGGGACCTCATCTACACGGCCTTCAAGGAGGACGACTTCGGCACCAACCTGCTGGGCGGCCCGTACCGCGAAACCGGTCTGGGCGTCGCGTTCCGAGGGGCGCGCGACGCCACCGAGCCCGGCACCGTCCTGTTCGCCGACTTCGCCCCGTACACACCTAGCTACGGCAAGCCCGCCGCGTTCGTCGCGAGCCCGGTGTTCGACGACGACGGGAAGCTGCTAGGCGTCCTCGCCTTCCAGCTGGCGATCGAGCCGATCGACGCCATCATGCAAGTCGCCAAGGGCATGGGCGAGACCGGTGAGACGTTCGTGGTCGGGGAGGACTTCCTGATGCGCAGCGACTCTCGCTTCGCCGAGAGCTCGACCCGGTTGCGCACACGGGTCGACACCCCGACGGTTCGCCGCGCGCTGGCGGGCGAGACCGGAGTCGAGCTGGCGGAGGACCACGCCGGGGTGCCCGTTCTCTCGGCCTTCGGCCCGATGGAGTTCCTGGGCGCGACCTGGGCCGTGGTCGCCGATGTGGACCAGACCGAGGTCCTCGAACCGATCCGCCGCCTGCGCAACTTCCTGATCGGCGCCACGATCGTCGCGATGGTCGTGGTGAGCACGATCGTCGGCTTCTCGCTGTCGTGGATGCTGAACCGCCCCGTGCCGCGCGCGAAGGAGGCGCAGAGCTTCGGGTAGGAGGACGCGCCCTAGCCGCCGAGCGCGAGCTGCGGGTCCCACCACTCGAGGATGCGGGCGTTCTCCTCACGCGGGTACGCATGGGAGAGGTCCTCGATCGGGTGGTACGCGACGTCGGCCCCCGCCTCGCGTAGCGATTCCGCGGCGGCGCTCGCGAGCCCGACCGGGAACATCCAGTCGAGCGCGCCGTGGGCGATGTAGATGCGCCGTCCGGCCGCACGCGCCACGTTGCCCGTGGCGAAGTTGCGCGGATGGAGCACTCCGGAGACGACGGCCAGCGCGGAGTAGGGCGCGCCTTCTGCGAGCCCCGCCAGCAGTGTGTAGGTGCCGCCGTCCGAGAGTCCGGTGAGCAGCACGCGACCCCGATCCACGCGCCAGCGTTCGGCCACGTAGTCGAGCATCGAAATCAGGGCCGCCGCGTCCACGTCCGGGCCGTTCAGGGACCAGGTGGTGTCCCGCGACGACGGCGCCAGGAGCAAAGCGCCGCGGCTGCGCGCTTCGCGCAACCACGTCCACAGGAAGTCGCGCCCCAGCCCGAAGCCGCCGTGGAGCGCCACGATCAGCGGCCATTCGCGGTCGGCCGTGTAGCGTTCCGGAACGTAGAGATGAAAGCCGCCGCGCCCGGGCTCATCGCCCGAACCCGCGGCGTGGATCCCCACGGAGACGCCCTCGGCCGGCTCCGGATCCAGCTCGGCCAGGCGCTCGTGCCAGTGGGGCTCCGCGAAGTGCCGGCCGAGCGGCGGGAACGCCTGGCGCAGCGGGTAGAGGGCTTCTTGCGCCCGACAGTGCCGGCGCATCGCCCCGAGGACCCGGCCCACGGCGTCGGGCGCGTCGCCGGCCTCGGTGAACAGCGCGAGGGCCTCACTGGCCTCGCCCACGCCCAGCGCGAGCTGCTGGTGGAAAGGCTCCAACTCCGGCGGCGGCCGCGCCTCGGCCAGGCTCCGAGACGCATCTGCGGCGCGCGTGGCCAACGGAGCAAGGCCCTCGCGCAGCGCAGACAGCTGGGGCGGATGCAGGCGGCGCGCCACGGCCTCGAGCGCCTCCAGGGCCCCCAGGGACGCCGCCCCGGCCCGGGCCACTGCCCGTTCCCAGGCCTCTTGGGGGCCCTGTTGCGGTCCCTCTTGCAGTCCCTCTTGCGGTCCGGAGGGATCTTGCGGCCCGGAGGGTTCTCGCACGTCGTCGGGGGCCACGGCCCCGCAGGGTAATCCACGCGCAGCCGAGGGGCTCAAGGGCCCCAATCGGCACGCCGACGAGACACTCGAGGGAGTCGCCCACATGCCCCAGGAGCATCCTGCCACAGACGAGGTGATCGAGCTTCGGCGCCGCAACGCCGAGCTGGCCGTCCTCTTCGAGACCGTTCGCGACCTCGCTTCCACGTTGTCGAGCCACGAGGTGATCGAGCGGCTGGTGGACCGGACCCTCCAGCACCTGGACTCCGAGATCGCCTCGGTGCTGCTGGTGGAACCCGACGGAACCCTGCGCATCATCCACGCGGTCGGACTCCCGGACTCGGTCATCGACTCGAGCGTCTCTCGGGTGGGCGAGGGTATCGCCGGCCACGTGGCCGCCACGGGCGAGGCTCTGCTGGTGGAGGACGTGGAGCGCGACCCGCGTTTCGAGCGCCAGAACCACGAGCGCTACTACACCCACTCCTGCATCAGCACACCCCTGGTGGACGGGGGGCGCGTGCGCGGCGTGATCAACGTGAACAACAAGCGCGACCGCAGCATCTTCGCCCACAGCGATCTGCGGCTGCTGGGCGCCATCGCCACCCACGCGGCCATGGCTCTGCGCAACGCCAACCGGTTCGAAGAGCTGCTGGAGCGTGCGCAACGCGACGCGCTCACCGGCCTCGCGAACCACGGCCACTTCTGGGCCACGCTCGAAACCGAGGTAAAGCGTGCGTCGCGCTACTCGCGTCCTCTCGGGCTCGTGATGATCGACGTGGACCACTTCAAGCGCTTCAACGACCGCCATGGGCACCTGCGCGGCGATACGGCGCTCGTCGCAGTGGCGCGGGCAGTCGCCGAGCGCTCGCGAGTGCACGACCTGGCAGCGCGCTACGGCGGAGAGGAGTTCGCCGTGCTTCTGCCGGAGACCACCACCGAAGGCGCCCTCGCCTTCGGGCACAAGGTCCGCGCCGCGGTCGAGGCCCTGGGCCTGGAGAACGGGGCTCCGGGCGACGTGCTCACCACCAGCGTCGGTGTGGCGTCCCTCCGCGACGACGGGGGAGCGAAGTCCCTGGTGGAGAGCGCGGACGGCGAGCTCTACCGCGCGAAGTCCGAAGGGCGCAATCGCGTGTGTGCACAGTCTTGAAGCCGGCCTCGCTCGCGCTTCTCCTGTCCGTGCTGGCGGCAGTCCTGCCCGGGTGCGCGTTCTACTCGACCGTCTACTCGTACGACGGACCGAAGTTCCTCACCACCGCGCCGGGGCTCGGCGCCGAGGCGCGGGTGGTGGGCCGCTTCGAGGAGCACGACCGCCAGTTCTACCTGCTCTACGGCCTGTTTCCGATGGGCACGCGGGTGAACGGCGCACAGCTCGCCGCCGACGCGCTGGGCGACCACGACGCCGCGGTCAACCTCAAGATGTCGGACGGCCAGAACCTCGCGGACATGTTGATCACCTACTTCCCATGCCTGCTGAGCCTCCTGTGCGGCACCTGGTCCACGTGGGTGGAAGGCGACATCGTCGATCTCGCCGAACCGCGCGAACGCGCCTGGCTGAAGCCCGACGTGCTAGTTGGGCCTCGGGTCGGTCCTACTTCCTTCCCGGCCAAGCCGGACGCGGCTAAACCGGACGACGGGGTTGGCGCGGCGGAGGACACGAGATGAGCCGTCTGCTCGCCGCCACTTCGCTGACCTTCGTGCTGCTGCTCCCGGGTTGCATGTACCACGTGGAGCACAGTCTCCCCGTCGACGCCACGTTCGGCGACGTGCGCGCAACGCCCGCGCTGCGCACTCCGTTCCGCAACGTACGCGTCAAGCGCTACCTGCTGGGCGGAACGCTGCCCTGGAGCTTTTCGTACAACGGCTCGCGCAAGCTCACCGAGCACGCCCCGGGTCGGCGCATCGAGGACCTGGAGATCCGCACGCGCTTCAGCCCGTTCGACGCACTGATGCGCTTCGTGCCGTACCTCTCCTACGTGTTGAATCAGCGCACGGTGGAGGTGAGCGGCGTCTACGTGGATCCCTCAGGAACGGGCGGGGTCGAACCCATCGGGCGCGAGCTCGAAACCGCTGAACTCGAAGGCCGGTGACACGGTGCAACCCGCCAACGTGAACGCGCCGCGGCTGCACGCGCGCTGCCACGCGCCGGCCGGCACCACGCGCTGAGGCCGCTCGCCGGAATCGAATTCGGCGCCCAGCAGTTCGACACGCGGCACGCCGTCCTCGACGACGGCCAGCTCCAGGGCCGCGCCCAGGTAGAAGTGCCAGATCTCGGCGGCGTCCACCTGGTGCCAGGCCGACGTCTCGCCGGCGCGAAGCAGGAAGTAGATCGCCGTGCCCGCGCCGCGGCCCCCGTCGGAGGCGACGTGGCGCCAGGTCTCGCGGTACCAGCCGCCTTCCGGATGCGGCTCGAGCCCGAGCCGCTGGATCAGCCCGTCGGCGGAGCCGGCGGGGGCGCCGTTCACTGGGGCTCGGCGACAGCGAGGGGCTTGCGCAAGCGCCGGCCGGCGGCCGCCGCACCGCGCGGGCCCTCGAGGGTGACCGCAAAGCGATCCGCGCGCCCCACCGGCAGGGCGGGGGCGAGCGTCAGGCGCACCCCCTCGGCATCGCTCACCACGTCGAAGAGGGCCGCCGGCAGCGCGCGGCCATTCTCATCGCCGTCCACCACCCACAGCTGGTACCGGTGCTCGGCAGGTTCGTTGGGCGCGAGGCCGGTCAGCTCCAGCACGCCCGCCTGCTCGGCGCCGCTCCAGAGCAGCGTGCCGGTCACGATCGCGGAGCTGCCGGGACCCGCACGCCACACGAGGTCGATTCGGTCCGGCGCCCGGGCAACGCGTCGCTCCACCGAGAACGCGGCATTCGACGCCAGCCACAATCCCGCCACGAGCAACGCCAACACCCAGCCCGCCGCGCTCACGGCCTTCGCCCAGGCGCCGCCGTCTGTGCGACGCGCGGCGAACACGCGGAAGCCCTCGCGGTCCTCGCCGGCCCCAGCAGCGGCCACGGCGTGCTCCGAAGGGTCGGCGCCGAGATCCGGGCCGCTCCAGTCCACGTCCGGCTCCCGCGTCGGCGCGGCGCGCGCCGGGCGTGGCGGCGTCTCCGCCAGGCTGCGCTCGAGATCCGTCAGGATCGCGCGCTGCAGCGGCACAGCGAGCGGGACCGCGGGCGCGGGCGCCAGCGCCAGATGCAGCTGGGCTGCGGTGCGGTCGAGCGCCTCGTCGTCCAGGTCCGGAACGTCGGCCAGAAGGCCTGCCAGCTCCGCTGCGCGCCCCGGTGAGAGTCCCTCCAACGCCCGGTCCGCCAGCAGCGCCACCAGCCGGTCGAGGTCCGGCGCCGACGAGCTCACGACGACGCTCCGTGCATCTGTTCGCCCAACTGCAGCAGGCCGCGGCGGGCGGCCTCGCGCACCTGGGCCACCGGGACGTCGCGCATACGCGCGATGCGCGCGTAGGGAAGCGCGCTCGCCACAACCATCTCCAGCGTGGAGCGTGCCTCCGGGTCGAGGTCACCGAGCGCCTGGAGCGCGCGGGCTGCGAGGCCGAAAAGGTCCGTCTGTCCGGCGGGCGCGGGTTCCGCCGGAGGCGGCGGAGCCTCGGCGCCACCTCCCTCCATGCGCGCACGCGCCCGCCGATCGAGGAGCCAGCGCCGCGCCACGTGCACGGCGAAACGCTCCTCGTCGACGTCCGACGTCGAGCGAGCGGCGCCCGACCAGACGCGGCGAAAGATGGCGCGCACCGCCCGCTCCGCTTCTACGCCCTCGAAACCGAAGCGCTGCACCAGATCCGCGATGCGCGGCCCCAGCTGTTCGACGCAGCGGGACGCCGCGTCGCGATCACCGGCGGCGGCGCGAGCGAGCAGGGCTTCGGGCTTGTGAGTTTTTTCGGACACGCGGCGCGACCCCCCAGACGTCGCCGACGCCGCCGATTCTAGCTCGCATCGACGCGCTTCGCGCAGTCTATACTGGCGCCCCCTTTGTGGCGAAGGAGACGCGATGCCGCTCGATCCCCAAGTGAAGCTGGTCCTCGACAACCTCCCCGCCGACCTTTTGGACGTGAGTTCCACCACGCCGCTCGAGCTGCGCAAGCTGTACGAAGGGCGGACGCAGACGCCGTTCCCGGCCGAGCCGGTCGCGGCGGTCCGGGAGCGCAGCGTGCCCGGCCCCGATGGCGAGGTGCCCGTGCGCATCTACACGCCCGACGGCGACGGTCCTCACCCGGGAATCGTGTTCTTCCACGGCGGCGGCTGGGTGATCGGCAACCTCGACACGCACGACGGCACGGTGCGAAAGCTCGCCAACGCCGCCGGCTGCACCATCGTCTCGGTCGACTACCGGCTTGCGCCCGAGAACCGCTTCCCGGCCGCGGCCGAAGACTGCTACGCGGCCACGCGCTGGGTGGCGGAGACATGCAGCGACCTCGGGATCGCGCCCGGCCGCCTGGCCGTGGCGGGCGACAGCGCCGGCGGCAACCTGGCGTCGGTGGTCGCTCTCATGGCGCGCGACCGCGCTGGTCCAGAGCTGGGCTTCCAGCTCCTGCTCTACCCGATGATCGACTGCGACTTCGACCGGCCTTCCTACCTGGACAACGCAGAGGGCTACATGCTCACCCGCGATGTGGTGCGTTGGTTCTGGGACCAGTACGTCCCCGACCCGGCCGAACGTCGCAACCCGTACGTCAATCCTCTGGCCGCGCCCTCACTCGTCGAGCTGCCGCCCGCGCTGGTGCTGACGGCCGAGTACGACCCGCTGCGCGACGAAGGCGAGGCCTACGCCGAGCGTCTGAGGAGCGAAGGGGGGGACGTCACCTGTACACGCTACGACGGCGTCATCCACGGCTTCTTCTCGTTCGCGGACTTCCTCGACAAGGGAAAGGAGGCGGTGAAGCAGGCGGGCGACGCGGTGCGGGCAGCGCTCGGGTAGGCATGTGAGGCGGCGTGGTTGGGCTCAGCGTCCGCTCAGCAGCTCCCGGGCGATGGCGCGGATCTGGATCTCGTCGGTGCCGGCGTAGATCTGGAGCACCTTGGCGTCCCGAGCGAGCTGCTCGACGTGGTACTCGGCCATGTAGCCGTTTCCGCCGTAGACCTGCACCGCTTCCATGGCCACCTCCACGGCGGCGCGGGCGGCGTAGAGCTTCATGGCCGACGCCTCGGCGAAGGTCATGCTCTTGCCCTGGGCCGAGAGCTCGATGGTGCGGAAGACGAGGTTCTGGAGATTCATTCGCGCCACTTCCATGCGGGCCAGCTTGTCCTGGATGAGCTGGTACTCGCCGATGGGCTGCTCCCACTGCACCCGCTCGCCGGCGTACTTGACCGAGAGCTCCAGGCAGCGCTCCACGATTCCCAACGCCATCGCCGCGACGCCGGCGCGCTCGATCTGGAAGCTGCCCTTGGCCTCCTGCTTGCCCTCGGCCCGACTCTTGCTGAGCGACTTCTCGCCGCCGAGCAGGCGGTCCATGCCGGCGCGCACGTCGCTGAGGAAGAGCTCGCCGGTAGGCGATGAGTGCAGGCCCATCTTCCGCATGGGCTTGGTCTGCTCCAGCCCCGGCATCCCCTTGTCCAGCACGAAGTGCAGGATCTGGCGGTCGCGAGGATCGACGCCCGCCTCCTCCAGCTTGCAGATGAAGACGATGGTGTCGGCGTAGGGGCCGTTGGTGATGAAGGTCTTGCTGCCGTTCAGCACGAACTCGTCGCCGTCACGGCGTGCGGTGGACTTCATGCCGCCGAAAGCGTCCGAGCCGGAACCGGGCTCGGTGATCGCCCAGGCGCCGATCTTGTCGAGGGTCAGCAGGTCGAGCGCCCAACGCTCCCGCTGCTCGATGGTGCCCTTGCTGTTGATGGCCCCTGCGGCGAGTCCCACCGACACGCCCATCGCCGTGACCATGCCCGGGCAGTACCTGCACAGCTCGATGATGGGGATCAGCGACATGGCGGCGCCGTCGCCGGTGCCATCGCCTTGCCGCTGCCCGGCCTCCTCCTTCGGGATCTCCCCCGACTCGACCTTGCGCGCCCGCTCGAGAGTCTTCGCGAAGCGCGCGCGGCCCATCTCGGCCATGCCGAAGGTCGCGTACATCTTGCGCAGGATGTCGTACGGCGGCATGTCGCCGTGCTCCAGCGCCTCGAGGTTGGGGACGATCTCCGCCTCCACGAAGCGGCGGACCGTGTCGCGGATCATCTCGTGCTGCTCGCTCCACTCGATCATTTCGGGCTCCTCCGCGCGGTCCGCCGGCCGGGGCGTGGAGTCTCGCCGTCTGCGCCGCCGGGTGCCAGAGTCGGGCTCCCGCGGCCGGATAGGGCCAGATCCGGCCGGCCCGGGTACCATCCGGCCCGAAGTCCAGGAGGTCGGGGTTGAACCCGAGCGCAACCCAGCGTTTTAGGCGGGTGACGGCCTGGCTGGCCGTCGCGTGGGCGCTCCTGTCGATGGTGTTTTCCCTCGGCGCCCAGATCGCCTGGCGGCCGGATGTCCTGCCGGCCGTCTCGTACTCGGTACTGGCCGGCATCTCGACGGTCCAGTGGGTGAGCGAAGAGGCCCGGAGCGCTGGGATCGAGCCCGGCGACCAGGTGCTCTCGGTGGACGGCGAGGCCACCCAGCGCCTCGCCCTCCGCGAGCTGCGGCCCGACGTTCCGAACGTCTGGGTGGTGCGCAAGCCGGACGACCGCATCATCGAAGCTTCACTGCGGCCCATCCAGGGCACCGGGGCGCGGCTCGTGGACGTGCCGCTCTACCTGGCACTCTTCATCGCCGGCGCCATCTACCTGGGCGTCGGCCTGGTGGTCTGGCGCTTCAAGCCGGACCGCCCCGAGTCGTGGGCGTTGCTGCTCTTCTGCAGCTCCATGGCCTCGATGTTCTACGTCTCGGTGGACTCAGACCTCCAGCCTCTGGCGTACACGCGCATTCTCGGCAGCATGTCGATGATCGGCGCCTCGGCGTTCCACTTCTTCACGCTCTTCCCCGTCGAACCCCCGCTACTCGTGCGCCACCGGCGCATGCGCCTGCTGCCGTGGCTGGCGGCCGCGGCCGTCACGGTGCTCACCTTCGTGGAAGAGCCCCTCGGGCTGCCACCGTGGTTCCTGGGGGCTCTGGCCTTCGCCTTGGCGGTGGGATTCTCGCTGGTGGCCCTCGGCCTTCTGCTGGAGCAACGCCTGCGCATGAGCGACGCCACGCTGGCCCAGCGCGCAGACGTGGTGCTCTTCGGCTTCGGCGTGAGCTTCATTCCCGTCATCTCCGTTTTGCTCGTGCAGATCTTCTCGGGAGCGGCCTTCCCCATCTACCCGTTCCTGCTCTGGTTCGCGGGCTTCCCTCTCACCATCGCCTACGGCGTGCTGCGGCGGGATCTCTTCGACATCCGCGTGGCGGCACGCTCGTCGGTCGTCTACGGCATCGTCACCCTCGGCATCACAGGGCTGTTCGCTTCGCTCGTGGCATTCGCCGATTTGTTGGTGTGGCGCTGGAACGTAGACGCGCGATCGCCGGCCTTCTCGGTGGCGTTCCTGTTCATCGCCATCCTGCTCTTCAACCCGCTTCGCACGCGGCTCCAGGCGCTGGTGGACCGCACCTTCGACCGCGACCGCGCGCGCTACCGCGTGGCGGTGCGCGAGATCTCCGATGCCATGGTCTCCATGCTCTCCATCAAGGAGGTGGTGGATCGCATTCTCGTGGCCCTGACCGACACGATGGGCGTGGACCGCGCGGTGGTCCTGCTGCTGGACGACGACCGGCGCGCCCTGTTGACCGCGGCCTCCGAGGGCGACTGGGAGGAGGAGCTGCTGGCCGCGCAGATCCCTGCGGACCATCCCATCGTGAAGCAGCTCTGGATGCGCCGCGACGAGCTGGAACGCGCCGACTTCAGCGACGAGCCCGACCCGGAAGTGCGCGATTCCTGCCAGGAGGTCTTCGACACCCTCGAGGTGCGGCTGCTGGTCCCCATCCTCTTCGGAGTGGACCTGATCGGGGTCATCGCCGTGGGCGGCAAGCTCGCGGGCGAGCGGCTCACCCCGGACGACCGCCAGCTCCTGCGCACGCTGGCCAACCAGAGCTCGGTCGCGATCGAGAACGCGAAAGCCTTCGATGAGATCGCGCAGCTCAACGAAAACCTGGAAGCGCGCGTAGAGGAGCGCACCGATGAGCTGCGCCGCACGCAGGCCCAGCTCGTGCAGAACGAGAAGATGGTTTCCCTCGGGCAGCTCGTGGCCGGCGTGGCCCACGAGCTGAACAACCCGATCGGCTTCGTCCACGCCAACCTCCAGCTGATGGAGGGCTACGTGGGCAAACTCCTCGACAAGGTCCCGAGCGAGGACGCACAGGTCGCCAGAGCGCGTGAAGCCCTGACCAAGTTGTTCGGTCGCAGCCGCGAAGGGACCCAGCGGGTCAAGCAGATCGTGGCCGACCTGCGCGCGTTCTCGCGGCTGGACCAGGCGGAAGTGCAGAGTGTCGATCTGCACGAAGGCATCGACCGCACGCTGTCCCTGATGGAACCGCGCCTGAAGGACCAGATGACCGTCGAGAAGGACTACGGCGAGCTTCCCGCAGTGCGTTGCTACGCCGGGCAGCTCAACCAGGTCTTCATGAATCTGCTGGTGAACGCGTGCGATGCGGTCGACGGCCACGGCACCATCCGCATCAAGACTCGGCCCACTGCCGGCGGCGTGCGCCTGGAGTTCTCAGACGATGGGCCGGGCATCCCGCCCGAGCTCCAGAACCGCCTCTTCGAGCCGTTCTTCACCACCAAGGAAGTCGGCAAGGGAACCGGCCTCGGCCTCTCGCTCTCCCACGGCATCGTCGAACGCCACGGCGGCAGCATTCACATAGAAAGCGCGCCCGGCGAGGGCGCGACCTTCGCGATCGACCTGCCGCTGGACGCCGCCCCCGACGAAGCGAGCTGAACGCGGCTGCTCAGGCCTCGGCCAGGGGATCGTAGGTCCCGAAGCTCCAGATCTGGCCCTCGGGATCGCGGCAGGTGTACATGCGCCCGCCGTAGTCCGGGTCCATGGGCTCCACCAGGATCTCGGCGCCGGCCGAGCGGGCCCGCTTGCAGTGTTTGTCCACGTCGTCCACGAGGACGTAGATGCTCTGGGTGTTGACGCCGCCATTGGTGTCCGGCGGCTTGACCCACTGGTCGAAATCCGCGTCGCCTGCCGGTCCCAGCATGACCAGGCCGTTGCCGAATCGGAGCTGGGCGTGGACGACGCCGCCATCCTCGTCCGGCACCACCAGGTGACGCTCGAAGCCGAAGGCCTCGCACAGCCAGTCGACCTCCCGGGCCGCGTCGCGGCAGCGGAACCCGGGCATCACGTGAGCACTCTGCTGAGGCATGCCTACCCTTCCTTCTCGACCCCGAGCCACTCTAACCCGATCCACCCCCAGGTGGTAGAATCGGGCCATCTCATCGGGGGGTGAGATCGGAGGAGCGCTGATGGCATCGAGAGCTTGTTTTGCCCGGTCCGCCCTGGCCCTTCCCCTGCTGCTCTCGCTGCTCCTGCTCCCGGCCTGTGGCGACTCCCAGGTTTCTGCACCCCCGCCCGACGCCGGACCGGCCACCATCGCAGGCACGTACCGGGTCGAGGGCCTTACGACGGTCATCGGCACCGACCTGAGCCGCGAGCTCTCCGGCACCGTGGTCCTGGCCCAGGAAGGAGGCACGTACACCGCGTCCTTCGAGCTGGAAACCGACTACCCCGGCCCCGACGGCGCACTGCCTGCCGAGGTCGTCGGGACCGGCGAGGGCAGTGTCGACGGATCCACGCTCGTGGGAACGGCGCAGACCCAGATCGTGGCGTCGCGCGTTCCCGGCCTCGATCCCGGCTTCACCCTGGTGCCCGCCACGTTCGGCGTGCGCATACTCTCCACGGCCATGGGAACGGTGAAGGACGATGGACGGATCGAGTTCCAGCTCGAGAACCGGGGCGCTGAGGGCGAGGAGTACATCCCCACCCGCACTACGGTGACGGGCGCGCGCATAGCCGACTGATCGGGGGCCTGCACACCGGCAGGGTCGGCTCGTCGAAGGCGGCCGGGGCGGCAGCGCCGCTGAATCCGGCTTGCGCCCGGGAGCTGTGTCCTATGATAAGCGCCCCATGAGCGGCCGTTCGCGCGTTCGAGCCATCGATCCCTCCACCCTTCCCAAGCACTTCGAGCCCAACGAAGCCGAAGCGCGCTGGGGCGAGACGTGGGAGAAGGCAGGCGTGTACGCCTGGGAGCCGGCGCGCCCGCGCAGTGAGACCTTCGTGGTGGACACGCCGCCGCCTACCATCTCCGGCTCGCTCCACGTCGGCAGCTTCTTCAGCTACGTCCACACCGACATCCAGACCCGCTACCAGCGCATGACCGGTCAGAACGTCTTCTACCCCATGGGCTGGGACGACAACGGGCTCCCGACCGAGCGACGCGTGGAGAACCTCTTCCACGTGCGCTGCGACCCCACGCAGCCCTACGAGCGAGATCTGCAGATCGAGCAGGCCACGGCCAAGGCCCGCAAGGGCCGCCCGCGGCTGCTCTCGCGGGAGAACTTCATCGAACTCTGCCACCGGCTGACGGCCGAGGACGAGAAGACCTTCAAGGCCCTGTGGCAGCGGGCGGCGCTCTCCGTCGACTGGAGTCTGGAGTACGC
>CAXMOD010000002.1:0-24846 GCA_964194905.1 uncultured Desulfobacterales bacterium | reverse complement strand
GTGCGCCTCCAGATCGACCACGCGCGCCACGGCCTGCGCCATCGCGTGCTCCATGCACCGGAAGTGGATGAAGTTCACGAAGTGCCCAGAGCAAGCCACCTCGAGTTGCGGTGCTTGTGGCAGCGCCTCCGCCACCTGCAGTGCGTGCGAGGCGGGGATCAGCCGGTCCTTGCCCGCCCACAGAAAGACAGCCGGTACGCGCAGACGCTTCAGCCGGGTCCAGAGCCCGCGCCTCCCGAAGGCCGGGTCGAGCGCGAGCTCGCGGCTGGCCGACAGCATGGCGATTCGGGTCGCAGGACACGTGATGTTGTAGGAGACCCGCACGCACGCGCGCGCGAGCCAGTCGTGCTGCAGGGCGGGAAACGCGTCCAGCAGCTTCGACGTGTGTCGCAGCAAGGGCCACGCGTGCTCCAGCGGAATCCGCTCGCCCCACTCGGGCCGAAGCCAGTTGGCCAGCCCGAGCGCTCGTCGGTTCGTCGTCCACGGGAGGTACGGCGCCACGAGCACGACGCCGCACACCGCGTCCGGCGCGATCAGGGCCGCCTCGAGCGCCACGCGGCCGCCCATCGACATACCCATCAGCAGCGGCGGCTTTTCCAGGCTTCTCGCCAGTTCGATGACCGGCTTCGCCATGCAGGCCGCGGTCAGGGGCTCGTCGGGCAGTGGCGTGCGACCGAAGCCCGGCAGGTCGGCGGCGAGCGTTCGCAAACCCTTACGCTTCAGCTGCCGCGCAACACCCGAAAAGGCGCTGGATTCCAGGGCCAGGGGATGAAGCGCGATCAACGGGTCGCCGTCGCCCCACTCCTGGAAGTGCATGCTGGGCAACCTCACGGAGCCCTCGGCCATCTCTTGACTCTACACCGCCGCGGGCGCCGGGGAAAACGCGTGGGAGGTTCGTGAAGGCGTGTGGAGCTTCCGCAGAGACAAGGTGTCGCTCCCACGCCCCGAGCTGACGGCGTTGGGCGCAACCGAGTCAGGCGGGACGACGCAGCCCGAGGTAGGGCTCGTGTCCGCGCCGGCGGCGCAGGAGCGCCGCGGCACGCATCGCCAGCATGGCGCCGACCAGCGCGAGGGTCATGTCCTTCTGGCCGTCCCACACGTCGCCCTGAGCGCCGACGAAGGCGATCCCGACGTCCGGGTTCACTACCCGGGCCGCCCACGACTCCACGATCTCGTAGGCGGAAGAGAGCGCCAAGATGGTGAGGACCGGGATTACCCAGCTCCACACGCGGTGGACGTGCACCACGCGCAGCACCAGTTCGCGAAACGGATAGGCGAACAGCAGACCGAAGGCGAAGTGCACTAGACGATCGTAGTGATTGCGTTCGAGCCCGAGCGCGTCGCGCACCCAGAAGCCCGCCGGCACCTCGGAATAGCTGTAGTGGGAGCCCACGGTGTGCAGTACCAGGAACGCGAAGATCAGGCCGTAGGAGAGGTTGGAGAAGACGAACCGCCGGTGCGTCGTCGCCAAGAGCGCCAGCATGGCGAACACCAGCAGGTTCTCGAGCAGCCAGGTGCTCCGATCGAGCGGCGCGAGCGCCGCAGCCAGCCAGAACACGGCGTAGGCCGCCACCAGCCCCTGCAAGACGCGGTTGCGCGCGAAGGGGATCCCGACGTGCGGGTCGCTCATCCGGCCGGCGGACTGCTCATCTGGGCCCCACTCTACTACGCCCCCAGGGCGGGGCGCCGGTCACTAACGCCGTGACTCCGGGCCGCCGATGAGCCCTGTACGGAGAAACTCGCCGTGGCCAAGATCCCCATCTTCGTAATCGGAGTCATCGCCGTCTGGATCACCTTCCACGTGATTCGGGACGGTCCGGAAGAGGCGCTGGGCGGGGTTCTCGGCCTGTTCGACGAGCCGCAGTACGGCGAGGAGGCCCGCCCCACGCGCAGCGGAAAGATCGCGGAGCGCCAGCTCGAGCCGCCCGCGCCCCAGCAGGAAGACCCCGACTCGCCCTGGTGGAGCCAGCACTAGGGCGCGTCGGAGGGCGGTGTCTCCAGGTCGGTACGCAGCCGTCCGAGCCGCGGATCGCCCGGCAACAGCGCCTCGAGCGCGGCCACCCAGCGCAGCGCCTCGTCTCGACGGCCCGCATCGCGGGCCATCGTGGCCAGCGCCCACATCAGCTCGGTGTCCTCGGGATGGCGCCGATGCGCGTCGGCCAGCACCGCCAGAGCGCCGGACGTGTCGCCCGTCGAGTGGAGCGCAACCCCGTACACGTACGCGAAGCGCGGATCCTGAGGCGCCAGCTGGGCCGCCCGCTCCAGCGGAACCAGCGCCTCATCGACGCGCTCCTGTCGCGCCAGGCCCAGGCCCAGCGCGTGGTGCACGGCGGCGACCTCCGGAGCGATCTCGACGGCCCGCCGCAACGCCGCCTCTGCATCGACTTCCTTCCCTTCCAGGCGAAAGAGATCCGCCAGGTTGACCCACGCGGGTACGTAGTTCGGCTCCAGGCGCAGCGCCGCGGCAAATTCGGCGCGCGCCTCGGAAAGCTCTCCGTACTGGGCGTGCAGCGAGGCGAGATTCACGTGGGCGGCGGGTCGGTCTGCGTTGGACTGTTGCGCGGCGCGGTACTCGGCGAGGGCATCGGTCAGTGCGCGGCGCGCCTCCGCGCGCCACAGCGAAGCGGGCACATCGACCAACGCGCGCGCCGCCTCCACGCGCACGGCCTTGCGCGGGTCTTCGAGCAGGACGCCGGTGCGCCGCAGCCGCTCGGGCGGGGCGAGGGCCGGCGCCGCTTGCGCGGCGGCCAGGCGGATCAGCGGATCGGAGGCGGCGGCGCCCCGCGACACCGCGGCCGAGAGCCGCGCAGCGGGAACCCCTGCCTGGGCAGCCAGGAGTTGCAGCGCCGTCGCCCGCACGATGGCCGGCTGAGCTTCATCCGCCACGAGCGCCGCCAGCGCACCTGCCGCGCCGGGCGCGCGCCGGCGGCCGGCGTGCAGTGCCTCGCCGAAGTGCGAGGTGCCCTCGCGCCCCGCGCCCCAGCCGCGCAGGGCCGCCGCCGCCCACGCGGAAGTGCGCCCGGCGTGACAGGCCGTGCACACGTCCGGCGTGCCCAGTTCGTCCGCCAGATCGGGCCGCGGTACGCGGAACGAATGGTCGTGCCGCGCGTCCACCACCATGTACGTGCGCTCGGGCATGTGGCACGAGACGCAGCTCGCCCCGGTCGACCCGGCGGGATGGTGGTGATGCTGCGGCCGGGCAAAGACCGCGGGCTCGTGACAGCGCGCGCACGTCGCGTCGGGAGCTTCGATGGCCAGGGAGTGCGGGTCGTGACAGTCGCTGCAGGTCACCCCGGCCGCGTGCATGCGGCTCTGGAGGAAGGAGCCCCAGACGTAGACCTCGTCCTGGATCTGCCCATCCGCGAAGTAGAGGCTCTCTTCGAGCAGCACCGGGCGATGGGTGTCGAGGAGAGGTGCGCCGGGCTCCCAGCCGTCGACGAGCGGAGCCCGGCGCGCGTGGCAGCGCCCGCACGTGTCGAGCTCCGGTCGCGGGCCCGTGGTGGGAGTCCGCTGCGCGATGGGGACGCCCGCTGCGAAGCGCCACTCCCGAGGCGACGCGAGCTCCACCAGCCCACCCTCCCCTGCGCCGGCTACGTGCAGCGAACCGGGCCCGTGGCACGCCTCGCAGCCCACGTCCAGGTCGCTCCAGGTGGTGTCGTACGCGTCGCGCCCCAGGTCGTAGCCGCGTTGCAGGCGCGTCGAGTGGCACTCGGCGCACATGGTGTTCCAGTTCTGCGCACGTGCCGTCCAGTGCAGCACGTCGTCGTGGGGAATGGGCTCGCCGGGGTACAGGTGGAACCAGCGCTGCCCCCCCTCGCCGGCAGGGCGCGTGTCCCAGGCCACGCTCAGCGCCTGGAGGCGCCCGCCCGGAAGCGCGATCAGGAGCTGCTGGAGCGGCTCCGCTCCGAAGGTGTACGCAACCGGGTACTCCTCGAGCGCACCGTCCGGGCCGTCGCTGCGCACGAAGAAGCGGCCGTCGCGCCGGAAGAAGGTGGTGGCAACGCCGAAGTGCTCGAGTACGGCGTCGTCGAAGTCGCCGCGCACGCTCGCTTCGTCGGCCTCGGCCATTGCCAGGTCGTGGTGCGAGCCCGTCCAGCGTTCGGCCTGGGCCGGGTGGCACTCTCCACAGCGCGCACTGCCCACGTATTCCGGGCGCGCGGGCGGCGAAGCCCCCGGATGCTCCATCTCGGGTGCACCCGGATCGCAGGCGGGCGCACCAAAGAGGACGACGAGAGCGATTCCTCGAACGGCGCGTCGTGCACGGGCGGACACTCGCCCTTTGTAGCGCTCCCCGCGTGGTTCCGGGCGGGCGGCTGGCGTATCGTGCGGGTCATGCGCGCTGCACGCCTGCTCTTTGCCCTCGCGATCGCCGGCCTCCTGGCGGCGTGCGCGGATGATCCCACACCGCTGTTCGGCGGAGGCCAGGATCCCGCCAACACCTGGCCCGGCGCCACTGTGTGCCTCGAGACGGCCCGGCCGACTGTCTGCAGGCGCGAGTACCGCCCCGTCTGCGCCCGCAGCGGGAGCGGCGAGCGGCGCACCTACGCCAACGGTTGCGAGGCGTGCCTCGATCCCTCGGTCGCGGACCACCGCCCGGGCGCCTGCAAGGTCAAGTGAACGCAGGCCGGGCGCCCCACCGGACGCAGCCCGGCGCTTTCAGCACGCGTGGCTTCCGCTGCATCCGGCTATCGTAGGAGCGTGACGCTTCCGCTCTCCGCCTTCGACTCCCTGCGCAGCCCCGTCCTGGGCACCGGGGGCATGGTGGCCACGAGCCAGCCTCTCGCCGTGGCGGCCGGGCTGCGCATTCTCGCGAACGGCGGCAACGCCGCCGACGCGGCGGTGGCGACTGCGGCCGCGCTCGCGGTGACCGAGCCCTGCTCCACAGGGATCGGCGGAGACTGCTTCGCGCTCTTCTACGACGCCGCGAGCGGCAGCATCGAGGCGCTGAACGGCTCGGGCCGCGCGCCGGCAGCGCTCACGCTGGAACGAGCCGCCGCCGACGGTCTGGGCGACGCGATTCCCTGGCACCACGCCCACGCCGTGACCGTGCCCGGCGCGTGTGCCGGCTGGTGCGACACCGTGGAGCGGCACGGCTCGCTCTCCCTCGCCGACGTGCTGGCGCCCGCGATCCGGCTGGCGGAGGACGGGTTCCCGGTAGCGCCCATCGCCGGAAAGCAGTGGGAGCTGGGCGCCTCGATCCAGCTCAGCCGCCAGCCGGGTGGCGAGCAGCTGCTCGTGGACGGGCGCGCACCGCGGCCGGGCGAGATCTTCCGAAACCCGGGCATGGCGCGCACGTTGCGCGGCGTGGCCGAGGGCGGGCGGAAATACTTCTACGAGGGCAAGCCCGCGCGCGCGATCGCCGCGGCGGTGCAGCACGCCGGCGGAGTGCTGACGGAGGAAGATCTCGCCAAGCACCTCTCCACATGGGACACGCCCCTCTCGACGACCTACCGCGGCCTGCGCGTCTGGGAATGCCCGCCCAACGGCCAGGGCCTGGCGGCCCTCCTGGCGCTGAACCTGCTGGAGGGCTTCGACCTGTCGGCCCTGGATCCCCTGGGCCCCGAGCGTCTGCACCTGCTCATCGAGGCGATGCGCCTCGCCTTCGCGGACGCGCGCGCCTTTCTGGCCGACCCATCGATGACGGAGGTTCCGGTGGAGGAGCTTCTCTCGCGCAGCTACGCGGAGGAGCGCCGCAAGGGGATCGATCCGCGCCGTGCCAACCCGCTGGCCCGACCCGGACAGCCCCTCGGCGGATCGGACACCGTCTACCTGTGCGTCGTCGACGGCCGCGGCAACGCGTGCAGCTTCATCAACAGCAACTACTGGATCTTCGGCACCGGCATCGTCCCCGACGGCTGCGGCTTCCCGCTTCAGAACCGGGGCTCCGGCTTCTCCCTCGACCCCGCCCATCCCAACGCGCTGGCACCCGGAAAGCGCCCGTACCACACGATCATCCCCGGCCTGCTCACCCGCGAAGCCGACGGCAGCTTGTACGGACCGTTCGGTGTGATGGGCGGCGCCATGCAGCCGCAGGGGCACCTCCAGGTAGTGTGCGCGCTGGCCGACGACGGCGTGAACCCCCAACGCGCCCTCGACCGCCCGCGCTTCTGTATCAGCAGCGGGACCGCCGACGGCGAGGTGAGTGTGGAGGAGGGGCTTCCCGAGGCCACGCTGGAGGAACTGGAGGCGCGCGGGCACGCCCTGAACCGCGTCGCCGGCTTCGGACGCATCGCCTTCGGCAAGGGCCAGGTCATCCGCCGCGATCCCGGCGGTGTGCTGTGGGGCGGAAGCGATCCGCGCGCCGACGGCTGCGCCATGGCGCTCTCCTGAAGATCTGGACGTCGCGTCACTGTGGCAGCCGTCCCGACGCTACCATGGACCGCCCGGACGAGTGGATGGGGAAATGGGAAAGGAGCCGCCGATGAAGCTTCCCAGCCGAGGCACCGCGCCCACGGAGCTCTTCGCCAGAATGCGCGAGCGCAAGCAGGAAGACGCCGACTGGCGCAACGCGCGTACCTGGAGCCTGATCTACCCGGCCGGCAAGGACGTGGAGGAGGTCGTCGAGCAGGCCAACATGCTCTACCTCCACGAGAACGCCCTCAACCCGATGCGCTTCCCGAGCCTCCGCACGATGGAGCGCGAGGTGGTCTCCATGACGGCGGGCCTCTTGAACGCACCCGAGAGCGCCGGAGGCTGCATGACCTCGGGCGGCACCGAGAGCATCCTCATGGCGGTGAAGACCGCGCGCGAGCGCGCCCGTGCGGAGCGCGGAGTGACCGAGCCCCAGCTCCTGGCGCCGGTCACCGCGCATCCGGCCTTTGCAAAGGCCGCGAAATACTTCGGCCTCGAACACGTGCAAATCCCGATCGGTCCGGACCTGCGCGCCGACTTGAAGGCGGCGGAGGGGCTCATCACCGAGCGCACCGCGTTCATGATGGGCTCGGCACCCAACTACCCCCACGGCATGGTGGACGACATCCCCGCGCTGGCCGCGCTGGCGGCCGAGCGCGGCATCCACTTCCACGTAGACGCGTGTGTCGGCGGCTTCGTGCTGCCCTTCTGGGAGCGACTGGGCGGGGAGCGAACGGGCGAGTCGGTTCCGCCCTACGACTTCCGCGTGGACGGTGTCTCCACCATCTCCGCCGACGTGCACAAGTACGGCTACTGCAGCAAGGGCGCCTCGATCCTGACCCACCGCGACAAGGACCTGATGCAGTTCCATCAGGCGTTCATCTACACCGACTGGCCGGGCGGGATCTACGGCTCCCTCGCCATGGCGGGCGCGCGCCCGGCGGCGCCCATCGCCGCAGCCTGGGCGGTGATGAACTACCTGGGCGAGGAGGGCTACGTGCGCCTCGTCGGCCGCATACGCAACGCCACGCGTCGCATCCAGGAGGGTATCGCCGCCACCCCGCCGCTGCGTGTGGTAGGCGACCCGATCATCGGCGTCTTCTCGTTCACCTCCGACGGCGACGTTGACATCATGGCGGTGGGCGACCAGATGGACGACCGCGGTTGGCACCTGGACCGCCAGCACGGTCCCGACGCGCTGCACCTCATGGTGAGCCCCGAGCACGAGGGCGTGGTCGACGACTTCCTGGCGGACCTCCGCCAGGCGGTCGCAGGCGCCGGCACCGCGCGCGGTGTCGAGGCGCGCTACAGCGAATAGGCAGCGCGCGTGAGTGAGCCGTTTCGCATCGGGTTGGTGGGCGCGGGCCACATCTCCCGCACCCACCTACAGGCCTTCGCACGCGTGGCGGACGCGCGCGTGGTGGGGGTGTGCTCGCGCCGCCGCGAGAGCGCAGCGCGGCTCGCGCAGGAGTTTTCACTCGAGCGGGCGACCGACCGTCTGGAAGAGCTCCTGCCCGACGTGGACGTGGTCTGCATCAACACACCCAACGCCCTGCACGCCGCCCAGGCGACAGAAGCGGCGCGCGCCGGCAAGCACGTGATCGTGGAGAAGCCGCTCGCGTCCACCGCCGCCGAGGGACGCGCCCTGGTGGAGGCCTGTCGCGCGGCCGGGGTGGGGCTCGCCTACGCCGAGGAACTGCCCTTCGTTCCGGCCTTCGCGCGCGCACGCGCCCTGCTCCTCTCGGGCGCGCTCGGCGCCCCGCGCTACGTGACCCAACGCGAAGCCCACGCTGGCCCCTACTCGCCCTGGTTCTTCTCGCGTGACGCGGCGGCAGGGGGAGTGCTCATGGACATGGCTTGCCACTCGGTCGAGTGCGTGCGCTGGCTCCTGGGCAAGCCCGCCTGCACCGGGGTGTGGGCCGACCTGCGCGCCGGGCGCAGCGACTCGGTGCTGGAGGACCATGCGGTGCTGCACCTCGCCTTCGAGGGCGGGGCCACGGCGCTGTGCGAGGCGTCGTGGGCACTGCAGGGAGGAATGCAGTCCACCCTCGGCGTGTGGGGGAGCGAGGGCACCGTCGAGGTGGACCTGCTCCAGGAGACGGGGCTGCGCCTCTTCGTGCCCGAAGCGAGCCCCGCCGTGCGCGCGGCCGGAGGCTGGACCACACCCAACGCCGACTGGCTGTACGACAACGGCTACCCGCAGGAGATGGAGCACTTCCTGCGCTGCTTCCGCGAGGGGCGAGAGCCCGACGAGTCCGGCAGCGACGGGGTCGTCGTGCTCGAGATCCTGGAAGCGGCCTACGCGTCGGCGCGCCAGGGTCGGGTCGTAGACCCGCGCGAGGCGCTTCCGCCGGTGGAGCGCGCGGTGGACCGCTGGCTGGCCTGAACCGCAGTGAGGAGGAAATGGCATGAGCGTGCGTATCGAGAAGGAAGGCCCGGTCTTCACCGTGGTTCTGTCGCGACCGGCGGTGCGCAACGCGGTGGACGCACCCACGGCGCGGGCCCTGGCCGACGCGTTTCGCGCCTTCGACGCCGATGAAGATGCGCGCGTGGCGGTGCTCTGGGGCGAAGGCGGAACCTTCTGCGCGGGCGCCGACCTGAAGGCCGTCGCGGACGGGAAGGACGCACCGGGTGCACGTACCGAGGGCGACGGACCCATGGGTCCCTCGCGCATGGCGCTCGGCAAGCCGGTGATCGCAGCGGTGGCCGGGCACGCCGTGGCCGGAGGCCTGGAGCTCGCGCTGTGGTGTGACCTGCGCGTGGCGGAGGAGAGCGCGATCTTCGGCGTGTACTGCCGGCGTTGGGGCGTTCCGTTGGTGGACGGCGGCACGGTGCGCCTTCCGCGCATCGTGGGCATGGGCCGCGCGCTCGACATGATCCTGACCGGTCGGCCCGTCGGCGCCGAGGAGGCGCAACGCATGGGGCTCGCCGACCGGGTGGTATCCGACGGCGCGGCCCGGTCGGCCGCCGAAGAGCTGGCCCGCGAGATCGCTCGCTTCCCGCAGCGGTGCGTGGTCTCGGACCGCCTCTCCGCCTACGAGCAGTGGGACCAAGACGTGGAGAGCGCCCTGCGCCGCGAGTTCGAGCTCGGCATGGCGACCATCCGCAGCGGCGAGACGCGCGCCGGCGCGTCGCGCTTCGCCGCGGGCGCCGGGCGTCACGGGGACTTCGAGAAGCTCTAGAGTTCGGTGGCCGCGTCGGTGAGGGGCGAGTGGCCGGCGCGGTTGAAGGTGGAGACCCGGAACACGCCCGGCTCCGCGCGGCGCGGGTAGTGCAGCTGGAGCACCACCACATCCGAGTCCGACGTCGGCCGCTCCACCGTGGCCTCGTAGGAGATACGAGCCAGCTCCCCGTCGCAGGAGCGGTAGCGGTAGCGCACCACCTCGTGGCCGTCGCGGAACGCGGTGCCCTCGAAGACGAGCTGGCCATCCTCCTCGAAGCCGTCGCGGGCGGCGCGCCAGAAGGTCACGCCCTCCACCCCGGCGCTGTCGAATGACGGGATCACCACGGTGACGCGAACCATCTCGCAGGCGGACAGCGGGAGCACCAGACCGGCCAACGCCAGTCCCGTCAGGATCCGTCTGAAGCCCCTACCTCCCACCGGCGCCGAGTGTAGGAACGGGCGCACCCCGGTTCCGTGATCCTCGTCACGATCTCCGTCGGTTTACGTCAGCTGCCTACGATGCCGAGGAGCTTGAGGCCCAGCAGGATCACGAGCAGGCCGGGGCCGGGGGTGAGGAGCAGGGCGGCGCCGAGCACGACGCAGACGACGCCGCCGGCCTTGCGCGCGAGGGAACGATTCACGATCGCCCCGTCTCCGGCGAGTCGTCGTAGTCCGATTCGTCCTCGTAGTCGTCCCGGTCGTCCGCCTCGTAGCGCCGACGCGGGCGCGACCCGTCGCCCAGGATGCGCTTGGCCTCGCGGACCCAGCGATCCAGCGCCGCCGGCTCGCCGGCACGGTCCGGGAGCAACGCCCAGAGCACCCCGTAGAGGACCAGGCCGATGCCGTGAACGAGGGTCAACACCAGGAACGCTAGCCGCACCGCGGTGACCGAGATCTCCAGGTTGTGGGCGAGGCTCAGGCAGACGCCCGCTATGCGGCGGTCGTCGTAGTCTCGGTGCCAGGCCTGGGGGCTCCTGAGGCCCCGGGGTCCGCGGGGCCGTTGCTCAGAAGAGGTCGTCTCCATCGTTCCCTCCGGGTGGGACGGTCGCGCCGTCGTGCCGTACTACGCAGGGGTCCGGGATGGAGTTCACCGAAGGCCGAACAACCAGGCAGTCAGCCCCGCGGGACGCGGATCAGCGCCTCCTGGGCCACCGAGGCCAGCCTCAGCCCGGAGCGATCCCAGATGGCACCCAGGCACAGGCCCCGCGCGGCGTGGGCGACCGGGCTCTCCTGGTCGTAGAGCAGCCAGCCGTCGAAGCGAATGGGGCGGTGGATCCAGAGGGAGTGGTCCAGGCTGGCGCCGCGGCGGCGGCCCCGGGGCAGCCCGTGGGGGCGGGCCGCGGTGGAGAGCAGCGACCGGTCGCTGCCGTAGACGAGTACGGCGGCGTGAATGAGCGGGTCGTCCGGCAGGGGGCCGGCGGGACGGAGCCAGACCCGTTGGCGCGGCGGCAAGGGCTTGCCGTCGGGGTCGTCGGGATCGCACGCGCGCACATCCAGCGGCGAAGGGCGCGGACTCTCCTCGCCCAGGGTCTGGGCGCGCAAGGCCTCGACATCCGGGAGCTCTTCGGGCGCCGGCGCCACCGGAGGCGTTTCGGCCTGGTGTGAGATGCCCTCCTCGGGGACCGCGAAGCTCGCCGACAGGTTGAAGATCGCTTCGCCGGCCTGGTGGGCGACCACGCGCCGGGTCGTGAAGGTGCGCCCATCGCGGATCCGGTCGACCAGAAAGCGAATCGGGGTGCCGTGACGCCCGGGCCGCAGAAAGTAGGCGTGCAGCGAGTGCAGGCTGCCGCGCTCCACGGTCATGCCCGCCGCCACGACCGACTGCGCGGCGACGAGCCCGCCGAAGAGCCTGCCTTCGCCGTCGGGCGTCTCGCCCAGCAGGAGGTCGGTGTCGAGCGGGTCGAGCTCGAGCATGCGCAGCAGCCCCGCCAGGGGCGTCCGCTCGGCGGATTCAGGAGCGTTCATGGAGGGCCGCAGTCTAGCGCCCTCGGTGGGTGACGGACGCGCGCTAGACTCGCGACTGCGAGGATCCCGTGTCGCGCGACGTCCCCATCATCCATCTCGGCCTCGCTGTCGCCGACGGCGAGGTGCGCCGCGACCGCGTGAAGCCCGTCCTCGAAGCGATGGACCGGCGCGGTATCGAGCGGGCGATGATCCCGGTAGACGCGGACCGCCCGGAAGCGCTGCGCGCCCTGAAGGACCACCCGGACCGGTTCTTCGGCAGCTACCGACTGGACCCCCACCGGGGCATGGACGAGCTGCGCAAGGTGGTCGCCCTCTACGAGAACCTGGACGTCCGTGCACTGGCCGTCTCACCGGCCCTGCTCGTGCCGCAGGTTCCCATCGACGACAAGCGCCTCTACCCGTTCTACGCGAAGGCCGTGGAGCTGGGGCTCCCGGTCTGCTGCAGCGCGGGAGTGCCCGACCAGCCGGTGCCCATGCTGTGTCAGCACCCGCGTCGGGTGGACGAAGTGTGCGCCTTCTTCCCGGAGCTGCGCCTGGTGGTCTGCGACGGCGCAGAGCCCTGGACGCGGCTGGTCGCCACGCTGCTGCGACGCCGGCCGAACCTGTACTACGCGACGAGCAGCGCCGTCGACGGACTTCCGGAGCCCATCCTCGATCACGCCCGCACCGGCGGTGGCGGCCGCGTGCTGTTCGCGGGCGGCGGGCTCGACGCGCCCCTGCCCGACGACGTGCGCGCGCTCTTCCTGCGCGAGAACGCGCGGCGCCTCTTCCAGCTCCCCTAGGAGCTTGCTCGCTCGAGCGCCGCGCGTACCAGGGGCAGGCGGTCGTTGCCGAAGTACATGTCGTTACCGTCCACGAACAACGTGGGCGAGCCGAAGCCGCCGCGCTCGATGAGCTCATCGGTGTTGGCGCGCAGACGCGCCTTGACGTCCGCCGCTGCGATTCGTTCGAAGAACTCGGCCGGGGGAAAATCAGCGGCGGACACCAACGGCTCGAGGACTTCGTCGCGGGAGATATCCTCGTCGCGCCCCCAGTAGGCCTCGAACACCGCGCGTGCGAAGTTCGGCAGCCGCCCCTTCTCGTCGGCGACGAGGCAGCCGCGCATGGCCTTCACGCTGTTCACCGGGAAGACCGAGGGCCAGCGGATCTCGAGTCCGTAGTGGGTCGCCCAGTCCTGGAGGTCCTTCGCGTGGTAACGGAGCTTGCCCGGGACCGGGTTGGCACGCTGCTCGTAGACACTCGCGTTCACCGCATTGAATACGCCGCCCACCAGGATGGGCCGCCACACCAACTCGGCGCGCGCGGCGCCGGCCACCTCCTCCACCCGGTGGAACGCCAGGTAGGTCCAGGGACTCGAGCAGTCGAAGAAGAACTCCAGGCGCGGCACGGTGCCTCCCGAGGCGGAGTGTTCCCGGCTACGCTAGCGTGGCTGGGCGCGCCCGTCGGAGGGAACCATGGCTGCACCGGCATCCGCTGTCCCTCCCGTTCCCCGGACGCCGTCTCCTTCCCTCGACCCCGCTCGCGTGAACGAGGACCTGCTCTCGGTGCTCTCGCGCCCCACGGCGGGGTACTGGGTCCTGCTGCTGCTGTGCGCAACCGTCTATGCCGCTGCGGTCGGAGCCTTCGTCTACCAGACGTGGCACGGCCTGGGTGTGGCGGGTTACGCACACCCCGTCTTCTGGGGCGCCTACGTCGTCACCTTCGTGTTCTGGGTGGGCATCGCCCACGCCGGCACGCTGATCTCGGCGATCCTCTACCTGTTCCGCTCGAAGTGGCGCAACGCCATCAACCGGGGCGCGGAAGCACTGACCGTGATCGCGGTGCTCACCGCCATGCAGCTGCTGGCCGTTCACGTCGGCCGCATCTGGAAGGCCCACTTCATCCTGCCCTACCCCAACCAGCGCGGGCTCTGGGTCAACTTCAAGAGCCCGCTGCTGTGGGACACGTTCGCCATCTCCACCTACGCCGCGATCTCGGTGGCCTTCCTCTACGTGGGCATGCTGCCGGATCTGGCCGTTGCGCGGGACCGTTCCGACGGCTGGCGACGCACCCTCTACGGGGTGCTCGCGCTCGGTTGGCAGGGAACGAACCGCCAGTGGAAGTCGCACAACCGCACGATGCTGCACCTGTCGGGGCTGGCAACGCCGCTGGTGCTCTCGGTGCACAGCGTGGTGTCCTGGGACTTCGCGGTCACCATCGTACCCGGCTGGCACGCCACGATCTTCGCTCCCTACTTCGTGGCCGGGGCGATCTTCTCGGGCATGGCGCTCGTCCTCACGGTGCTCATCCCGGTGCGGCGCATCTTCGGGCTCGAGCGGTACATCACCCCATACCACTTCGAGAACATGGCGCGTTTCATCCTCCTGACCTCGCTCATCGTGGGCTACTCGTACGCCGTCGAGTACTTCATGGCGTGGTACAGCGGCGTGGAGGCCGAGCGCACGTCGTTCTTCATGCGCGCAGCGGGCCCGTACTGGATCTCGACCTGGATCATGATCGTGTGCAACGCCGCGCTCCCGCAGGTTCTGTGGTTCCGACGCGCACGAACGCACATCCCGACGCTCTTCGTGCTCTCCGTCGCGATCAACGTCGGAATGTGGTTCGAGCGCTACGTGATCATCATCTCGGGGCTGTCGCGCGAGTACGACCCTGCGGTCTGGGGCGTCTACACACCGAGCCCAGTGGAGCTCACCGTGCTGGCCGGCTCCTTCGGGTTCGTCGGCATGTGCTTCCTGGCCTTCCTGAAGCTCTTCCCGGTGATCTCGATCGCGGAGGTGAAGGAGCTCGCCCTCGCGAGGCACTGACGCTCCGGGTTCGCCGAGCTCAGTGCGCGCGCTGGCGGAAGGTGACGTCGCTCGCCGAGAACATGTAGACGGGCCGGTCGTGCTCGTCCTGCACCTTGATGCCCACACCCTCGAAGACCCGCCAGCTCCCGTCGCTGTGACGCACGCGCGCTCCGGAGAAGGTGGCCGAGCCGGGAGCATCCCCGAACGAGGTAAACGTCTCGGTGAGGCCGGGAAGGTCATCGGGATGCACGAGATCCACGAGGTCGGACTCGACGACGTCGTCCTGTGCCACGCCGAGGACCTGCACCACGCCAGGCCCCGCGTACCGCACCAGCCGATCGGCGTCGACGATGAGAAAGAGCTCCCCGCTCCCCACTCCCGACCAGCGGAAGGGCTCGAGCCTCTCGCCCGGGTCCCCGGTCCCCTTCGCGTGGGCGTTGGCCACCGCAACGGCGATCCACGGCAACATCCGCTCCAGGAGCTCACGCGCGGCGGGGTCGTCGGATTTCCCCTCGCGGCCCCACACGTCGAGGCGCCCGGCCGTGCGAGCTCCGGCGGTCAGCGCGTGCGAGGTCGGTCGGCCTACCACGCTGCCGGAGGCGCAGACCAGCTCGGGGATTCCGCCGGACGGATCCGAGACCCAGAGCGCGGCGCCCTTCCAGCCGAAGCGTTCGCGCAGCGCCTCGAGCAGCCGCTCCCCGAGACGGTGCGACTCGATCTCGGCGACGAGCGTGTGTCCCAGCGCGTCGAGGGTCTGGAGCTGGCCCCGCTGGTCGCCGAGGGTGCGCTCGGCCGCGTCGAGCTCCCGCAGCCCACGGTTGAGGTCGCGTTGCTGACGCGCCAGCTCCTCCACGGCGTGGGAGGCCATCCGCGAGACGCCGAAGAGCTTGCGCAACGCTCCCCACAACGAGCGCTGGCGAGGTGGCCGGATGTGGAACTCGGCGCGGCGCCCGTCGGCGCGCAGCTCCATCTTCACCTCAGCATCCTGGTTCATCCCGAGCCAGGTCGGAACGCGGCGCAGCGCACCGCAGTTGATGCGGAAGTAGGCCTCACAGGGCGCGTGACCTTCCGGGATCTCGATGCTGAAGAGCACCTGCTCCGCGTCCAGCTCCTCGCAGCGATAGCTGATGTGGCTGATGTAGGCGGGCCCCACCCAGTGGGCCGCCATCCAATAGAGCTCCTGGGGTCGCACCATGTAGCCCGCGAGCGTGCGCACCGGGCCCAGGTGCGGAGTGCGCAGCGACTGCGAGCCGATCTCCTCGAGCCCACCGGTGCCCACGAGTTCTTCCAGACGCTCGATGAGGCGCACGTGGAGGTTCCAGTCCATGCGCCGATGGCCGTCGCGCAGGTCCTCGAGCCGGACCGGCAGTCCGTCCACCAAGCGCGCAGGGGCAATCCCCCGCCGCTCCAAACCCTCGATCAGGGACTCGAAAGCCTTGCCTGAGACTTCCCTCATGTCACCCGCGCTGGCCGCTCCGCTGGCTCAGCGAGCGGCCGACCGCCCCGGGCCCGACGGCCGGGGGCTCCGACCCTTATACGGGAAGCGCCCACGCCCCTCAAGCATCCGCTGGAAGGCCGCGGCGCGCCCGTGATAGCTTGGCTGGATGCTGATCGATCGCATCCGTAGCGCCGCCCATCTGATCCAGGGCGCCAAGGTCCTCAGGCACCGCCCCGGGGGCACCTACACCGTGGCGGACCGCTTCGAGGAGCGAGTCCGCCAGCGCGGCGACGCGCCCTTCCTGCTCTTCGAGGACCGCACCCTCAGCTGGAACGAGGTCGAGAGCGAGGCCAACCGGGTGGCGCACTGGGCGATGGCCCAGGGACTCGGGCAGGGCGATGTAGTCGCCTTGCTGATGGAGAATCGGCCGGAGTACGTAGCCACATGGCTGGGCCTCGCCAAGCTGGGCGTCGTGTCGGCGCTCATCAATACCAACCTCTCCGGCAAGGCCCTCGACCACGCGCTCGAGACCTCCACTGCCGAGCACCTGGTTGTCGGTGCCGAGATGCTCGAAGCGCTCTCCACCGCGTCGTCCGAAGAGACCCAGAGCCTGCGCATCTGGGTTTCGCCGGACTCGGCGCGCGGCGACATGGCGCTCCCCGCCGGCGCGAAGGACCTGGAAGCCGAGCTCGCGGATGCCCCGGACCGCGCGCCCGATCCCTCGCTGCGCGAGGGCCTGCGCGCCGGCGACGTCCTCTTCTACATCTACACATCGGGCACCACCGGCAATCCCAAGGCGGCCCGCTTCAGCCACGTGCGCTTCCTGATGGCGGGAGACGCCTTCGCCTGGGCCGGCGAGTTCGGCAGCGACGACGTGGAGTATCTGGCGCTGCCGCTCTACCACTCGGCGGGCGGCGTCGTCGCGGTCGGGCGCGTGCTGTGCGGGGGCGGCACCCTGGCCATCCGCCGGCGGTTCAGCGCCTCGCAGTTCTGGGACGACGTGCGCCGCTACGACGCCACCTGCTTCCAGTACATCGGCGAGTTCTGCCGCTACCTCATGGCACAGCCGGAGCGTCCGGACGACCGGAACCACAGCATCAAGGTGGTGTCCGGCAACGGTCTGCGCCCCGACGTCTGGGAATCCTTCCAGAAGCGCTTCGGTATCCCCAAGATCATCGAGTTCTACGGCGCCACCGAGGGCAACACCATCATGGTGAACTTCACGGGCAAGGTGGGCGCGGTCGGCTACTACCCGCCGATCCTGAGCTTCCTGAACAACGCGCGCATCGTGAAGTTCGACGTGGCGAGCGAGACCCACCTGCGAGGGCCGGACGGCTTCTGCATCGAGTGTGGACCCGACGAGGAGGGCGAGATGCTGGGGCGCATCAGCAACACCGCGGGCCGCTTCGAGGGCTACACGTCGGCCGAGGCCAGCGAGAAGAAGATCCTGCGGGACGTGTTCAAGAAGGGGGACGCCTGGTTCCGCTCCGGCGACCTGCTCTCCAGCGACCGCGAGGGGTACTTCTACTTCGTGGACCGCATCGGCGACACGTTCCGCTGGAAGGGCGAGAACGTCTCCACCCAGGAGGTGGCCGAGCTTCTCTCCGACTTCCCCGGCCTCACGATGATCAACGTCTACGGCGTGGAGGTCCCCGGCGCGGACGGCCGCGCCGGCATGCTGGCCTTCGTCCCCGAAAAGGGCGTGGAATTCGACGGTGCCGCCCTCTACCGCCACGTGGGCGCGAAACTCCCGGCCTACGCCGCACCGCTCTTCGTGCGCGCGCTGCAGGACGCCGAGGTCACGGGCACCTTCAAGCTTCGGAAGGTCGACCTCCAGAAGCAGGGGTTCGACCCCGAGTTCGTCTCGGACCCGCTCTTCGTGCGCGACGAATCGGCGGCTTCCTACGTCCCCCTCACGCCCGAGCTGGCAGGGGAGATCCGGGCCGGCCGACGACGCCTCTGATCCAACTGCAGGGGTCCGCCCCGAAGTGATATGATCCGCGGTTCCCGGCGCGGCCCGGGGCATCCGACGCATCTGTTCAACCTATTGAAACAGCTGGGAAAAATCAATGGGACAGACCAAGACGAACAACCCGAAGCTGATCGAGTGGGTGGACCGCATGGCGGCACTGTGCGAGCCCGATGAGGTTCGCTGGTGCGACGGCTCCGCGGCCGAGTACGACGAGATGTGCGGACTCCTGGTCGAGAGCGGCACGTTCCGGAAGCTCTCCGACGCGAAGCGGCCCAACAGCTATCTGGCCACGTCGGACCCTGCGGACGTCGCCCGGGTCGAGGACCGCACCTTCATCTGCTCGGCGAAGGAGGTGGACGCAGGTCCCACCAATAACTGGACCGACCCCGCCGAGATGCGCGAGACGCTGAACGGCCTGTTCAAGGGCTCGATGAAGGGCCGCACGATGTACGTGATCCCCTTCAGCATGGGCCCCATCGGGTCGCCGATCGCCCACATCGGGGTGCAGCTCTCGGATTCGCCCTACGTCGTCGCCAACATGCACATTATGACGCGCGTCGGCACCAAGGTTCTCGACACCCTCGGCGACGGCGAGTTCGTGCCGTGCATGCACACGGTCGGCTACCCGCTCGCCGACGGCCGCAAGGACGTGCCGTGGCCGTGCAATGGCGAGAACAAGTACATCGTGCACTTCCCGGAGACCCGCGAAATCTGGTCCTACGGATCCGGCTACGGCGGCAACGCGCTGCTGGGCAAGAAGTGCTTCGCGCTGCGCATCGCCTCGGCAATGGCTCGCGACGAGGGCTGGATGGCCGAGCACATGCTCATCCTCAAGCTGACCTCGCCCGAGGGAGCGGTCCGCTACGTAGCCGGCGCGTTCCCCAGTGCCTGCGGCAAGACCAATCTCGCCATGCTCGAGCCCACCGTGGGCGGTTGGAAAGTGGAGTGCGTCGGCGACGACATCTGCTGGATGAAATTCGGGGACGACGGCCAGCTCTACGCAATCAACCCCGAGGCCGGCTTCTTCGGCGTGGCCCCGGGCACCAGCATGCAGTCCAACGCCAACGCCATGCGTAGCTTCGAGGAGAACGCACTCTTCACCAACTGCGCCCTCACCGACGACGGCGACGTGTGGTGGGAGGGCATGACCGACGAGAAGCCGGCCCACCTGATCGACTGGAAGGGGAAGGACTGGACGCCGGACAGCGAGACCCCCTCCGCGCACCCCAATGCCCGCTTCACCGCACGGGCCGAGCAGTGCCCGGTGATCGCGGCGGAGTGGGAGGACCCCAAGGGCGTCCCCATCAGCGCCATCCTGTTCGGTGGACGCCGAGCCACCGTGGTGCCGCTGGTCAACGAGGCCCGAGACTGGCAGCACGGAACCTTCCTCGGCTCGATCATCTCGAGCGAGAAGACCGCCGCCGCCGCCGGCAAGGTGGGCGAGCTGCGCCGTGACCCGATGGCCATGCTCCCCTTCTGTGGGTACAACATGGCCGACTACTGGGGCCACTGGCTGAGCATCGGCCAGCGCGACGGCGCCCAGCTTCCGCGCATCTACTACGTGAACTGGTTCCGCAAGAGCGACGGCGGCGACTTCCTGTGGCCGGGCTTCGGGGAGAACAGCCGCGTGCTGAAGTGGATCTTCGGCCGCTGCGAGGGCACGGCCAAGGCGACCGGGACGCCGATCGGGAACCTTCCCGCCGCCGGCGAGCTCGACATGGTTGGTCTCGACCTGGCGCCCGAGGACGTCGACGAGCTGCTCTCGGTGCAGGTAGAGGGTTGGCTCGCCGAGATCCCGCAGATCCGGGAGTACTACGCCAAGTTCGGCGAGCGCATGCCCCAAGCCCTCTGCGACGAGCTCGACGCGCTCGAGGGACGCCTCAAGGCGTCCCGGTAATCCGGATGGGACGCCTCAAGGCGTCCCGGTAAACCGACGGCAGGTGCAGCGAGCGGCTGGCGCCGGCCAGCCGCTGCAGTGTCGCGCGATCGATGCAGGCCCCCGAGCCCGCAAGGCTCCGGGGCGCTTCTCGTGGGGCGTGGCGTCGGCACCGCGCTTGCATCCTCCGGTTCAACCCCACCCCGGAGGTCTCCATGCGTCTCGCGATTCTTCTCCTGGTCGGCGTCCTGGCAACGCCGCTGCTCGGCTGCGTCAGCATCAAGGCGGGCAACGGACCCGGCGCCTCGCTCGTCCGGATGGACGGCCCGGTCAACGCCCACATCGCCGCCGGCCCCCCGGTGCGGGCCGGTTCGCTGGTCAACGTGGGCGTGCTTCGGAACACGGCGCGGCCTGGCGAGGTGGTGTCGGTGGACGTATGGCCGCTCTTCGGCGTGGGCGTCGGCGTGCTGGGCGCTCGCGCCTCGGTGCTGGGCTTAGAGGTGGGCGTCGGCTCTCTCTTCTACGACCCGCAGCCTCCGCCCCCCGAAGCGGCACCGGAGGAGAAGGACGCTCCCGCCGCGGCTCCCGAGCCCGCGGAGCCCGCCGATGGCGCGCCCGAGGACGAGGACGCCGCCGAAGGAGACGACCCCGCCGCCCCCTAGGCCGCCGCCTCCAGCCAGGGGCGCACGCCCGGCAGCAGATCGAGCCCCGGCACGTCGGCACGGGCATGGAAGCGGGCGGACAGGATCTCGCGGCCGTCCACCCGCAGCGACGGCTCGTGGTCGAAGCGCAGCTCGAATACGTCGAGGTGGTCCTCGTTGCCGAGCGCGCTCGTCTGCATGTGGCCCGCGGGTTGCAACGCATCCGGCGCGACCTCGATGCCCACCTCTTCTCGCAGCTCCCGCGCAGCCGCGTCGCGCGGCGTCTCCTTGCGGCGGCGGCCCCCCGCCGGGAGACCGTATCCGGCCTTGTAGGAGTGCTCCACCAGCAGGAGGCGGCCGTCCCACCACACCGCGATGCAGACGCCCTCGGTTCGAGGCCGCCACACGTACCAGTAGACGCGCAGCACGAGGTAGGCCACGCGCAGGCCTATGCGATGAAGCCGGACCGGAATCAAGACGCACCCATTCTAGACCGTACGCCGGAGAGCATGCTAGGCGCGTCGGGTGTAGTCTTGGGCCGTGCCGAACGTCCGCTGGTTGCTCCGACTGATCACGCACGCCCACCGCTTCATCCTGCGCGTCACCAAGGGTCGCCTGGGCGCGAGCATCGGCGGCATCTCCATGCTCCTCCTGGAGAACGTGGGCCGGAAGAGCGGCACCCCACGCCTAACGCCACTCCTCTTCGTCGAAGACGCGGGGCGCTACGTGGTAGTGGCCTCCAATGCAGGCGACGACCGCAACCCGGCGTGGTGGCTCAACCTCCAGTCGCGCCCAGACGCCGTCATACGCGTGCGCGGGGAGCGCATAGGAGTCAAGGCCCACCGTGCGGGGCCCGACGAGACCGAGGTGCTGTGGCCTCGGCTCGAGGCGGCGTACAAGTACTACGCCAACTACCGCGAACGCACGAATCGCGACATCCCCATCGTCATCCTGGAACCGACTCGCAGCGAGCCCGGCGACGGCGCCTAGATCACGGCCTTCTCGCGCAGCTCCGAGATCCTGTCCCAGTCATAGCCCAGCTCCAGCAGCACCTCTTCGGTGTGCTGTCCGAATTCGGGGGCCGGCGCGCGAATGCTCCCCGGCGTCTCCGACAGGCGCACCGGCATGCCGAGCATCTTGACCTTCCCGTGCGCGGGATGATCGAAGTCGACGACGTAGTCGTTCGCTTGCACCTGCGGGTCCTCCGGCAGATCCGCCAGGGAATTGACCACCGTGAAGATGAAGTCGCCGGAGTGCTCGTGCAGAACACGCAACCATTCGTCGCGCGGGCGTGAGGCAAACACCTCGTCGAGGATGCCGATGCAGGCCGCCGCGTTCTTGGCGCGCGCGATCAGGCTGGCGAAGCGCTCGTCGGCGGCGAGCTCGGCGCGCCCGATGGCGTCGCAGAAGTCGGTCCAATACCGGTCCGGCTGCAGCATCGCGAGGGCAAGCCAACGGTCGTCCGCGCAGCGGTAGTGATTCCAGAGCGGGTTCCCCGTCGTTGCGCGGGACTGACGCGGGATGGGGAAACCCATCATCAACAGCGATGAGACGGAAAGCCCCTGAAGCATCATCATGCTGCCCAGGTGCGAAGCGTCCACCTCCTGGCCCGCGCCGGTCCGCTCGCGCGCGAAGAGCGCCGCCAGCACGCCGTAGGCCAGCATGATGCCGCCCATCTGGTCGGCCACGCCGCCGGCGATGGCCAGCGGCGGGTCGTCGGGCTCACCCGCGGCGAGCATGATCCCCGAGCGCGCCAGGCCCAGGTGGTCGAAGGAGGGCTCGTCGCTCTCCGGGCCCTCGGGCCCGTAGCCCGACGCGCTGGCGTAGATGAGCCGCGGGTTGGCGGCGCGCAGCGTCGCGGCGCCCAGGCCCAGACGATCCGGCACGCCCTTGCGAAAGTTCTGCACGAAGACGTCCGAGCGCTCCGCCAGCGCGCGAACGATTTCGACGGCCTCGGGCTTCTTCAGGTCGAGGGTGAGGCTCTTCTTGTTGCGGTTGTTGGCCTCGAAGTAGAAGTTCGGGCGCTCGGACATGTCCAGGCCTGCCATGCTCAGGATCCCGCGGCCCGGATCGCCCCCTACGCGTTCTTCGATCTTGATCACCTCGGCGCCGAGGTCGGCCAGCATCGCCGAGGCCACCGGGCCCTGCTGCCAGATCGTCCAATCGATGACACGGATTCCTTCGAGGGGCATGACCATCGGGGCTCCTTCGTCCGGCCCTCAGGCCAGGTAGTTGCTGCCGCCCACGCGCGCGGCCTTCGGGTCCACGCGCACGTGGACGATGGAAACCTTGCCTGACGCCAGGGCACGCTCCAACGCGGGACCGATCGCGCCCGGCTCGGTCACGTACTCCGCGTGCCCGTCCACCATCTCCGCCATCTTTTCGTAGCGTGCGGGGAGCAGACTGGCGATGCGCGGCGAGTTCGGCGGAAGCATGTGGTCCTGGATCAGGTGGCCCGCGATGCCTTCGTTGTTGGCCACCACGAACACCACCGGAATGCCGACGCGGGCCGCCGTCTCGATTTCCATGGCCGCCGCACCGAATGCGTAGTCTCCCAGCACCGCCACCACCGGCAGGTCCGGGCGCGCCAGCTTGGCGCCCAGCGCGTACGGAACGCCCACACCCATGCAACCCGTGGTGCCGGCGTTGAGGCGCGTGCCCGGGACGTGGCTCGGAAGCATCACCCGGCCGATGCCCATGATGGTCTCGCCTTCCTCCACCACCACCGCGTCGCGCGGTAGAACCGACCGCACCTCGTGCACGAGGCGGTAGGGATTGATCGGCACGGCGTCGCTCGCGGCCACGGAGCGCAAGCTCGTCTCGTTCGCGTCGCGCTTCGTGGCCAGCTCGGCCAGCCAGGCGCCGTCGGCGCTGGCGAGGGTGCGGCCGTCGAGCGCGCTGCACAGCGCCTCCGCAGCCGCCGCCGCGTCGGAGACCAGGCCGATCTCGACGCGCGCCGCGCTCGTCATCTCCTCGGGAACCACGTCGATCTGCGCGATCCGTACGTCCGGGCTGTAGCGGGGCTCGCGACCGAAGCCGAAGATCCAGTTGAAGCGACCGCCGACCATGACGATCGCGTCGGCGCCCTTGAGGGCCGCGGAGCGAGCGCCGTTCATGAAACGCGGGTCGTCGTCGGGGATCACTCCACGCGCCATCGGCGACGCGACGTACGGGATGCCCGTCGCGACGAGACGCTCCAGCGCCGCTCCGGCGCCGGACCAGGCCGCCCCCTTGCCCACCAGGACCAGCGGTCGCTCGGCGCCGGCAAGGAGGTCCGCGATACGCTCCACCGCAGCGGGGTCCGGGTGGGGCCTCGTCACCTCCGGCGCTGCGCGCAACACGACCTGCTCTTGATCCACGCGTCCCGCGACGAACTCGCCCGGGAAGTCGAGGTACACGCCACCGGGACGACCGCTCAGCGCGCGGGCGAGCGCTACGTGCAGCCACTCCGGAATGCGCTCGGTGCCGTCGACCTGCCCGGTCCATTTGCAGGCGGCGCGCGTCAGCGAAACCTGGTCGGCCTCCTGGAAGCCGCCCACGCCGCGCGTGCCGGCGTAGGCCGACCCGCCGAGCACCACCAGCGGCATGCCGCTCTCGGTGGCGACGTAGAGCGGAGTGACCGCGTTCGTGACCGCGGGCCCGGACCCCGTGATCAGCACGCCCGGCTTGCCGCTGAGCCAGCCCCAGGCGGACGCCATGAAGCCGGCGTTCTCTTCGTGGCGGCATCCGACCACGCGCAGGCCGGCCTCCTGGGCGCCCGCGAACGCCTCGATCATCGGGCCCGCCACCACCCCGAACACCGTGTCGATTCCGGCGGCCGCGAGCTGCCGCCCCGCGATCTGCCCGCCGTTCCAGTTGCTCATGACTGAGATCTTAACCCGGGTGCGCTGCCGCGCGGTGGCTAGTCGCCGGCGACGGAGCGGATGCGCTCGATCAGGTCGTCCAGCCGGAAGGGCTTGGGCAGGGTGGCGACCCGGGTACGGCCCTCGAGGCGGCGCGCCATGTCCTCTTCGCTGTGGCCGCTGGTGAAGACCACCGGTAGGTCGTCGCGGATCCGCCGCAGCGCGCTGAACACCGCGTCTCCATCCATCCCAGGCATGGTGAGGTCCAGCAGCACCGCGGCGAGCTCGGCGGCGTGGCGTCGCGCCAGGTCCACGCCCTCCTTGCCCGACGCTACGGCGCAGACCCTGTAGCCCGCCGACTCGAGCATGCGCCGGGACACGGCGCGCACGGCGGACTCGTCGTCGATCACCAATACCGTGCCGGCCTCGCGGGTTTCGTCCTCGGGAGGATGCTCGGGAGCAGCCGGCCCGGCAGGGGGATCGATCTGCGGGAGGTAGACGCGGAAGGTGGTCCCGCGTCCGAGGGCCGTATCGACCGACAGCGTTCCGCGGTGACCGCGCACGATGCCCACCACCCCCGCGAGGCCCAGGCCGCGCCCTTGGAACTTGGTGGTGAAGAACGGATCGAAGACGCGCTTCGCAGTCTGCGCGTCCATGCCGCAGCCGTGGTCGCGAACCTCGAGCCACGCGAAGCGTCCGGGCACCACGCCGTCCGACACCAGGCAACGGGCGAGCTCCGCCCGATCCAAGTGGGCCGATCCGGTGCGCACCTCCACCACCCCGGTCTCGTCCGGCAGCGCCTCGGCGGCGTT
>CAXMOD010000001.1:0-22108 GCA_964194905.1 uncultured Desulfobacterales bacterium | reverse complement strand
GCACGCCCGAGATCCGCGACGTGCTCCTCACCGGCGGCGACCCGCTCGTCTACTCGGACGAGCGCCTCGCCTGGCTGCTCGGGGAGCTGCGCGCCATCCCCCACGTGGAGATCGTGCGCCTGGGAACGCGCCTTCCGGTGACGCTCCCGTTCCGCGTGACCGAGGACCTCTGCCGGCTGCTGGCCGAGCACCACCCGGTCTGGGTGAACACCCACTTCAATCATCCTCGCGAACTCACCGCCGAAGCAGCGGAAGCCTGCGACCGGCTCACCCGCGCCGGCATCCCGGTGGGCAACCAGTCCGTCCTGCTGGCCAGCATCAACGACGACCTCGCCACCATGAAGGCCCTCTGCGAGGGCCTCGTGCGCATGCGGGTGCGGCCCTACTACTGCTACCAGGCGCAGCTTCTGGAAGGGACTGCGCACTTCCGCGTGCCGGTGGAGCGCGGTCTCGCGATCTTCCGGGCCCTGCGCGGCCGCACCAGCGGCTTCGCCATTCCCCAGTACGTGCTCGACACACCCCACGGAAAGGTCCCCCTCCAGCACCCGTTCTTCCGCGGCCGCGAGGGCGACCACGTGCTGGTCGAGACCTTCGACGGCACCCTCTGGCGCGAGCCGAATCCGCTCTGAGACGGACCCCTCTCTGAGCCGCACCCCGTCCACGCGGCGCCGCTTGGGCAGGACGCTCTGGTACCCTGCGGCGCGGGGGGACCGGGTTGAGCGAGGCATCCGGGCACGGCCGGCGCATCGGCGCGGCGGCGGCGCTGCTGGCGGCCAGCGTGCTGCTCTCGCGCGTGATCGGCTACGTGCGCGAGATGGTGCTGGCCCACCAGGTCGGCATCTCTCCCGAGATGGACGCGTACCGGGCCGCGTTCCAGCTTCCGGACATCCTGAACCACCTGCTGGCGGGGGGCGCTCTCTCCATCGCCTTCATCCCGCTCTACACCCGAGCCCGGGAACGGCGCGGCCCCGAGGCCGCCGAGCGCCTCTTCGCGACGGTACTCGGAACCCTGGGCGTGGCGGTGATCGCCGCCACGGCGGTGCTCTACTGGTACGCCGAGCCGCTCGTGGGCGTGCAGTTCGCCGGCTTCGACGCCGGCACCCAGGAGCTCACGGTACGCCTCACACGCATCGTGCTGCCCGCGCAGATCTTCTTCGTAACGGGCGGCATCCTGCGCGCGGTCCTGATGGCGGAGGGTCGCTTCGGCGCGCAGGCCGCGGCGCCGCTGGTCTACAACGCCGGCGTCATCGCGGGCGGGCTGCTGCTGGGCCGCGGGCCCGAGGGCTTCGCCTGGGGCGCGCTCGCCGGCGCGATCCTCGGCCCGTTCGCGATCGCACTCGTCGACCTGCTGCGCACCTCCCGCATCCGCATTCGGATCGCGCCCGCCGACCGCGAGTTCCTGAAGTACCTGCTCGTCGCGCTGCCGCTGATGATCGGGGTCTCGCTCCTGACCGTGGACGAGTGGTACGAGCGCTGGTTCGGCGACGACGTGGGCCAGGGCGTGATCGCGAGCCTCGGCTACGCGCGCCAGCTGATGCTGGCGCCGGTCGCGGTGGTGGGCCAGGCAATCGCCGCGGCGGCGCTGCCCACCCTGTCGCTGCTGTTCTCCGAGGGGCGTCAGGAGGAGTTGAATCGCACGGTCCTGCGCACGCTCCAGGCCTCGCTGGCACTGGCCGTGCTGCTGGGCGCGGGCCTGTTCGCTGTGGCGCATCCGGCGGTGGCTTTGCTCTTCGAGCGGGGCGCCTTCCGCGCCGAGGACACGCTGGTGGTGTCCGGGCTGCTGCGCATCCTGTGCTTCGCGGTCCCGGCCTGGGTGATCCAGCAGATCGCGGCACGCGCCTTCTACTCGCGCGCCGACACCTGGCGACCCATGCTCCTGGGGACCGCTGCGGCGCTCCTCGCGATTCCGCTCTACCTGAGCCTGGGCCGCCAGGCCGGAGCCGCCGGTCTCGCCGCTGCCGGCGTACTGGCCATGAGCGCGAATGCCCTGGCCACCCTCGGCCTCGCCCGGCGCCTGCACGGGGCGCCGTCGCTCGCCGTCCTGGGTCGCACCGGGCTCGGCGCGGCGGTGGCGGCGTTGCCCGCGGCATGGGCCGCCGGGTGGGTGCAGCGCGGCGCGCCGGGCTCGATCGGTGCCGCCACGGACCTGGCGCTCGGGGGCGCGGTCTTCGTCGCGGTGGCGTTCCCGCTGGCCTGGCTCGCCGGTGACGAGGCGCTGCGCGGGGCGCTGCGCAGGCTGGCGCGCAGGGGTGCGTGATACCCTCGGCGCATGCAGAACTGGGGACCGGAGCGGCTCGGCGGACAGGGACTCGACGCGAACCAGGAGGAGTCGGGCAACCGCGCCATCCACGCGCTGCTCTCCGACCCGCATACGCGCGAGCGCATGGACCTGGTGCTCACCTGGCGGCCCGACGCCGAGGGCGGCGCGTACGAGGTCTGGTCTACCCGAGGCCTGGTGCGCTTCCGGCGCGTGCTCCAAGACGACGGGAGCCTCGACTATCCGATCGTCGAGGTGATCGGCGACAACCCGATCGCCGCTCAGGATCCCTTCGCGCTCGACTCCCAGAAGGCCGAGGCGGAGGCCGCGCGCGCCTCGGGCTTCGACGCCGACGACCCGGCTCGCCGCTTCGTGGCGCCCGCGCACCAGAGCTACCCGTTCGGCTACGAGCGCGTGGCCCAGCTCTTCGACTCGCCTCACGCGCCCGACCTGGCGCTCTCGCCGGTGGACTGGGCCGCCGGGCCCTACCTCGGCAATCACGGCGCGCTCCACGTGCGCCAGGCGCGCGCTCCGCTCTGGCTGAAGGGGCCGCGCGTGCGGCCGGGCCGCCACGCGCTGGCCGCCCGCGCCGTGGACCTGGCGCCGAGCATCCTGGCCGCCTGCGACTTCCCGAAGATCGACGGCGCCGATCACACGGGGCGCACGGCGAGCGAGCGCGGCTGCGCGCCCGACGTCTACCTGCGCCGCCAGGACGGCCGCGTACTCGACGAGTTGCTGGACCCCGGCGCGCCCGCGGCGGAGCGAACCTACCTCTTCATCCTCGACGGCCAGCACATGACCGAGCTCGACGCGCGTCTCGAATGCGAGCCCGAGCGCTACCCCAACCTGCGACGCCTGCGCGAGGGAGCGGCGGTGGTCGCCGGTGGCTCCATCGTGAACTTCCCGTCGATCACCTGGCCGAGCCACACGGCCATCGGCACCGGCACCTGGTGCGGCCACCACGACGTGGTGAACCCCAGCTACTACCTGCGCGAGAAGCGCGAGACGGTCTCGCCCCAGGGCCAGCAGGTGAGGACGGAGAGCTTCTCCAACCCGCAGGTGGAGTCGCTCTACGAGGCCTTCCGGCGCGTCCACGGCGACGACTGCATGACGGCCGCCATCTACGCGCCCTTCGGCCGCGGCGCGCGCCACGCGGCGCTCGAGGGCCGTACCCTGGGCAACAGGAGCCGCCTCAAGGCGCTCACCGTGGACTACTCCCCGGACTGCGATCGGCGCTGGAAGGACGACGGCTTCAAGCAGGTGGTCGACGAGTCCACGCTCGACAACCGGGGCATCGCCCAGGTGATGGAGCTCTTCACCTCCGAGGAGCTGCCGACGCCCGTCTTCGTCTACCACGAGCTGGCGCTGACCGACGGCGCCGGCCACGACTACGGGCCGCACGGTGAAGGCCTGGCAGCGGCTCTCGCGGAGAGCGACCGCCGCGTGGGGCGCGTACTCGACCTGCTGGAAGGGCTCGGCCTCGCCGACGAGACGCTCTTCGTGCTGAGCGCGGACCACGGCATGGCGCCTCAGGACACCGGGGGCACGCACCCCGCGGAGCACTACCGGACCCTCGGCTTCGAGGGCGTGGTGGCCGAGCCGATGATCTGGCTGCGCGACCTGGCCGTGGAGGTGGAGCGCATGGCCGACGGCCGCACCGGGCGCGTGATCGTGGCCGACAACGATGCGCTCCCGAGCGGCGAGCGACCGCCCGTGGAGGGCGCCGAGGTGATCGTCGAGGCCCACGCCGAGGGCGAGAAGCCGCGCGTGGTGGCGCGGGGCACGACCGGGCCCGGCGGCGTCTACGGCTTTCCCACGCCGTCGTCCGTGGTGGACGAGGCGCTGGCCGTCTCCATCCGCGCCCCGGGCTTCAACGCGCGCCACGTGCGCCTCGACGGCAGCAACCTCGCGCTCGACCTGCGCGAGGCGCTCTACGGCACCAAGGCGGGGTGAGCACGGCCGCCTCCAATCAGGGCAAGCCCGCCGAAGGCGGGCGCGCAGCGAGCCGGAGGCGAGCGAAGCCCAAGGAGCCCTGGCAGTTCTGGGTCGATCGCGGCGGGACCTTCACCGATTGCATCGGCCTCGCGCCGGGCGGCGCGTTGCACGTGGCGAAGATCCTCTCGTCCGACACGGCGCCGGTGGAGGGAGTGCGCGCCGTTCTGGAGCGCGCCGGCGCAATCGCGCAGGGCGCGCCGCTTCCGCCTTGCTCGGTGGAACTCGGCACGACGGTCGCCACCAATGCCCTGCTCGAGCGCCGCGGCGAACGCACGTTGCTGGTGGCGGACGAGGGTCTCGGCGACGTCCTCACGATCGGCACCCAGGAGCGGCCGGAGCTCTTCGCGCTCCACATCGAGAAGCCGGTGCCGTTGCACGAGCGCGTCGTGGAGATCGGCGGTCGCCGGGCCGTGGACGGGAGCGAGGCGAGCATCTTCGACGAGGTGGCGCTGCGCGAGGCGCTGCGCGCGGCCCGCTCCGCGGGCGTCGAGTCGGTCGCCGTGGCGCTGATCCACGCCTACGCCCATCCGGCGCTCGAGGCGCGGGTGCGCGACATCGCGCTGGAGGAGGGCTTCGCGTATGCCGCGGCGTCCCACGAGGTGGCCCGCGAGCTGGGGCTCCTGGCGCGCGGCGAAACCGCTGCGGCCGACGCCTACCTGACGCCGCTCCTCCAGCGCCACGCCCGCGAGCTGGAGCAGGCCCTGCCGGGCTCGCGCCTGCGCTTCATGCAGTCGTCGGGCGGCCTCACCGACGCGCGTCGCTTCCGCGGTCCCGGCGCGCTGCTTTCGGGCCCGGCCGGCGGCGTGGTCGGCGCGGCGCGCGTCGCCGAGGAGGCGGGCTTCGCCCGCGCCATCGGCTTCGACATGGGCGGCACCTCGACCGACGTGTCGCTCATCGTGGACGGCGAGGTGGAGCGCGGCTTCGAGTCGCGCGTGGCCGGAGTGCGCGTGAAGGCGCCGATGCTGCGCATCCACACCGTGGCTTCGGGCGGCGGCTCGCTGTGCCGCTTCGACGGATTCCGCCTCACCGTGGGTCCGGAGAGCGCCGGCGCCGACCCTGGTCCGCTCTGCTACGGGCTGCGCGACGACGCCGGCCGGCCTAAGGCGACGGACCTCGCAGTGACGGACGTGAATCTCTTTCTCGGCCGCCTCCAGCCGGACCGCTTCCCGTTTGCGCTGGAGCCCGAGGCGGTGGCGCCGCGCCTGGGCGCCGTGCGCGAAGCGCTGGCCAAGGCGGGCCACGAACGGAGCCTCGACGAGGTGGCCGCCGGCTTCGTCGAGGTCGCCAACGCGCACATGGCGCGCGCCATCCAGGAGGTGTCGGTGGCGCGCGGTGTGGACCCGCGCGACTGCGCGCTCATCGGCTTCGGCGGGGCGGGCGGCCAGCACGTGTGCGCGCTGGCGCGCGACCTGGGCATGCGCCGCGTGCTGCTGCATCCCCTCGCTGGGCTGCTCTCTGCCTACGGCATCGGCATCGCCGAGGCGAGCTGGGACGGCCAGCGCGACGCGGGGCGGGTGGCGCTCCCCGCCGCGGGGGAGCCGTTGCCCGCGGCGATCCGGGCGGCCCTCGAGGAGCTCGAGGCGGAGGGACGCGAGGCTCTGCACGCCGAAGGCGCCGTCCCCGCTGCGCTGCGCGTCGAGCGTCGCCTCGACCTGCGCTACGCCGGCAGCGAGACGGCTCTGGCGGTCGCCGAGCCGACCGATGGGGACTGGAACGCTGCCTTCACGGCGGAGCACGAGGAGCGCTTCGGCTACGCGCGCGAGGGCAGGGCTGTGCAGATCGCGACCGCCCGGGTGCGTGTGCGCGAGAGAGTGGAGCCGCCCGAGCTGCCCGCGGCGCCGCCGGGCACGGGCATTTCTCCCGAGCCCCTGCGCACCGTGAATGCTTGGTTTCCCGACTTCGGGCGCCGCGACGCGCCGGTCTACGGGCGCGAGGCGCTGCGTCCGGGCGACGCGCTCGAAGGACCCGCGATCGTGCTGGAGGACACCGGCACCGTGGTGGTCGATCCGGGCTTCCACGGCGAGATCCTCCCGGGTGGCACGCTCGTCCTCGAAGACCGGGTCGGTGCGGTCGCCGCGGCCTCGGACGTGGACCTCGAGGTGGCGGACCCCGTGCGCCTCGAGGTCTTCGGCAGCCGCTTCATGTCGATCGCGGAGCAGATGGGTGCGGTGCTCCGCAACACCGCCGTCTCGACCAACATCAAGGAGCGGCTCGATTACTCGTGCGCGGTCTTCGACGGCGACGGCGGCCTCGTCGCCAACGCGCCCCACATCCCCGTCCATCTGGGCGCCATGGGCGAAACGGTGCGGGCCGTGCGCGCGCGCTTCCCGGACCTCGCCGCGGGCGATGTGGTGGTGACCAACGACCCCTTCCAGGGAGGCTCGCACCTGCCCGACGTCACCGTCGTGACACCCGTCTTCGCGGGCGACGCAAGCCCGCCGCAGGCGGGCGCGCAGCGAGCCGCAGGCGAGCGAAGTCAGCCCGCCAGGCCGAGCTTCTACGTGGCCAGCCGCGGGCACCACGCCGACGTGGGCGGCGTGACACCCGGCTCCATGCCCGCCCATTCGACGCGGCTCGATGAGGAGGGCGTGGTCATCGAGCCGATGCGCCTGGTTTGCGACGGGCGCCTCGACGAGGTCGCCATCCGCGCCGTCCTGGGGAGCGGCTCCCATCCTGCGCGCAGTCCCGAAGACAACCTCGCGGACCTCGAGGCCATGGTCGCCGCCAACCGCGCCGGCGAGGCCCTGGTCCTCGAGGTCGTGGGCGAGCGCGGCCTCGCCGCGGTCGAGACCACCATGCGCCAGCTCCAGCAGGCGGCGGCCGGCAAGGTGGCCCACGAGATCGGCCGCCTCCCCGACGGCGCCCATCGCTTTGCCGACGCGATGGATGACGGCACGCCGGTGTGCGTGGAACTCCGCGTCGACGGCGAGCGCATGACCATCGACTTCGCGGGAACAGGGCCGGCCTCGCCGGGCAACCTCAATGCGCCACCCGCCGTGGTACAGGCCGCGGTGATCTACGTGCTGCGCACCCTGGTGGCGGAGCGCATTCCGCTGAACGGGGGCTGCCTCCACCCGGTGGAGATCCGCGTGCCGCCCGGCTCGTTGCTCGATCCACCCCCGGGCTCCGCCGTGGTGGGCGGAAACGTCGAGACGTCGCAGCGCGTGGTGGACGTGCTGCTCGGCGCCCTCGGCCGCGTGGCCGCGAGCCAGGGCACCATGAACAACGTGGCCTTCGGGACGGAGGACTTCGGCTACTACGAAACCCTGGGTGGGGGCTCCGGGGCCGGCCCGGACTTCGACGGCGCCTCCGGCGTGCACACCCACATGACGAATACGCGCATCACCGATCCCGAGGTCCTCGAGGAGCGCTACCCGGTGCATCTCGAGTCGTTCGCGCTGCGTCGCGGCTCGGGTGGCGCGGGGCGTCACCGCGGCGGCGACGGTCTGGTGCGGCGCTGGCGCTTCCTCGCGCCGGTCACCGTGTCGCTGCTCACCGAGCGACGCGAAAAGGCTCCGTGGGGCCAGGCGGGTGGTGAGCCCGGCGCTCGCGGGCGCAATGCAGTGGAACGCGCGGACGGACGGGTCGAAGAGCTGCCGGGCCGGGCCACCGCCGAGCTCGCGGCGGGCGACGTGCTGGTGGTGGAGACGCCCGGTGGCGGTGGCTGCGGCACGCCGTCGTAGCCGCCCCGCGCTTCGGCCAGTTCTTTAACGTCGCCGAGGGGTTGCGCCAGGCAGAGGGCAACCTATTTTCCGTCCGGGCGCGTAGCTCAATTGGCAGAGCAAGGGACTCTTAATCCCTAGGTTCGGGGTTCGATTCCCCGCGCGCTCACCACCCGCATTGCGCGAACCACCGATCGGTGGAGCGCGCGACTAGTCCGCGCGATCGCGCCCTTCGGCGAGCACCAGCGCGTTGAGTACGGCGTTGCGGATCTCGCGCGGGTCGATGACCTCGTCGACACCGAGGCGGTTCGCCAGAGGGTAGGGGCCCAGGCGCTGGGCCTCCTCGACCTGCCGCTGCGCGGCCTCGTCGAGGCCCGCCGACTGGCCGCCGCTGCGCGCCGGCATGGCGGCGAGGTTCACGCTGGGCAGCGCGTAGGTGAACGTCTGTCCGTCGAAGGGCGTGGCCGCCATGTTCACCAGTCCGAAGCCGAAGCCTTTGCGCATCAGGATGTTGATCTTCGGGGAGCGCAGGCGGCGCTCCGCCTGGAACATCTTGCCGCCCCACTTGAGGATGCCCTCGCGCTCCGCGCGCGAACCCGCCAGGACGCCGGGGTTGTCGGTGAGGAACACCACCGGGTGCCCGAAGGGGCTCACCACTTCGAGGAAGTCCGTGGCCTTGATGGCCGCCGCGGAGTCGATCGCCCCCGCCAGCTGGGCGGGGTTGTTGGCGACGAACGCCAGCGCGCGGCCGCCCACGTGGGCGAGTGCGGTGATCAGCGATCGACCGTAGCGTGGCTGCACCTCGAAGAAGCGACCCTCGTCGGCGATGCACGCGATCACCTCGTGCATGTCGTAGGGCTTGCGGTCGTTCGGCGGCACGATTTCGAGCATCTCTTCGACGAGTCGCGGTCCCATGTCGGGGTTTTCGCGGCGCGGGGGTGGCTGGCTTCGGTTCGAGGGGAAGTAGCCGAGGTACTCGCGCGCCATGTCGATGGCCGCGCCGTCGTCGGGCGCCACGTTGTGGGCGGTGCCGGCGGTCTCCGCGCACACTTCGGGTCCGCCGAGGGCCTCCTTGGTGACGTCTTCGCCTGTGGCGGCCTTCACCAGCGGGGGACCGCCTGAGAACATGCAGCCCGCCTCTGACATGATCACGAAGTCGGAGAGCGGCGCGACCAGTGCGCTGTGACCCGCCGCGGCGCCCAGCACCAGGCACACCATCGGCACGTGTCCGGAGAGGTCGGCCAGGGCCAACAGGTCGTGGGGTGCGCGCGCGTGGCCGGTGTTGGTGAGCCGGTGGCCCGCGCCCTCGAGCATCGTCACCAGCGGCACGCCTTCCTGGAGCGCCAGCTCTGCGAGGCGATGACGCTTCGAGGTCCCGCCAACCCCGATCGAACCTCCGAGAAGGGAGAAGTCCTCGGCGCCGGCCAACGCGGGCCGGCCGTGGATTCGCCCCAGCCCGCACACGTACCCGTCGCCCGGAATGTCGTCGATGGAGCCGACGAGCTGGCCGAGCTCGACGAAGCTCCCGTCGTCGAAGAGCCGCTCGATGCGCTGACGCGCGTCGAGCTTCCCGCGATCGTGCATGAGCCGCGCCAGACGCTCGGGGCCGCCCATCTCGAGGGCGCGGCTGCGGCGCTGCTCGAGCTGCTGGAGCCACGCCTCCCACGCCTTGCGGTTCTCTTCGCGCGCCTTGCTGCCCGCCACCTTGTTCTCCTGCGGGAGTTCCGCTCCTGAAGCAGGGACGAAGTGTACATCCTCACCGGCGCCGGGGCGGGTGCCCGCGCAGCGAGAAAGGCTAAGGTCCCGCCATGTCGCGCTTACACAGTTTCGTCGAGTTCCTTCGTTCGCCCGCCGTCTTCGTAATCCTGGCGGGGTTCATGGTCGCAGCACCCGCCGCCGCTCAGCAGATCATCGTCGATGAAGGGGAGGAGCCCAAGCGCCACCCGCTCATCCTGCCCTACGCGTTCTACACCGAGCGGATGGAAGCGACGTTCGGCGCCGTCGCGGGAGCGGTGGGATCCCCGCAACCCCAGGCCAGCTGGTTCGTGAGCCCTTTCGTCACGAGCAACAAGACCGCCGGCATCCTCGGCGGCATCTGGGACTACCAGGTACCCTTCATTCCGCGCTTGTTCGTGCGCGCTTACGGCAGTTTCGGCCGTTGGGAGCAGAGCCGGGCCTACACGCCGCTCGGCCCGTTCGACCCGGACCCGCGCGCCGGCTCGAACGACTCCGACCAGGACGACTTCATCGATCAGCCGAACCTCAATACGTGGCTGAACGTACCGCTGCGATTCCTGCTGCCCATCGGCCACGGAAGCGATTCGGACGAGGTCATCTCCCGCTACGTGTTGCGCGACGGACTGCTCGTGGCGGGCGCCGCGGGTGGCGAGAGCTGGAACCCGCTCGAGAGCGGGCAGACCTTCCTGCAGATCGAGCCCTTCCTCCAGCGCGAGAGCTTCGACGTCCCCTTCAACGACGACCGTGTCGAGACGCTGGCCTTCAGGATGGGGATCGACCACGACAACCGCGACTTCCGCGGCAACCCGTCCCGCGGGCACCGCATCCAGGCCTACGTCACCCACGATCCCGGCTGGCTGGACCGCGCCGAGGAGTGGACGTTCTGGGAGGTGCAGGCCAGCAAGTACTTCTCGCTCGGCGAATCGAAGTGGTTCCGGCAGACCGTGCTGGCCCTCGACCTCTGGACCGGCGACACACCCAGCGGCACCGCTCCCTACTTCAACGGCGCGCGCCTGGGCGGTTACTACCGCCTGCGTGGCTTCGAGAACAACCGCTTCAGCGATCAGGCCGCCATCTCGTACACGGCCGAGCTGCGCCTGATGCCGCGTTGGAATCCAATCCCCCACATCGACCTCATGGGCGGGATCGACATCGACTGGATCCAGGTGGTGCTGTTCGGAGAGGTCGGCCGCGTGGCGCCGAGCTGGTCGTTCTCCGAGCTGCACAGCGACATGAAGTGGGACCTCGGCATCGGCCTGCGCGCGATGATCCAGAAGGCCATCTTCCGCGCCGACGTTGCCGCCTCCGAAGAGGGGGCGCGCTTCATCGCGATGGTGTCCCACCCCTTCTGATTCGAGCTCTTCTGATCCAAACTGGCGCTACGCTCAGCCCGGGCCGGGGTGGCGGAACTGGCAGACGCGGCGGCCTTAGGAGCCGCTGCCTTCGGGCGTGCAGGTTCGAATCCTGTCCCCGGCACCATCTTCTTGCGTCGATTGACGCACCCCTGGGGGGCGCTAGTTTGGCGTCCCCGTCGGCGCCGGCGGGACCCTTCTTCCCTCCCTCTTCGAGGAATCGACCATGGGCGACGTTCGCGTCACCACCCACGAAGAGAGCCCCGTGATCCGGCGGCTCGAGGTGGAGGTGGAACCGGCGCGCGTGCGCAAGGCCTTCGACCGCGCCTACCGCGACCTTGCGAAACGCGCGCGCGTGCCCGGCTTTCGCCCGGGCAAGGCGCCGCGCGGCGTGCTCGAGAAGATGTTCGGCGGCCAGGTGCGCGAGGAGATCGAGCGGCTGCTCGTGGCCGAGAGCCTGGCCGAGGCCGTGGAGGAAGCGGGTGTCCACCCGGTGACCGAGCCGGCCATCGACGCCCAGGTGCCCGAGGTGGACAGCGCCTTCCGCTACACGGCGCAGATCGAGGTCAAGCCGACCATCGAGCTGCCGACCCTCGAGGGGTTGCCGGCAAAGCGTCCGTCCGTCGAGCTCGCGGACACGGACGTTCTCGAAGAGTTGGAGAACCTGCGTGAGCGCAGCGCGCAGCTGGTCGAGGAGCCCGAGGATGTCCTCGCGGCCGAAGGGCACACGCTGAAGGTGGATTTCGTGGGCCGCATCGATGGTGAGCCCTTCGAGGGCGGCTCGGGACAAGACGTGCCCGTCGAGCTCGGCGGCGATCGCTTCATTCCGGGGTTCGCCGAGCAGCTCGTGGGTGCCCGCGCGGGCGAGGACCGCGAGGTGCGCGTGAACTTCCCCGAGGACTACGGCAACACGGAGCTGGCCGGCCGCGAGGCGACCTTTGCGGTCCACGTGGCTGCGCTGCAGCGGCGCGAGGTGCCGGAGCTGGACGACGATTTCGCCAAGGACCTGGGCGATTTCGATGACCTCGACGCGTTGCGCACGCGGGTCCGCGAGGACATGACCGCGCAGCGTGAGCGTGCTGCCGAACAGGAGCTGCATCGTTCGGTGATGGATGCGTTGGTGGAGCGCACTTCCTTCGACGTGCCGCCTGGACTCACGGAGCGGCGCCTGGAGAGTCAGCTCCAGAGGGCGAACCGCGAGCTTGCCGAGTCCATGCCGCACGACGCGTTGCATCAACAGCTCGACGCCTGGCGCGAGAACTGGCGCCCCCAGGCCGAGCGCGACGTCCGCGAGGCGCTGCTGCTCGAGGCGGTTGCCGCGGCACAGGGTGTCGAGGCGAGCGACGACGAGGTGGAAGCGCGCATCGCCGAGATGGCCGAGGCCCAGGGCATGGATGCTGCGCGCCTGCGCGAGGCCTACGGCGAAGGCGACCTTCTGGACGCCCTGCGCGTCCAGCTGCAGGACGAAAAGGCGCTTGCCTTCCTTTGTGCCAAAGCTAAAATCGACGAGGCCTCGGACACTTAGAGCCTCTGGCGCGTCTTCGGGGGGTCCCTGAACCCAGCCCGGGACGCGCCCGTCCGAATCCGCGCCTATCCTCCCCTCAAGGTGCGGCCGAAACGCACATCAGCAGCAATTGGACGGAGCCCATGCCTCTGATCCCGATGGTCGTAGAGCAGAATCACCGCGGTGAGCGGGCGTACGACATCTATTCGCGCCTGCTCAAGGACCGCATCATCTTCCTCGGTAGCTCGATCGACGACGACGTCGCGAATTTGATCATCGCGCAACTACTCTTTCTGGAAGCCGAAGATCCCGACAAGGACGTCAGCCTCTACGTCAACTCCCCCGGAGGGTCGGTGACGTCCGGCCTCGCCATCTACGACACCATGCAATACGTGCGCCCCGACGTGCAGACCATCTGCCTCGGGCAGGCGGCGTCCATGGGCGCGTGGCTGCTGGCGTGTGGAGCGCCTGGAAAGCGCATGGCGTTGCCCAACAGCCGCATCATGATCCACCAGCCCATGGGGGGCTTCCAGGGGCAGGCCACGGACATCGACATCCAGGCGCGCGAGATCCTCAAGCTTCGCGAGAGGATGAACGAGATACTTGCGGTCCACTCGGGTCGCCCCGTCGATGAGATCGCACGCGACACCGAGCGCGACTACTATATGGCGGGTGAAGAGGCTGAGGCATACGGCTTGATCGACCGGGTCGTCTCGCGTCACGAAGGGCCTCGTGGAAACGGCGCGGGAGGAGGCAGCGGATGAAGCGCAAGGAAGACAACGCCAACCTGTCGTGCTCCTTCTGCGGCAAGAGCCAGAAGGAAGTCAAGAAGCTCATCGCCGGGCCCACCGTCTACATCTGCGACGAGTGCATCGAGCTCTGCAACGACATCATCGCGGAGGAGTACGGCCGCGAAGAGGTGAGCTCCGAGACCTCCAAGGTCCCCAAGCCGATGGAGATCAAGGAGATCCTGGACGACTACGTGATCGGCCAGGATCACGCGAAGAAGATCCTGGCGGTTGCCGTGCACAATCACTACCGGCGCATCGAGAGCCAGTCCTTCGTCGGCGATGTGGAGCTGCAGAAGGCGAACATCGTGCTGCTCGGGCCGACCGGCTGCGGCAAGACCTTGCTCGCCCAGACGCTGGCCAAGATCCTGGATGTGCCGTTCACCATCGCCGACGCCACCACGCTCACCGAGGCCGGCTACGTGGGCGAGGATGTGGAGAACATCATCCTGAACCTGCTGCAAGCGGCGAACTACGACCTGGAGCGGGCTCAGCGCGGCATCATCTACATCGACGAGATCGACAAGATCGCGCGCAAGAGCGAGAACCCGTCCATCACGCGCGACGTCTCGGGCGAGGGCGTGCAGCAGGCCCTGCTGAAGATCATCGAGGGAACCATGGCGAGCGTGCCGCCCAAGGGCGGCCGCAAGCACCCGCAGCAGGAGTTCGTGCAGATCGACACGTCCAACATCCTGTTCATCTGCGGCGGCGCCTTCTGCGGCCTGGACGAGATCATCGAACGCCGCATCGGCGTGAAGGGCCTGGGCTTCGGCGCGGACATCTCGCGCAAGTCGGAGCGCCAGCTCGGCGAGATCCTGAAGGAAGTCCAGACCGAGGACATGCTCAAGTTCGGCCTGATCCCGGAATTCGTCGGTCGGCTGCCGGTGGTGGCCACCCTCGATGAGCTGGACGAGTCGGCCCTGGTGGACATCCTGACCAAGCCGAAGAACGCGCTGGTGAAGCAGTACCAGAAGCTGTTCGAGTTCGAGGACGTGCGCCTGGGCTTCGCCGATGGCGCGCTGCGTTCGGTGGCTCGCAAGGCCGTCACCCGCAAGTCCGGAGCCCGGGGTCTTCGGAGCATCCTCGAGGGCGTCATGCTCGAGCTCATGTACGACATCCCTTCGCGCGACGACGTGGAGGAGGTGGTGATCGGTGTGGAAGTGATCGAGCAGGGTGCGGAGCCGCTCGTCGTCGTGAAGCGCGAAGCGGAATCCGCCTGAGTTCGACGCCCCCTTAGGACCCCCCGAGGAGAAACGGGAGCCCATGGCCATCTTCAAGAATGACGACGACGACGGCGAAAGCCAGGACGGCGCAGGTACGCCCGCCGAGAACGGTGGCGCTGACCGGCAAACCGGGGACCTGGTGGCGCCGTTGCTGCCGTTGCGCGACATCGTCGTCTTCCCGCACATGGTCGTGCCGCTCTTCGTGGGACGACCCCGCTCCATCAAGGCCCTGGAAGAGGCCGTGGGCGGCGACCGCGAGCTTCTGCTCTCCGCCCAGCGCGAGGCCGAGAAGGACGAGCCGGATCAGGAGGATGTCTACCGGGTAGCCACCCTGGGCTCCATCATCCAGCTCCTGCGGCTGCCCGACGGCACCGTGAAGATCCTCGTCGAAGGCAGGCAACGCGCGCGAATCCGCGGCTTCAGCCAGACGGACCCGTACTTCGCCTGCGAGTACGAGCTGCTGGAAGAGGAGGCGAGCACCACGGTCGAGGTGGAGGCCCTGGTGCGCAGCGTGCACTCGGGGTTCGAGACCTACGTAAAGCTCAACAAGAAGGTTCCGCCCGAGATGCTCAACACGGTGGCCAGCCTCGAGGACGCCTCGCGCCTCGCGGACACCATCGTCGCCCAGCTGAACCTCAAGATCGACGAGCGTCAGCACTTGCTGGAGCTGGTGGACCCGGGCAAGCGTCTGGAAGAGGTGTACGGCCTGATGCAGGCCGAGATCGAGGTGCTCCAGGTCGAGCGCAAGATCCGCTCGCGCGTCAAGAAGCAGATGGAGCGCTCGCAGAAGGAGTACTACCTCAACGAGCAGATGCGGGCGATCCAGAAGGAGCTGGGCGAGCGCGACGAATTCAAGAGCGAGATCGACGAGCTGGAGCAGCAGCTCAAGAAGAAGAAGATGCCGAAGGAGACGCGCTCCCGGGCGAAGAAGGAGATCCGCAAGCTCAAGATGATGTCGCCGATGAGCGCCGAGGCGACGGTCGTGCGCAACTACGTCGACTGGATCCTCTCGCTTCCGTGGGACGAGTGCAAGGAAGAGAAGCACGACGTCGTCGAAGCGGAGCGCGTGCTGGAAGAGGATCACTACGGGCTGGAGAAGCCCAAGGAGCGGATCCTCGAGTACCTCGCCGTGCAGGCGCTCGTGGAGAAGATGAAGGGCCCCATCCTCTGCCTGGTCGGGCCGCCCGGCGTGGGCAAGACCTCCCTGGGCAAGTCCATCGCGCGGGCCACCGGCCGCGACTTCGTGCGCATCAGCCTGGGCGGCGTGCGCGACGAGGCCGAGATCCGCGGCCACCGCCGCACCTACATCGGTGCGATGCCGGGCAAGATCATCCAGAGCCTGAAGAAGGCCGGCACGAGCAACCCCGTCTTCCTCCTCGACGAGGTGGACAAGATGTCGATGGACTTCCGCGGCGACCCGTCGGCGGCGCTGCTGGAGGTGCTCGACCCCGAGCAGAACCACACCTTCAACGACCACTACCTCGACCTCGATTACGACCTCTCGAGGGTGATGTTCGTGTGTACGGCCAACGTCCTGCACCAGATCCCGCGCCCGCTCCAGGACCGCATGGAGATCATCCAGCTGCCCGGCTACATCGAGTCCGAGAAGCTCGAGATCGCGAAGGCCTTCCTGGTGCCGAAGCAGCGCGAGGCGAACGGCCTGAAGGAGGAGAACGTCGAGTTCAGCGACTCGGGCATCCTCGAGCTCATCCGCCGCTACACCCGCGAGGCCGGCGTGCGCAGCCTCGAGCGTGAGCTCGCCAGCGTCTGCCGCAAGATCGCCCGCGACCTGGTGAAGCAGGGCGACGCCTTCCAGAAGGTGCGCGTGTCGCCCTCCACCGTGAAGAAGCTCCTCGGAGTGGCCAAGTACCGCTACGGCGAGAAGGAGAAGCACGACCGGGTGGGGGTGTGCACGGGCCTCGCCTTCACCGAGGTGGGCGGCGAGCTGCTTCAGACCGAAGTGTCGGTGACGTCGGGCAAGGGCAAGCTCCAGGTGACCGGCCGCCTGGGCGAGGTCATGCAGGAGAGCGCCAACGCCGCGATGAGCTACGTGCGCTCGCGCGCGAAGCAGCTCGGCCTCTCGCGCGATTTCTACTCGAAGGTGGACATCCACATCCACGTGCCCGAGGGCGGAATCCCCAAGGACGGTCCCTCGGCGGGGATCACCATCGCCACGTCCATCGCCTCGGCGCTGACCCGCGTCCCGGTGCGCGCCAACGTCGCGATGACCGGCGAGATCACGCTGCGCGGGCGGGTTCTGCCGATCGGGGGCCTCAAGGAGAAGCTCATCGCCGCCCACCGCGGCGGGATCGACACGGTTCTGATCCCCAGGGAGAACGAGAAGGACCTGAAGGACATCCCGGCGAAGATCAAGCGCGGCATCCAGATCCAGCTGGTCGAAGAGATGGATGAAGTCCTGGCACACGCGCTGACGGCCGATGACAGCCGCTTCATCCACGAGGGCGACCACCTGATCGACGAGATCTACGAGCAGCCCCCGGGTGAAACAGGGTCCGGCATGCCCTCCACCCCCGCCGGCGTGAACTAGCCGGGGCCCTCCGGATGCATCGGGTCGTCGTCCTCGGCATTGCGCTGCTGCTGCTTGCCGGTTGCGGCGCGCGTACGGACCTGACCGAGGTCTGGCGCGCGCGCACCAGCGCGGGCCCGGTGCAGCGGATGCTCGTCATCGGCGTCTCCGAGAAGGACGCGACCCGGCGCCTCTTCGAGGACCACTTCGTTGAGGAGCTCGGGAAGCGCGGCGTCCACGCCGTGGCGAGCTACCAGCACCTGCACGGCGGCGAACGCATGACCGAGCAGGCCATCCGCGCCGTGCTGGCGGAACAGACCCTCGATGCGGTGGTGGTGACGCGCCTCGTCAAGGTGGAGCAGGAGAAGCACTACGTACCGCCGCAGAGCCACGTCATCCCCGGCAGCTACTACGGCGGCTGGTACGGCTATTACGGCGTCGGCTACGACGTGGTCACGTCGCCGGGCTACTGGCGCACCGCAACCACGGTGAAGCTCGAGACCCACCTCTACGACGCCAACAGCAAGGACCTGCTGTGGGCCGCCCATTCGGACACCTTCGATCCCTCGTCCAACGAGGATGTCATCACGTCCGTCACGAAAGCAGTGACCAAGCGCATGGCCGACGACGACCTGCTGCCCTAGACGACCCCGGCCAGCCGTCCCAGCAGCACCGAGAGCAGTACCGACAGCAGGAAGGCCACCACGCAGACGACGATCGCCTTGCCGGTGGTCACGTCCAGGGCCTGGCGCGCCGCGATGACGTAGGCCGCGAGGCCCCAGATGGCCACCAGCAGGGGCACCAGCAGCCCGACCACCGGGATGAGGCCCGCCACCATGGCGATCTGCGGCGCGGCCGCGAAGCCGAGGGTGCGCAGCAGCTCCGGGTAGTCCGAGGTTCCCCCGAGCATGCGCACGCCGGCGAGCCACACGAGTCCCGTTGCGACGAACCAGCCGAGGAACGCGCCGATCACAGCGCCGATCATTCCGCCCGCTCCGTGTATCGCCGGGTTGCCGATGCCGGACGCGAGAGCCGCCAGGGCCACCACTCCGGCCGCCTGGCCGATGGCGCTGGGATCGTGCTCGATCTCCTCGAAGAGCTGCGCGTCGAGGCGCAGTGCGCGGCCCACGCGATCGATGAAGTTGGCGCCCCCGGCGGGAACTACGGGATCCGTGGTCATGGATGTCCTCCACGGCCAAGGGTGACGCGGGCCGGCGCCCGTTGTCCAGAGGGAACCGGTCTATCTCCGGCCGGGCGCGCAGGCGGAGCTGTGCGAGGGCGTTCCGGGGATGTTGGGTCCCCGCAACGCCCTCCAGGATCGGCTACTGCGGCTACTGCAGTACGTGCGACAGCTCGGGCCGCGGCACGCACAGCTCTGCCCGGATGTCCTCGATGGCTTCGAGGCCGGCGCGGTAGATGAGCCCGCCTTCTGCGGCGCCGAACGCCTGCACGAGCAGATCGCCGGGCGGCAGCGCCGCGTCGAGCTCCTCGAGCCTGGCCACGGAGCGGACGCTGCCCAGCGTGCGCAGGTCGCCCACGAGCGCCTGCCAGGTCGTGAAGCGGCGCGGGTCGTCGGTCTTGGGGACCGCCTCGGCGATCTTGCGGACCAATTCCTCGCAGGCTTCCAGTTGCCCCGGTCGCACCGTGATGCGCGTGACGAGCAGCGCGGCCGGGATCGCGCCCGCGTCGGCGGGGTAGCTGAGGTCGGGGCGGTCGCGCAGGATCATGGTCTCGGCGGCCGCGAGGCACTCGGACGCCTCTTCGAGTCGCTCGATACCCTTCTTCTCGCCGTAGAGCCGAGTCAGCAGCGTCGGCACGTCGTCGCGCCCGACGGCCTCCGCCACGGTCTCGCTCTGCAGGCCGACGTAGAACGCACCCAGCTCGCCCCCGGTTACCTGGCTCGTCTGCCACTGGATCGATTCGCCCTGCTCGTTTGCCAGGGCGGCGGACTCGGCCAACTGCTGCACCCACTTCGCCTGCTTGTCCATTCGCACGGAGTACCGACTGACGGTAAGGATCGGCACAGACTTCCCTCCTTTGGATGGGTTGGGGGAGCCGAATCCTGTGATGTGCGGCTGAGTGGGCGGCGGGACAGCGTGGGGTGCTGGAGCGGGGGGCCGGGGCGACGGCGGGGGGATTCGTCCTCCGCCCGGTTTCGCGCCGATTCTATCACGGGAATCCCCCCCGATGGGCACCGCCGGCTGCACTACCCTCCCGGCCGGGGCGCGTAGCTCAGCTGGCTAGAGCACCTGCCTTACAAGCAGGGGGTCCCCCGTTCGAGCCGGGGCGCGCCCACCATTTCCCGCCGGTGGAATCCCGCGTGGGTGTTCGACTTTCGGTGTTCGAGTCCGTCGGGCCGTCGGTGGCCGCGGCTTCGCGCGCGAAGTTAGGGGCCGTATAGGGCCGTTCGGGGGCGTCGGACAGGGCGTCTGCGTAGCCGGTGGACTCGCTCGGCAGGTAGTGGCCGTAGGTGTCGAGGAGGAGCTTGGCGCTCGCCCACCCGCCCTGGGCCTGAATCCACTTGAGGTTGGTTCCCCGGGCCATGTGTCCCTGAGCCTGCCCGAGAGTTCTACGAGGCGCTCGTGGCCAGTCTTGGTCTCACTGAGGCGCGGAGGGATAAGCGGGTCTTCGAGGTCCGTTAAGCCCCGAAGTGACAACTCCCCGGGGATCTCAACCTGCCAAGACCGTAGGCGGCAGCAGGATTGCGCTAACCTGGCCCGAACGGTCGGCTGGGCCCTGAAGTCGACGAGCGCCGATGGTCGAGCCGAGGCTTTTCCTCTACAAGTTGGTATGCGCCGCGTCGGCCCCGCCGCCGCTGTTGTGGTCCAAGGGCATGGCGCGGCACTGCGACTTTCGCGGCCCGTGGAGGTATTGGCTGCGCAGCACGGAGTCCGTGCAGTCACCGGAGCTCTTTCGTCGTTACTACCGCGGCGCGTCTGGTCTGGTCTGGGTTCGTCTCGGGTCGCAGGCTCGCAAGGGCCGACGGTGCGATCTGGACACCTTCGTGGAGGTGGCGCTGCCGACCATTCGTAGCCCGTTCGTGCTTGTGACTGGCGATGGCGACGCACGCGTGCCCTCGGATCTCTCGTCGCACACCGCCCGAGCTCTCCTCGAATCGCCGCACCTCGTCCGGTGGTACACGCAAAACTGCGACGATCTCTCGCAAGACAAGCTGCACCCTCTCCCCATCGGGCTCGACTTCCATCGCCTGCGGGGCAGCCTCAGCCCGGCGCTGCTGGCGGCTCGCCTGCGCCGTCTGCGCCGGATCCGCACTCCCGTACAGAACGCCGAGCCGCGCGTGTTCAACGACCTCGCCGTGCATCGGCACACGGCGCTGTGGCCGGAGCAGAGACGGCGCGCCTACGAGTGTCTGCACGGCTGCCAGCACGTGGACACTCTGGACGCATGGATTCCGGAACGCGACATCTGGCAGCGCTACGCCGGGTACCCCTTCGTTCTGAGTGCGCCGGGGACCGGGCTGGATTGCCATCGCACCTGGGAAGCCATCTATCTCGGCTGCATCGTGATTACTCCGACCTCGCCGCTCGACGTGCTGTACGCGGATCTGCCGGTGGCCATCGTCCAGGACTGGGAAGAAGCAGCGGACGTAGACAACCTGCGGCGGTGGCAGCGTGAGCTCTCCTCGAAAACCGAAGCCGGCCACGTATGGTCCATGCTCGATCCCCGGCGCTGGGTCGAACCAATGCGCGCCGCGCTCGTCGGCTAGCCCTCCCAGCGCGCGCGGGACCCGGCCAGCTCGTCGCTGGTGTAGAAGTGTCGCGCGTAGCGCGAGCCGTAGAGCCGGTCGAGGATCCGGGGTGGGCAACGAAAGCGGGAGATGTGCTCTACGGCCAGCACGGGGATCTACCTGCTAACGTCGATCCGAACGTTATGCCACAAGAAACAGCACGATGCTCTGGAAGTAGCGCAAGCTCTCGTCGTTCGTGCGCCGCATCGTCCGGCGCCCGTCAGGCGCCATGATCCACGTAACCGTCTACACGCCCCGCCGACTGATCGGGGAGGACATACGTATCGCTGCCCTGCTGAACAGCGGAAGGAAGCTCGGGTTTCGGACGTTGGTTCTGGCGCACGAGCAGCTCTGGACCCGCTACTTCCATCTGTACAAGATCCTCCTGCTCGACCGCGTGCTCGCGAGGTTGCCAGAGGATGAGATCGTCTTGTTCACCGATGCGCGAGACATCTGCTTCATCAACGAAGCGAGCGAGGGCACGATCGAGTCGCTGTTTCGTTCTTTCGGGCGGGACATCGTTTTTTCCGGCGAGCGCAGGTGCACGCCGGCCAGGTTCAGCCGTGACGTCCCGGACGATGGCACACCCTACCGGTTCCTGAATTCAGGAGCGTTCATCGGCTACGCGGGCGCGCTGCGCGCGGTCACATCCGAGATAAGCAGCCCGTTTCGTTTTCCGATTCAGCGTACGAACGACCAGAGCACCTATTTTCGCTACTACCTCGTACGGCCGGGGCGCATCGAGATCGACCGCAACGCACGCCTGTTTCTCTCTGCCATCGGCAGCACGCACCTCGACGTGACGCGAGATCGGATCGGCGATACGTACTCATCCAGCCAGCCAGCGGTGCTGCACTTCAACGGGGATAAGGACCTGCTGAATCGGATCTTCGAGCCGGACGACGAAGTCACGCGTGCGTTGAACGGGCACGTCACCGAGCGGGGCTACGTGCCCGACAAGCGGGCTCTGGACGACACTCCCACCGAATCGATCGAGGACTTCCGGTTCGACCGGGACGAGCGGAGTCGGATCGTGTTGTTCCCATACCGGCCGGCGTCGACCCGCATCTTGATGCGGATGTTCCCCGGCTTGGTCACCGCTCTGCACAGCCGCGATCCCGATCTGCTTCGGATCGTCCTGTTTCTCGCGTGCAAACGGCTCGACGGGCCCCGGTTCTTCATGCAGCGTGTCATGCGCCGCGGGCGCGAAGTTCGGCCCAGGGCCCGGTGGTCGTAACTCACCCGGGCGCCGAGCCGGCAATGACCCTGGCCGACGCAGGGCCTCTGGCCGCGCGGAGCACCAACCCTTCAACGT